>JAIYDR010000258.1 GCA_027487395.1 Rhodobacter sp. | reverse complement strand
TGATCGGCCCTTTTGGCGGGGCAGGTGGCGGGCGTGGGGCGGTGGGGGAAAACCGCGCGATCTGGCCGGATGGACGGGTGGAATCGCTGGCCGGAAACGACCGCTGCGACCTGCCCGCCGGGGCAGCGTTTGAAATGCTGACACCGGGCGGCGGCGGCTGGGGTTGATCGCCTGCGCAATTGGCGGGTGATTGTCCGGCAAGATAAGGCGGCACGGGGTGGTGTGCCGCGTAGTTTTTGTCGTTAGTGACGAAAGATACCGGCAAAAGCATTGGACGAACCTCGCCCGTCCCGGTCAAGTACACCTATTACTTCCGTGCAACCGCGAGGGTCTCATGTTCAGCCTTTTCCCCAATTGCTCTGGTCTGTTGCGCCGGACTCTGATGGGCGTTTTTGCTGTCGCCCTTGTCAATGTCGCCGCACCCGCCATGGCGCAGGATCGCTTGCCGGACCCCTATGTCTCGCCTGCCTTGGATGCAGTGTTGATGCCGATCACCCCGGCAGTGAAACAGCAGTTCAAACTGCCACGCTCGGCCACGGGGGTTGTGGTTGCCTCGGTCCAGCCGGGTGGCGTGGGAGAGTTGTACGGTTTTGAACCCGGCGAGGTGATCAGCCGCGTTGACAACAAGCTGATCCGTCGTCCGGTCGATCTGGACAGCATCGTCGCCTATGGCGTTGGCAATGGCGAGTCGCTGTTCTTTTTTGACGGGCTGTGGAAAGGGCGCAAGCAGCGCACCATCGCGCAGATTGACGATGCGGGCTTTCGTGCCCCGGTCAGCCTTGACCGCGCGGACAGCTGGCCGGGCTATCGTGGACGCGGCTTTGACTATGCACGCTGGTACACGCCCTATGCCCCGCGCGTGCAGACAGTATGGGATGACACCTTCACCTATGTCGCCGCGGTCATCATCACAGATGTTTTCCTTGATGCGCTGCGGTCGGATCAGGCGGTCTTCTACTTTGTCGATGACACAACCTATTGGTCCTACGACGAATACTACATCACAGAGGTCGATCAGGTCTTTTATTCGACCTATTCCGAAGAGGTCTATTCGGTCACCTACACCGAAGAGGTCTACGAAACCTACTATGAGGAAACCTTCGTCGAGACCTATTCCGAAGAAACCTACTTTGAGGAAACCGCTGCCTATTCCGAAGAATCGGTGACCGAAGAGTCGGTGACGGATGAGGCTTATGCCGACGAATCCCTCGTCGAAGAGGCGGCCTATGAGGACGGTACGGCGGATCAGACCGCCTATGAAGACCCCGCGGCTGTCGAGGGGGAAGTCTACGAAGATCCTGCCGCTGAAGAACAGGTCTCCGAAGAGCAGGGCTATGAAGAGCCTGCTCCTGAAGAACAGGTCTACGAAGAGCAGGCTTATGAAGAACCCGTTCCTGAAGAACAGGTCTATGACGAGCAGGCCTATGAAGAACCCGCCTATGAAGAACCTGCTTACGAACAGCCTGCTTACGAAGAACCCGCTGCAGAATGCCCTGTGGATGAGGATGGAAACCTGCTGTGCGAGTGAGTCCCGCCATTAAGGTTTGGCCAATGACTGCAAAAAGGCGCGGATAACCGCGCCCCTTTTGCTTGGGTCTTTACCCTTCAATACCGCCTTTGCCCGCTGCGCGGAACCACTCGACGATGGCGGCGCGTTCGGCGGGTTCGACATAGGTCAGGTTCCCCGGCGGCATCGCGTGGCTATAGCCCGCCTGCATTGCAATCCGCCGCGCCTCGTGGGCGATTTGACCGGGGGTTTCCAAGACCACGTTTTTGGGCGGCCAATACATCCCCTCCCAAGATGGCTCGGCGGCGTGACACATGGAGCAGCGGCCTTGTACGATGCTGACGACCTCCTCAAAACCGGGGGCGGCGGCATAGACCAGCGCGGCAGGCGAAAGCGTGGCATCCTCGGCCGCTGGCGCATGGCGCATCGGCGCGGTGGACAGCCATGCGATGATCAGGAACAAGATCACTGTCACCCCCCACGTCCAATGGGGATTGCCCTTTTTCGCGTGACGGGTGTTGAACCAATGCCGGATCGTGACGCCCATCAGGAAGACAAGGCTGGCGATGATCCAGTTGTAGTCGGTGGCAAAGACCAGCGGGTAATGGTTTGACAGCATCAAGAACACCACCGGCAGCGTCAGATAGTTGTTATGCGTGCTGCGCTGCTTGGCGATGCGCCCGTATTTCGGGTCCGGCGTGCGGCCTGCCTTCAGATCGGCCACCACGATCTTTTGGTTCGGGATGATGACCATGAAGACATTCGCGCTCATGATCGTCGCGGTGAACGCGCCGAGATGGATCAGCGCCGCGCGGCCCGAGAAGACCTGTGTGTAGCCCCAAGACATCGCCACCAGCACGGCAAACAGCGCCACCATCACCAGAGTCTGGTTGGCGTTCACGAACGCCCGGCAGATCGTGGTATAGGCCAGCCAGCCGAAGGCCAGCGACGCCAGCGAGATGGCGATGGCCTGCCAAGTGGTCAGGTCCATCACCTGTGGGTCGATCAGATACAGGTCTGAGCCGAGGTAATAAACCAAGACCAGCATGGCAAAACCCGACAGCCAGGTGGCATAGCTTTCCCATTTGAACCAGATCAGGTGTTCGGGCAAACGCTCAGGCGCGACCAGATATTTCTGGATGTGATAGAACCCACCGCCATGGACCTGCCATTCCTCGCCGTAAGCGCCCGGCGGCATGTCGGGGGATTTGCGCAATCCAAGGTCCAGCGCGATGAAATAGAAGGATGATCCGATCCACGCGATGGCCGTGATCACATGCGTCCACCGCGCCGCGAGTTCGACCCATTCGCCCAAAACTGCCCAGTCATACATTGCGCGGTTTCCTTTTTCCTTTTCGGCAAAGGCTATACCGCCGGGCATTCCCCTGTTAATCCTTCAAATGTCGGATCACTTTCAAATCTGGCCAGAAGATCGGACTTTGCGCGCATGTCCTATGTCAATAACCTCAGAATGTTCGTGCGTGTCCATGAATTGGGCAGCATGAGTGCGGCAGCGCGGGATCAGCGCTGCTCACCCGCGGTGGCTTCGGCGCGGATTTCAGAGCTTGAGAAACACTTGGGCGTGCGCCTGTTCAACCGCACGACCCGCAGTCTGCAACCGACCGAGAATGGCCGCATCTTCTATGACGGCGCGCGCAAGGTGCTGGATGCGATCGATGAGGCCGAGGCGGCGGTGATGGATGTCACGCAGAACCCGCGCGGGTCGCTGTTCATCGCAGCCCCCCTTGGTATCGGGCGGCGGTTCATTGCGCCGCATGTCCCGGCGTTCAAGGACCTCTATCCCCAGATTGACCTGCGCCTGCGCCTGTCGGATCGGTCGATTGACGTGACCGCAGAAGGGCTGGATGTGTCGTTCCACCTTGGAATCCTTGAGGATTCGACGCTGAAAGTCCGCCTGATCGCCGATTGCACGCGGCTTTTGTGCGCCTCACCCGCCTATATCGCGCGGCGCGGCAATCCGGCGGATGGGGCGGCACTGGTGGGGGATCGGCACGACTGCCTGAACCTGCGTTTCCCGGGCGCGAAAGAGTTTCAATGGACTCTGCAAACCCCGGAAGGCCCCCGCCGGTTTGAAATCACCGGACCGTTTGAAACCGACGACGGCGATGTGCTGACCGGCTGGGCGCTGGACGGGCGCGGGATTGTGCTCAAACCCGTGTTCGAGGTGGCCGAGCATCTGAAATCCGGCGCTTTGGTGCCCGTGGCGATGGCGACGCCGCCCTTGCCCGCCCAACTTTCCGCCCTGTCGCAGCATCGGCGGTTGAAAGACCCCAAGGTGCGGCTGTTCACCGATTACATCACGGCCCGCATCCGCGCTGATATGGCCGTGCAGATGGCGGGTCTGAAGCTGCCCGAACCGGCCCCAGCATGATGGATCCCGCCGCCATCTGCGTGCTGGCCAATCCGAAATCCGGACGCAACAGCCGTGACCGCGACGCCATTGCGCGGGCGATGGCGGTGTTTGGTCCGCGCGCCAGCCTGCGGCAATGGAAGGTTGGCGATGATCTGGATGCGGTGGTGGGTGGTCTGGTGGCCGAAGGCTTCGGCACCATTGTCGCCGCCGGGGGCGATGGCACGGTGACAGGCGTGGCCCATGCGCTGCTGGGGACGCAGGTTGCGCTGGGTGTGCTGCCCTTGGGCACCTTCAACTTCTTCGCCCGTGGCCTTGGCCTTCCCGAAGAGCCTGAAGGCGCAGCGCAAGCAATTCTGACTGGGCAGATTCGGCGCATTTCGGTCGGCACGGTGAATGGCCAATTGTTTCTGAACAACGCCAGTCTTGGGATTTACCCCCGCATCCTGCAAGCGCGCGAAGATGCCTATGCCCGCTGGGGCCGGTCGCGCCTACTGGCCTATTGGACGGTGCTTTTGACGTTGTTGCGCTATCAGGCCCCGCGTCGTGTTATCGTTACTATCGAAGGGGAGACGCGCAATCTCCGCTCGCCCCTAATCTTTGTCGCAAGATCGGCCTACCAGTTGCAGCGCTTTGGTCTGACCGGGGCGCAGGCGATCTCCGATGATCGTTTCGCCGTGTTCATCGCGCTGGGTGGCTCGCGCTGGCACCTGCTGAAACTGGCGCTCCACTTGGCCGTAGGCCGGGTGATCCCCGGTGAGGATGTCGAGGTGCTCTATACCCGACAGATGCAGGTGCGCACGGCCAAGCGCCGCCCGAATGTGGCCTTTGATGGCGAAAAGCGGCGGATGCTGTCGCCCTTGAGTTTTGAGATTCAACCCGATGCGCTGTCGATTGTCATTCCGGGCATCCAGCCGGTGGAGAAGACCCTGCCTTGACGCGTCTCATCCACCTGTCTGACCCGCATTTCGGCACGGAAGACCCGGACCTGCTACAACCCCTCTTCAATTGGGTGCAGGGCGCAAAGCCGGATGTCGTGGTGCTGTCCGGCGATCTGACCCAACGCGCGCGCCCTGCACAATTCGCCGCCGCTGCGCGGTTCATCGCGGCTTTGCCCGCGCCGGTGTTGGCGATCCCCGGCAATCACGACACGCCCCTTGTCAACTTTGCGCTGCGCCTGTTCCGTCCGTGGTATCGATACCATACCGTCTTGCCGGAGTTGGAGCCGATGGTGGATGCCGGAACCGCGCGCATCATGGGCGTGAACACGGCCAATCCCCTTGTGTGGAAGGACGGTCGCATCACCCAAGCCCAGCTTGACCGCCTTCACCGTGCCTTTGATGCCGACCCGGACCGTCGCCGCATCGTCGCCATGCACCACCCGATTGAGGGCCCGCCCGGTGAGCCCCGCGCCTTGGCGGGTGCGCCAGAGGCGGCTGCCGCTTTTGCCGCGATGGGGGTTGAGATTGTCCTGTCGGGCCACCTGCATTTTACCTATGCCGCGCCCCTAAGTCTTGCACCGGGGGTGCTGTCGGTGCAGGCAGGCACCTGTGTGTCCACCCGGACCCGCAGCGATGGAAACGCCTTTAGCATGCTGGACCTAGGCGATAACGCCGTGACCCTGACCCATATCCGCGCCCAGCCTGACAAGACCTTTCGCGCCGATGCCGACTGGACCCTTAGGCAGGAGGGCGGCAGATGGACAGCGCCGGGCCTGTAAGACCCTTTGAACGCTTGGCCGAGATCGGCCCTTATGCGGTGGACCACCTTCCCGGACCCGCCGAGACGCTGGTCATCGCCTTTGCCAGCATCGGCCATGATGCCAGCCGCGCGCCCTCGCCTGAATTTGCAGGCTCCGCCACGGCGGGTGGGCGGCCTGCGCTCTTTGTCACCGATGCCGAACGGTCATGGACCCATGCGCCGGGCTTTGCCGAGGCGCTGGAACAAGCAAATGCCACCCTGCGCGCGCGCCAACCGATCAACCGGATCGTGACGCTGGGCAAGTCGATGGGGGCCTTTGCCGCATTGGTGGCGGGGGATATCCTGAACGCAGATGCAACGCTGGCCTTCAGCCCGCAATACCGCATCGACGACCCGCAGGAAAACCGCTGGCGCGACTGGACAGACCGCATCACGCCAAAGACGCGGCCCGTGCCGCCCCTGCCCAAGGGGTGGGTGATCCTGTGCCACGGGCTGCAAGATGACGCGATCCACGCGCTGAACTTTCCACAGCGCGCAGGGGTGGATCACCTGATCTTTCCGGGCCACACCCATTCCGGCCTGACCGCGCATCTGAAATCGGTCGGCCTGCTCTGGGGCCTTGTCGATGCCGCCGCCAAGGGCGACCGTCGCCGCCTGATCAGGCTCGCGGTCAATGCGGGCGGGCGCAGGCGTCAGCTGCCGCGATAGGTGGAATAGGCAAAGGGAGAGATCAACAGCGGCACATGGTAATGCTGCCCTGCATCCGCGACGCCAAAACGGATCGGGATTTGATCGAGGAACAATTCCCCTTCCCCCGCCTGACCCGTGGCACGCAGATACTCCCCGGCATGAAACACCAGCTCATAGCCGCCCGCGGTAAAGGCTTTCCCTTCAAGGATCGGGCCATCGACGCGGCCATCGTCATTGGTGACCACTTCGGCGATCTTCTTGTGTGAATTGCCGGTCACCCGGTAGAGCCAGATTTTCACCCCCGCCGCAGGCTTGCCGCGCGCGGTGTCCAGCACATGTGTCGTCAGCTTTCCCATCGGAGCCTCCTCTTTTCCGTCAGAATAGGCATGAACCGGGGCGCAAGCGACAGCCCTGCGATGGCGAACATCACCTATCGGCATTTTTTGATAAACCCCGCCGCAATGCGGGCCTAAGCTGCGCGGGAAACTGGCAAGGGAACGAAGCAGTGAACCGCTATCCGCGCGATTTTCGGGGCCATGGGCCAAATGCGCCCGACGCCGCTTGGCCGGGTGGGGCAAAGATCGCCGTCTCGGTCGTGCTGAACTACGAAGAAGGCGGCGAGAACAACCTGCTGCACGGCGATGCGCAGTCCGAAGCGTTTCTGTCTGACATCGCCGGGGCTGTCCCTTGGCCGGGGATGCGCCATTGGAACATGGAGTCGATCTATGACTATGGCGCGCGGGCCGGGTTCTGGCGGCTGCATCGCCTGTTCACCGAGATGGGGATTCCCGTCACCATCTACGGTGTGACCTCTGCCCTTGCCCGCAACCCCGAACAGGTGGCCGCGATGAAGGACGCGGGGTGGGAGATTGCGTCGCACGGCCTGAAATGGGTCGATCACCGCGACATGCCTGCGGAAGAAGAAGCCCGCCAGATCGCCGAATCCTTCCGCCTGCATGAGGAGGTGGTCGGGGAGTCCCCGCGCGGTTGGTACACGGGCCGCTGTTCGATGAACACGGTGCGGCTGACCGCCGAGACTCAGCGCCTCGCATGGATTTCTGACACCTATGACGACGACCTGCCGTACTGGATGGAGGTTGGGGACCATGACCAGTTGGTGATCCCCTACACGCTGGAAGCCAATGACATGCGCTTTGCCACAGCACCGGGATATATCACGGGGGAGCAGTTCTATTCCTACCTCAAGGACAGTTTCGACACGCTTTATGCCGAAGGACAGGCGGGGCGCGCGAAGATGTTCTCGATCGGGTTGCACAACCGGCTGATCGGGCGTCCGGGCAAGTTTGCCGGGCTGAAGCGGTTCCTAGACTACGCCGCCGCGCAGGAGGGGGTCTGGTTCCCGCGCCGGATCGACATTGCTGACCATTGGGCGCGGGCGCATCCGCACCGGCGCATCGAACGGCCCAGCCAGATGACGCAGGCGCGTTTTGTGGAACGCTTTGGCGGCATCTTCGAACATTCCGCATGGATCGCCGAACGGGCTTGGGGGCTGGAGCTTGGTCCCGCCCATGATTCTGCTGTGGGCTTGCACAATGCACTCGCCCGCATGTTTCGCAGCGCCGCCCCTGCCGAACGGCTGGGGGTGCTGCGCGCCCACCCCGACCTTGCCGGAAAGCTCGCGGCGGCCAAGCGCTTGACGCCCGAATCCACCGCCGAACAGGCCAGCGCCGCTTTGGATGCGCTGACCGATCAGGAACGCGCGACCTTTGAGCGGTTGAACACCGATTACGTCGCCAAGCACGGCTTCCCCTTCATCATCGCCGTGCGCGACAACAGCAAGGACAGCATCCTGCGCGCGTTCCAGACCCGCATCACCAATGACACCGAAACCGAATTCGCCACCGCCTGCCGGCAGGTGGAACGCATCGCCGAACTCCGGCTAAAGGACATCCTGCCGTGACCGAGTATTACGCCCCGCGCGGGGGCCTGCCGCCGCAAACGCAACTGATGACGGGACGGGCGGTGTTCACCAACAGCTATGCCTTCCTGCCCAAGGGCGTGTTTTCCGACATCGTCACCAGCTATCTGCCGGGATGGGAGAAAACCCGGCTCTGGCTGATCGCCCGCCCGATGAGCGGGTTTTCCGAAACCTTCTCGCAATATGTGATGGAGGTGGCCCCCGGTGGCGGCTCTGACGCCCCAGATGCCGAGGAGGGTGCCGAACATGTCCTGTTCATCACCCATGGTGAGGCGACGCTGACCATCGACGGGCAGGGCCATGATCTGGCGGCAGGGGGCTATGCCTACATCCCCGCCGGATCAAATTGGACCTTCCATGCCGAAGGGCGCGATCCTGCGCGGTTTCACTGGGTGCGCAAGATTTACGAACCCGCCCCCGGCATCGCGCGGCCTGAGGCTTTCGTGACCAATGAACAGACCCTGTCCCCCATTGCCATGCCCGACACCAATGGCGTCTGGGCCACCACGCGCTTTGTCGATCCCACCGATCTGCGGCACGACATGCACGTCAACATCGTCACCTTCCAACCCGGCGGCGTGATCCCGTTTGAGGAAACCCATGTCATGGAGCATGGGCTTTTCGTGCTGGAGGGCAAGGCCGTCTACAAGCTGAACACCGATTGGGTCGAGGTTGAGGCCGGAGATTTCATGTGGCTGCGCGCCTATTGCCCGCAGGCCTGCTATGCCGCAGGGCCAGGGCGGTTCCGCTATCTGCTTTACAAAGATGTGAACCGCCACGCCAAGCTGCGCGGACCGGGTGCCTTTGGCCCAATCCGCTGACATGCGCCTTGTTTTCTCGGATCAACCATCCCACGGGGGGCCAGGGATGAGAACCCCCCGGTTCTCCGGCCAGCCAAAGGCACCTTCATGCGGACCCTTCAAACCGAACCCCTGACCGCTACGGCCTTTGCCCCCTATGGCGACGTGCTTGAGGCGATAGGCGATTTCCGCCTGATCAACGCGGGACTTTGCCGCCGCCACCATGACCGGGCAGACATGGATTTCGGCCCCGAAGGACGCGCCGGGATTTCGATCTTTGATGCCGTGCCGCGCAGCCTGCCTTACGAGTTTGACCTGATCGAACGCCACCCCGATGGATCGCAGGCCTTTCTGCCCATGACGGAACACCCGTTCCTTGTGATCGTCGCTGATGGTCCCGAGGCCACGCCGCGCGCCTTTGTGACGGATGGCACGCAAGGCATCAATCTGCATCGCGGCACATGGCACGGGGTGTTAACGCCGCTTCATGCGCCGGGGCGTTTTGCGGTGGTGGACCGGATCGGGGCGACGCCGAACCTTGAAGAACAGCGCTTTGCCACGCCATGGACGGTGATTGCAGGCTGATCCGTTGCCGTGCGACTTTTCCGAGGGGCGCAGTTTTTCCGCGCAAATCTATTGAAACTTGACGACCTGTGACGGATGCTCATGGGGCCTAATGGTTCAAGTCGTTGTTGTGAGAGGCCAGTATGACCCGTTCGCTTGTCGCCAGCCTGACCGTCTTCGCCCTGACCACCCTCCATGTCTTGCCTGCTCTGGCGCAGGATCGGCAGGTGCGGATACACAACAACACCGACGTCACGCTTTATCGGTTCTATTCGACGAATTCAGGGGCCGAGAACTGGGGCAACGATGTGATGGGGTCGTCCACACTTCCCGCCGGTGCCGCGATGACATTGAATTTTGACAACCCCTATGGCTACTGTGTCTTTGACTTCCGCGCTGTGTTCGAGGACGGGCAGGACCTGACCCGCAGCGGGGTCAATGTTTGCGAAGTCTCTGATTACTCTTACCAATATTGACGGTGGGACATTTCGTAAGGCCAGCGTCGATGCCGCGATGCAGAATCGCCTTGCCGCCACGCGGGTCAAGGCGTATTCTATTCGATGTCGCCTCTGCCAAGGCCAGACATGGAGTGATCAGCAGGTCTGCCCGATCTGAAACAGCCCGACCAAAACTCCCCACTGCGGGGCTTTGTAACGGCCTTCCCCCCGGTTAAACATGACAAAAGACAGCAAGTCGGGCGAAAGCCCGTCAAAAGCGCGTGATTCCAAGTCATCCGAGTTGATGGATGAAGCCGAACTCGACATCGCGGATTATCTGCGCGATGAGCCTGAAGAAGGAGAGCACCCTGCCGCGCGCCAATCCGTTGTGGCGCTGGCGGTTGGTGCGGTTGGTGTGGTTTACGGTGACATCGGGACCTCGCCGCTTTATGCCTTCCGCGAGGCGTTGCGACCCATCGCACATGATGGTGTGACGCGCGCGGATGTTCTGGGTATTTTGTCGCTGTTGATCTGGACGCTGATCATCGTCGTCACCATCAAATATGTGCTGTTCTTGTTGCGCACCGACAATCGGGGCGAAGGCGGGGTGCTGGCGCTTTACACACTCGCACGTCTGGCCATTGGGCGGCGCTCGATCCCGGTCTTGTCACTGGCTATCATCGGCGCAGCCTTATTCTATGGGGATGCGATCATTACACCCGCCATTTCGGTGCTGTCGGCCATCGAGGGCACCAAACTGGTGCTCCCCAGCATGGAGGAATGGGTGGTTCCGCTGACGCTGGTGATCCTGATGGCGCTCTTTTTGGTGCAACGTCAGGGCACATCGGCCATGGCGGTGGCCTTTGGCCCAATCACTGTGCTGTGGTTTTTGGTCATGGCCGGTCTGGGTCTGGCGCAGGTCATCCAGCAGCCTGATATCCTTGCGGCGTTCAACCCGGTCTGGGGTATGTCGTTTCTGATCTCGCATCAGGCGATTGCCTTTGTCGTCTTGGGCGCGGTGTTTCTTGCGGTGACGGGGGCCGAGGCGCTTTATGCCGACCTTGGCCATTTTGGCCGCAAGCCGATTATCCTTGCGTGGTTTGCCCTTATCTTTCCGTCGCTGGTGCTGAACTATCTGGGGCAGGGCGCGCTGGTTTTGGCCGATCCTTCGGCGCTGGATAATCCCTTCTACCGGCTTTGCCCGCCGAGTGCACTGCCCGCACTGGTGATCCTTGCCACCGTCGCCACGGTGATTGCAGCGCAAGCGGTGATTTCCGGAGCCTATTCGATGACGCGCGCCGCAATGCAATTGGGTCTTTTGCCGCGCATGACGATCCGCCATACCTCGCCCGGGCAGAGTGGGCAGATCTATATCGGAAGCGTGAACTGGATCTTGCTCTTTGGTGTGCTTTGGCTGGTGGTGGCCTTTGAAAGTTCTGAGGCTCTGGCCGCCGCTTACGGCATCGCTGTGACCGGGACGATGGTGATCACCACGATCCTTGCGGTGATCTATGTCACTCGAGCCGGAATTGTGTCCGTCCCCATGGGCCTTGTATTGGCATCGCCATTGATGCTGATCGAACTGGCCTTCCTTGCCGCCAATCTGGCTAAGGTGATGGATGGTGGCTATGTGCCTCTGCTCTTGGCATTGACGCTGGGCACGGCAATGTGGGCTTGGTGGCGGGGCACGCAAAGCGTTCTGGCAAAAAGCCACAAGCAGTTGATCGGGCTGGACGGCTTTGCCCGGTCTATGGCGCATAGTTCGGTGCATATGATCCCCGGCACGGCGTTTTTCCTGACGCCTGACTTGTCGGTCGTTCCCACTGCCTTGTTGCACAACCTCAAACACAACCGGGTGCTGCACGAACAGAATGTCATCCTGACGGTCGAGACCCTGCGCGTTCCCGTCGCTGCGCGGGACGAGCGCGCGAGCTATGAGGTGTTGAACGACCGTTTTGCCCGGCTCACCCTGCGGTTTGGCTTTATGGAAACCCCCAACGTGTCGCGTGCCATGGGCGATGCCCGCAAGGCAGGGCTCGAGTTCAACGTCATGACCTCTAGCTTCTTCCTTGGTCGCCGCCGCCCGGTGGTGACCGGTCCAATCGGGATGGAGCGGATGCTGGACAATCTCTATGCCGTACTGTCGCGCTTTTCAGCCGACCCTTCGGATTACTTCCACCTCCCCCGCGATCGCGTTGTGGAATTGGGAGAGCGGGTGGTGGTCTGACGCCCGATAGATCCAGCCCTTTGCTTTCCCGCAGGCCAGTCGCTGTTGGGGGCTTTGCCTTTGCGGTCTTTGCGGTCAGGGTCACGCCATGACCGCAACACGCCCCCTTTGGCTTGCCGCCGCGCCTGCCGTGTTTTTGCTGCTTTGGTCGGCGGGGTTTGGCGTGGCGAAACTGGGCTTGCAACATGCTGCCCCCATTACGCTTTTGGCGTTGCGCTATGTGCTGGTCTTGGTGGTCCTGGCCCCGTTTGCATTGATCCTGCGGCCCCCGGTGCCCAAGACGTGGCGCGGCTGGCTGGACATCGCCGTGGTGGGGTTCCTGATCCAGGTAGCCTATTTCGGACTGTGCTATATCGCCTTTAAATCCGGTGTGTCGGCGGCTGGGGTGGCGATTGTGGTCTGCCTGCAACCGATCCTTGTCGCCTTGGTTGCCCCGCGTTTTGTCGGCGAAAGCGTCAGCCGGATGGCGTGGGTGGGTCTTGGCTTGGGCTTGGCAGGGGCGGTGGTGGTGATCTTGTCCCGCGCGCAGGTGCAGGCGGAGAACCCCTTTGGCGTTCTGCTGACCGTGGGCGCGCTGTTCGGCATCACCGCCGGCACGCTGTACGAGAAACGCTTCGGCGTCAGCCATCACCCCGTGACGTCAAACATGATCCAATATGCCGTGGGCGCGGCCTTTACCCTGCCCATCGCGTGGCTGACCGAGGATATGCACATGGCGTGGAACGGCGAGTTTATTGCCGTGCTGGCCTATCTGGTCATCGGCAATTCGTTGCTGGCAATGTCGCTGCTGTTGGCCATGATCCGCGCGGGGGAGGTCAGCCGCGTGTCAGCGCTGTTCTACCTCGTCCCTGCCTTTTCCGCGCTGTTCGCGTGGCCCTTGTTAGGAGAGGCGATGCCACCCCTCGCTTGGGCCGGGATGGCGCTCGCCGGGGCGGGGGTGGCGATGGTCAGCCGCAAGCCTAAAGCGCAGGCACCGGCAGAGACAGGCGCCTAAGTAGGTCCGTCAACGTCGAGCGGGTGGCTGCGTCCCAATCGGCCTGACGCGACAGGAACAGTTCCGCCTGACTTTGCAGGATCAGCGCGTCGGACAGGATTTTCAGGTGGTTCGCCCGTAGCGTCTCTCCGCTTGAGGTAATGTCGGCCACAGCTTCCGCTGTCAGGTTGCGGATGGTGCCTTCGGTCGCGCCTTGGCTGTCCACCAGTTGATAATCCGCCACACCCTGCGCCGTCAGAAAGTCCCGTACCAGTCGGTGGTATTTCGTGGCAATCCGCAGCCGGAACCCATGCGCCGCCCGAAACGCACTGGCGGCGGCGTCCAGATCATCGACGGTATCGACATCAATCCACACCGCAGGCACGGCGATGATCAGATCAGCATGGCCAAAGCCCAAGGGCGCGAGGGAGGTCACCTGCCGGTCCCAATCCGCCAGTTTGTCGCGGATCAGGTCCGTCCCCGTCACGCCCAGATGGATGCGGCCTGCCGAAAGCTCGCGCGGGATTTCGCCCGCCGAGAGCAACACCAGTTCGACGCCGTCGATCCCATCCACCGCGCCCGAGTATTCGCGGTCATTGCCGGTCTGGCGCATGGTGACGCCATGATTGCCGAACCATTGGAAGGTCAGTTCCTGCAAGCGGCCTTTCGACGGCACCCCGATTTTCAGCATCTCAGCCCCCCCTTAGCGCGGTGACAAGGCCGGGGCGGATCACGCCCCCGACAGCCGGGATGGACCGTCCCTGACCCAGCACGGCTGTCAGAGCGTCATAGCGCCCGCCGCTGGCGACCGGGGGCAGGGTGGGATCGGCGGCATGGAAGCTAAAGACGAAACCGTCGTAATACTCAAGACTGGTGCGCCCGTGGCTGGCTTGGAATGGCAACGTCATGGTATCGATACCATTGGCATTAAGCGCCTCGAGGCGGGTGGCGAAACGCTCCACCGCCGGGGCAATGGCGGGCAAAAGCGGGGTGATGCCGCGCAAATGGGTCAGCGCCGCCTGCGCCGGGGCTTCCAGCGACAGCAGATCATAGAGCAGCGCGGCTTCGGGTGCTGCGATCGGCGCTGTCGCTGAATCTTCGATCAACGCGGCGGCGCGGGCGGCGATTTCCTCGGGCGCACGCAGGCCGGTAAAGGTGCCTGCGGCAGCGATCAGCGCCTCTGGCGTGTCCTGCGCCAGACGGTCCAGAAGGGTGATCCGCGCCTCTGGCATCGGCGCACGACCGGCGAACCGGTCAAGCAAGGCGCGAAACCGCTTTGGCCGCCAGATATGGCGCAAAAGGGCGGCTTTGCGCCGGTCTGTGGTGGACAGCCCGCGCACGGCGGCCATTAGGATGCCGATGTCACCCGTCGCGGGGCGCAGGGTCAGGTCGCTGAGAAGTCGTGCAAACAGGGCAAACACCTGCGCATCCGCCAGTTCAGGGGCGGCGCGATCAAAGACCTCAAACCCCACTTGCAGATATTCACTGGCGCGCGGACCGAGGTGATCCTGTTTGCGAAACACCTCACCCATGTAGCAATAGCGCGCCGGATCCGCGCCATGCGCCATATGTGCCTGCACCACCGGTACAGTGAAATCCGGGCGCAGCATCATCTCACCACGCAGGGGGTCAGAGGTGACATAGGCACGGGCGCGGATATCTTCGCCGTAAAGGTCGAGCAGGGTTTCAGCGGGCAGCAGGATATCGGCATCCACTGGCACCGCCCCTGCGGCGCGGAAAGCAGCGAAGAGGGTTTCGGCTTGGGCGCGGATGGCGGATTTGGTGGTCATCGTAACTGTCCCACACCAAAGCGCGCGGCACGCGACGCGTGCGGCGTCAAGGGACCAGAGGACCGGCGCGGAAACGTCCAGTGGACGTTTCCGACGGTCCGATTGTGGCTGAGGCAACGAAGCCACAAGGGGGTGTCCGCCGTCCTGACGCTAAGGGCACGGGGCGCGCACGACCGGGCGGGGGCGTTTACGCGCCCGCCCCCGTCTGACTCGGCGGGCGGGCGGGCGCGGCCCGTGCTCTGGGCGCACGGGCGGGAAAACCCCACAGGGTCCGACACGCGCGCGCCACGGGTCGCGCGCGACTGCGTCGCTGCCTCGCTCATCTCCCCAGCATCTTCCGCACCGCCGCCACCAACGCGGCACGCGGCACTTCAAGCTGTGCGGGACGGTCTTTCCATTCCTCCAGCGTGGCGTTCTGCGCGATCTGCGCGCCCAGCACCAAATCCTTCAGGATCACAACGCCCTTTTCGGCCTCGTTCCCGCCTTGGATCACGGCGATGGGCGAGGCGCGTTTGTCGGCATATTTCAACTGGTTGCCAAAGTTCTTGGGGTTGCCGAGGTAGACTTCCGCCCGCACCCCGGCGTTGCGCAACTCCGACACCATGCCCATGTAATCGGCCATGCGGTCACGGTCCATCACCGTGACGACCACCGGCCCCGCCGCATCGCCACCGACACGCCCCTTGGCCCGCAAGGCGGCCAGCAGACGATCCACGCCGATGGACACCCCCGTCGCAGGCACCGACTGTCCGGTAAAGCGCTTGACCAGATCGTCATAGCGCCCCCCCCCGGCGACAGAGCCGAATTGACGCTTGCGCCCCTTTTCATCCAGGATTTCAAAGGTCAATTCCGCCTCGAACACCGGGCCGGTGTAATAGCCAAGGCCACGCACGACGCCGGGATCGATCACGATGCGGTCGGGACCATAGCCCTGACGATCCAGAAGATCGGCGATGGTTTCCAGCTCATTGACGCCCTCGCCGCCGAC
>JAIYDR010000079.1 GCA_027487395.1 Rhodobacter sp. | reverse complement strand
TGTTCAGTGCGTCGAATTCCCGCTCCATAGCTGCGGTCAGGCGGGTGATCGCGCCCCGCAGGTCATGGACCGTCAGAGCAAAGCCCTTGCGCCGCAGGTTGGCGGCAGCGTTCTTGCCCATCATCCCCAGCCCGATAAATCCCACACGCATCGCCGTCTCCTCCTTATTCGCTTGGGGCAGAGCCTGCGGCGCATGGTATGGCCTGTCCAGCAAATGGTCGTTAAGGTGGGCTTAACGCCAAGTGATGCCTGAAGGGGGGCAGCGTGGATATCGACCTGCGGCTGTTGCGGTCCTTTGTGCAAATCCATGAAAGCGGCAGTCTCGCCCGCGCCTCGGATCGGCTGGCCTGCACCCCGGCGGCGCTGTCGATGCGCCTGAAACTCTTGGAGACCGAGATCGGCGCGCCTCTGTTCATCCGCCATCCCGGCGGTTTGGACCCGACTGCGCGGGGGGCAGAGCTTTACGCCCGCGCGCTGTCGGTGCTATCGGCCTATGATGAGATGATGTCGGCCACCCGCAGCCGCCCCGTGCGGGATCGCGTGCGGATCGGCCTGCCGGATGATTACGCCACCGGCTGGCTGGCGGGTCTGTTGACGCGGCTGGGTCCGGCCTTGGACCGGATCGAGGTTGAGGTGACGTGCGATCTGTCGGCCCATCTGATGGCCGCCGTGCAACGACAGGAGTTGGACCTTGCGCTTGTGACATTGGCCGCCCGTCCGGCGCGGGCACGGGCGGCGGCGCATCTGCCGCTGCGCTGGGTGGGTGAGGTTGCGGCTGACATCCGCCTCGCCGCCTATCCCGAAGGCTGCGTCTTTCGCCGCGCGATGATTGCGGCCCTCGAAGCCGCGGGCCTGCCCTGGCGCATCGCCGTGCAAAGCCGCAGTCCCGCCGCGATCTTTGCCGCCGTGCGCGCCGGGGTGGCGGTCACTTGCGTGGCCGAAGGCACCGCCCCGCCGGGGATACCCCCTGCGACATCGCCCTTGCCGCCCCTGCCCGCTGTGCCGATTTACCTTGTCGGCGATCCCTTGCCCCGGCGTGCGGTGGCCGAGGCCGAAGCGGCGCTCATGGCCGCCTTCCCTGCGCTGGAAAGCCTGCCCGCATGAAGGACGACAGGCCCCTGCCCACCATCACCCCGGAAATCCTGCTGCGCGGCTATGCGATGGGGATTTTCCCGATGGCCGAAAGCCGGGATGATCCGTCCATCCATTGGGTCGATCCGCGCCGTCGGGGGATTTTGCCGCTGGATGGCTTCCATATCTCGCGCAGCCTCAGGCGGCGGATTTTGCGCTCTGGCTGGCAGGTGCGGGTCAACACCGATTTTGCAGGCGTGGTGCAAGGCTGCGGGGATCGGGCAGAGACATGGATCAACGCGGAAATCTACGCGCTTTACATGGCGCTGCATCGCGCAGGCTTTGCCCATAGTCTGGAGCTTTGGGAGGGCGAGGCACTGATCGGCGGGGTTTATGGTGTAACCCTCGGTGCCGCCTTCTTTGGCGAATCGATGTTTTCGCGCCGCACCGATGCGTCCAAGGTCGCGCTGGCCTATGCGGTGCATCGGCTGCGGGCAGGCGGGTTCACGCTTTTTGACACGCAGTTCCTGACGCCGCATCTGGCGACCTTGGGCGGTCTGGAAATCCCGCGCGCCGACTATCACCGCCGATTGAAAGCCGCCTTGGCACAGACCGCAGCTTTTGACCCCGCAGGTTACTGCCCGTCATCCGGCGAAGTGGCGGGATCGGCGTTGGGATCGGGCGCAACCTCGGCCTGAGGCGGCGGTTCTGGCGTGACGCAGCGCAGCACCCAGACATCATAGCGCGGATGATCCAGCGCCGACAGTCCGGGAGAGGATGCAATCATCCAGCCATCAAACACCGGCGCGACAATCCCGGCCTCAGAGATGGTCAAATGGGCTTCAGCGTCCGAGGTGGGGTTGTCGCTGGGGTAGCGGCAGGCGTCCAGCCGGATGGTCAGGCGGCCCGACACGGCCTCTTGCCCGCGCAAAAGCTCGATATCCGCAGTCTCGCCGGTCAATTTGTCCAGCCAGCGCAGAATGCCTGACTCAGCATCGCTGAACTGCTGCGCTGCTGCCGGGGTGGCCAAAAGCACCAGCGTCAGGGCAAGCGCACCCTTCACGGCGTGCTGTCCGACCCGCCGCCCGCGAATTTCATCATCAAGGAGATGATCGAAACCGCGCCTTGGGTGTCCAGAATCTCCGCCCCTGCCGTCAGATTGTCCACGGACCCGCCGGGAACGAGTTCAACGAAGTTGCCGCCGAGCAGCCCTTCGGACGACACCAAGGCCGCCGAATCGTCGGGAAGTGCAATCTGGTCCTGCACGGTCAGCGTGGCATCGGCGAAAAAGGTCTGCGGGTTCAGCGTCAGCGCCGTCACAGTACCGACCTTGACACCGGCCAGCCGCACATCGGTGCCGACCTTCACGCCTTCAACTGACCGAAACGAGGCCTTGAGGTCATAGCTGCCCACGTTGCCGGTGCCGCGTCCGGTGATCTGGCCTGCGTAGACGACAAAGCCAATGGCCGCCAAAATGACCGCCGCACCTGTCAAAACCTCTGCGCGTTGACCGGCCATCACTCGGGCTGCCATGCCTCATAGTCGCGGCGGGCGACAGGTTCGCCGCGCCGCAGCGATCCGGCGGGAGCATAGGCCGCCACCGTGCCGGTCAGGTTTTCCTGATGCGGCTTTTCCCAGGCCTTATGGACCAGCGGCGCCTTGGTCGGCGGTTCGTCCCAGGTGTGGTGCAGCCAACCATGCCAATCGGGGGCCACGCGGCTGGCCTCAGATTCGCCATTGAAGATCACCCAGCGGCGCTTTTTGTCGCGGGTTTCGTAATAGAGGTTGCCCTGTGCATCCTCGCCCACCTTCACGCCCTTGCGCGCGGTGTAAAGCTGCGTGCCGAGCGTCTGGCCATTCCACCAGGTGACGAGCCGCTTGAGGAAATCCATAGCCTGCCTCCGAACATCATTGCCATTCATATGGCGGAAAGAGCGGCAGAGGTCCAGTGGGCAGAGGGTCACTTGGGCGTGGGGAGAGAGGACCGACACGGGAATCTCCAGTGGACATTCCCGCTGGCAGTCGCGCGGGGCAAGTGACCCGCGCGTATCGCGACGTTTGGATCATCCCGCCCGTGCTGCCCCAGCACGGGCCGCGCCCGCCCGCCCCTTGGCGGGCGCGAAGACGCGCCCCACGCTTCAGGACTGCTCACCCCCCTTGCGGCTTCGTTGCCTCAGCCGCAATCGGACCGTCAGAAACGTCCACAGGACGTTTCAGCGGCGGTCCTCACCCTTCCCCTTCACATCACCGCTTCGCGGAACCGAAAGAACCCATGCGTCGCGTGGGGCCATGCCTCCCGGTCATGATCCCTCAGCGCTTGCACTAAGGCGATTCCCCGCTCTGCCAGCATCGGCCTCAGTTTGCGCAGCGTGCTGGCAACCGGGCCCACCGGCGCATAGGGGGCCACCACTTGCGCCACCCCCAACCCCGCCGCGTGATCGGCCAAAGCAACCAAGCCTTCGCGATCAAAGGCCAAACCGCCGCCCTGCCGCGCCAAGGCATCGGCCATCGCCCCCGCCACAAAGCCATGCACGCCCGACGCCACCACCCCCGGCGCGCGTCCCGCCGTGGCCGTCATCCCCGCGACCGCCACCGGCCGCAAACCCCGCGCGAGAAGCCATGAACCGTCCAGATCATCCTCATGCAGCACCAAAAGCGTCGGCACCCCTGCCTCCCACGCCTCACCCACAGGGGCCGCACGCGGCGTGGGCGGGGCGACATAACGCAATCCCTCTGCCACCGTCGCCAGACCCACAGGCCGGAACCGCCCGCCGGTGTTCTTGGCGATGTTGTCCGCCGTCGCGAGATAGGTCTTGCCTGCCGTATGCAGCCCCGCCACCCAACGCCACGACAGGGTGTTGGACGCCGCATCGCCATCCAGCAAATGGCGCAAAAAGAAATCCGCCCCCAACTCCCACGGCAGCCGCAGCGTGAAAATCCAGATCGAGGCGAACCACATCCGCGCGTGATTGTGCAGATAACCCGTCTGCACCAACTCCCGCGCCCAATGGTCAAAACCGTCAATCCCGGTGGCGCCGGCGCAAGCCTCTTGCCAGACTTGACGCAATCCGCCCTCAACGGCCAAACGGTTCTGCGCCGCCATCACGCCGCTTGCATAATCGGCCCAGACCTGCGGGCGCAATTCCAGCCAGCCCTTCCAATAGGTGCGCCACCACACCTCGGCCAAGAACTTATCCGCCCCCGCCGGATGCTGGATGCGCACGGCGGCGATCACCTCGGCCTCCGTCACCAAACGGTGCCGAATATAGGGTGAGAGCCCCGAGACATAGGGATGTGCGGGCAGGTCCTCGTTGCGTCGTGCGGCGTAAGTCACGCCTGCACGGGGTAAAAATTTGGCAAGCCGCGCCAAACCTGCGGCGCGTGTGGGCGGGGCGTCAAACACCGGTGGCAGCGGCAGGTGGGTTTGGTCCATCGCGGCGTTCCCCTATCATTCCAAAGACTTGGCTCAGCTAGTGCGCCCCCGCCTTGGGGCAAGCGGCCAAGCGCCGCACCACAGCCCGCTGCCCGTGCACAGGCATTTCGCGGCCCTGCCCTTGCAGCCCCCGCACGCCCCTACTAAGACTCTGACAAGAACATGGCGTTATTCCTATTGGATGGATGAAGAGGCAGCACCGATGCGCGATCCCGTCGAGCACTATATGAACACCCTCGTCCCGATGGTCGTCGAACAGACCAGCCGGGGTGAGCGCGCCTATGACATCTTCTCGCGCATGCTGAAGGAGCGGATCATTTTCCTGTCCGGCCCGGTGCATGACGGCATGTCGTCACTGATCTGCGCGCAGCTTTTGTTCCTTGAGGCCGAAAATCCCTCCAAGGAAATCAGCATGTATATCAACAGCCCCGGTGGTGTCGTGACCTCGGGTCTGTCGATCTATGACACGATGCAATACATCAAACCCAAGGTCTCGACCCTTGTGATCGGGCAAGCGGCCTCGATGGGCTCGCTTTTGTTGACCGCTGGCCAAAAGGGGATGCGCTTCTCGCTCCCGAATTCCCGCGTCATGGTGCACCAGCCCTCGGGCGGGTATCAGGGTCAAGCGACCGACATCATGATCCACGCGCGGGAAACCGAAAAGCTGAAGCGTCGGTTGAATGAAATCTACGTCCACCACACCGGCAATGACTACGCCACCGTGGAAGCGGCGCTGGAGCGTGACAACTTCATGTCGGCCGAAGATGCCAAGGCTTGGGGTCTGATTGATGAGATCGTGGCCGCCCGCGGCAAGGTGGATGACACCACGAAGTGATGCGATGTGCCCTTTGGCGGGATGATCCGCCGAAGGGTTTTACCGGGCCGATTTGGCATTGTGGGGGCCGAAGGTCTGGCCTAGACTTTTCCCCAAGAGCGGCCTTTCAAGGCCGCGCACGGCAGAGGATGACGATGGCGAACAATTCTGGCAGTGACAGCAAGAACACCCTCTACTGCTCGTTCTGCGGCAAGAGCCAGCACGAGGTGCGTAAGCTGATCGCCGGGCCGACAGTGTTCATCTGCGATGAATGTGTCGAACTCTGCATGGACATCATCCGCGAGGAGACAAAGTCCACTGGGCTGAAATCCTCGGATGGCGTGCCGACACCGCGCGACATCTGCAAGGTGCTGGATGATTATGTCATTGGTCAGGTTCACGCCAAGCGCGTGCTGTCGGTGGCGGTGCATAACCACTACAAGCGGTTGAATCATTCTTCCAAGACCGACATTGAACTGTCCAAATCCAACATCCTGCTGATTGGCCCCACCGGCTGCGGCAAGACCTTGCTGGCGCAAACGCTGGCGCGGATCTTGGATGTGCCCTTCACCATGGCCGATGCGACCACGCTGACGGAAGCCGGCTATGTCGGGGAAGATGTGGAAAACATCATCCTCAAACTGTTGCAGGCCTCGGAATACAACGTCGAACGCGCGCAACGCGGGATCGTCTATATCGACGAGGTCGACAAGATCACCCGCAAGTCCGACAACCCGTCAATCACGCGTGACGTCTCGGGCGAAGGCGTGCAGCAAGCGCTGCTCAAGATCATGGAAGGCACTGTTGCAAGCGTTCCGCCGCAGGGCGGGCGCAAGCATCCGCAGCAGGAATTCCTGCAAGTGGACACCACGAACATCTTGTTCATCTGTGGCGGCGCGTTTGCCGGTTTGGAAAAGATCATCGCACAGCGCAACAAAGGGTCAGCCATCGGCTTCGGGGCCGAGGTGAAAGACCCGGAATCGCGCGGCGCGGGGGAACTCTTCAAGGAGTTGGAACCCGAAGACCTGCTGAAGTTCGGCCTGATCCCGGAATTCGTGGGCCGTCTGCCGGTCATCGCGACCTTGCAGGATTTGGACGAAGGCGCGCTGATCACCATCCTGACGGAGCCGAAGAACGCCTTGGTCAAGCAATACCAGCGCTTGTTTGAGATTGAGGGCGTGAAGCTTTCCTTCACCACCGATGCGCTCTCCGCCATCGCCAAGCGCGCCATCAAGCGCAAAACCGGCGCACGCGGCTTGCGGTCGATCATGGAAGATATCCTTCTCGACACCATGTTCGAACTGCCGGGCATGGACGGCGTCGAAGAGGTCGTGGTCAAGGATGAGGCTGTCCACAGCGGCGCCAAGCCCATTCTGGTCTATACTGAGGCCAAGAAGAAAGAACCCGCCACCGCTGGCTAAGGCCCTCGGTCGCAAGCAGCACAGGGCGGGCCGCAGGGTCCGCCCTTTTGCGTTTTGGCGGACCAATTTCCTTCGAAGAAATTTGCCTCTACCGGAACACCCGCGCCGCCAGTCGCAAACGCGCACCCGCCGTGATCACGCACAGCGCCGCAAAGACCCATGCCAAGACGGAAAACCCCGCTGGCCAAAGACACATCAGGACGAAAAACCCGATCGTCTCGGTGCCCTCCATCAGCCCTGCAGTGAAGTAAAGCGACTTTTCCCCCCGCGCCTGCGTCTGCATCCCGCGCTTTTCGGCAAGGATCGCATAGCCCAGAAAAGTCGCGGCGTTGATGTAAAAGGCCGCGAGGAGTGCCGCCCCCGCCACGCCATTGCCTGCGGGATCGGCCAGCACAAAGCCCAAGGGAATCGCGGCGTAAAAGACGAAATCGCAGGCGATGTCCAAGATGCCGCCGAACTCCGTCTTGCCCCGGATGCGCGCCACGGCCCCGTCCAGACCATCGGCCATCCGGCTGGCCAAAAGCGCCACCAGCGCGACCCAAGGCGCACCAAGGGCGATCAATCCCCCGGCCAGCAGGCCAAACCCCGCCCCGGCCAGCGTCACCTGATCCGCCGTCATGCGCCGCGCCAGCCATCCCGCAAGCCGGTCCAGCCCAGGCTGCACCATCCGCCGCGCGATACCGTCGAGCATATCACGTCCTCCTGATCTTGATGGGCCTGATCCCGGCGGGAAAGCGCTGTTGCGCCGCCGCCTTCGTGCTAGCTATCGTCGCCAGACCGGGCGCGGCAAGCCTTCGCCGCCCCCATGACAGGAGATTTCCCATGGACCGCCGCCGCTTTGGCCAATTGACCGCCCTTTTCGCCCTTGGGGTCACCCTGCCCCGCTTGGCCTTTGCCGCCGCAGCGTGGGAGGCGGTCTTGGCCGAGGCACGGGGCCAGACCGTCTATTGGCATGCTTGGGGGGGCGACCCGAAGATCAACGATTTCATCGCATGGGTGGGCGAACAGGCGCAGGCGCAATACGGCGTGACCTTGGAGCATGTGAAACTCGCCTCGACCGCCGATGCCGTGGCGCAGGTGTTGGCCGAGCGTGACGCAGGCAAGACCACAGGCGGCGCGGTGGACCTGATCTGGATCAACGGCGAGAATTTCGCGGCAATGAAGGCGGCAGGCTTGCTGCATGGCCCCTTTGCCGAAAGCCTGCCGAACTGGCCTTTGGTCGATGTGGCGGGCAAACCGGCAGTGGTGACCGATTTCACCCTGCTGACCGAGGGGTTTGAATCGCCCTGGGCGATGGCGCAGTTGGTGTTTGAATATGACGCGGCCCGTGTGGCCACACCTCCGCGCAGCGTCAAGGCGCTGGCTGACTGGGCGGCGGCCCATCCGGGGCGCTTCACCTATCCGCAGCCGCCGGATTATCTGGGCACGACCTTCCTCAAGCAGGTGCTATACGGGGTGATGGCCGATCCCAGCGTCCTGCAAACCCCGGTCGAAGATGCCACCTATGCCGCGCAGGTCGCGCCCTTGTGGGACTATCTTGACGCGCTGCACCCGCATCTGTGGCGCGCGGCGCAGGCCTTTCCGCAGAACGAACCGGCCTTGGGGCAGCTTTTGGCGGATGCCGAGGTGGACATCGCCTTTGCCTTCAACCCCGGTCGGGCGAGTGCGGAGATTGCCGCAGGCAACTTGCCCGAGACGGTGCGGACGGTGACCTTTGACGGTGGCACCATCGGCAATGCCTCTTTCGTCGCAATCCCCTTTAACGCCAATGCGCGGGCAGGCGCGCAGGTGGTGGCGAACCTGATCCTGTCGCCCGAAGTGCAGGCCCGGGCGCAAGACCCCGCCATCCTCGGCTTTCAGACCGTGCTGAACCTTGCCGCTTTGACGCCCGAGGATCGCGCCCGGTTTGACGCGCTGGCCTTGGGCGTCGCGACGCTGTCCCCCGCCGATCTTGGCCCTGCGCTTTTGGAGCCGCACGCAAGCTGGATGACCCGCATCGCCGCCGATTGGGGGACGCGCTACGGGGTCGCGCAGTGACGCCAGCCGCCTGGCTTTTGCGACAGACACCGCGCGTGACGGTGGCGGTCATGGCTGTTCCGGTGCTGGCAGGGTTGATGGGGACGCTGATCCCGGCCCTTGACGGCGGGTTTCACCGTTTGGCCGCGTGGCCGGGGCTGCGAGCAGCGATGGGACTGTCTCTGGTCACGGGCTTTGTGGCGACCGTGCTGTCGCTGACCATCGCCTTGCTGCTGACGGCGGCACTTTATGGCGTGCCCGCCTTTGCTTGGGTGCAACGCCTGCTTGCGCCCGTTCTGGCGCTGCCCCATGCGGCGGCGGCCTTGGGGTTGGCCTTTCTTCTGGCGCCTTCGGGTTGGATCGCGCGCGCCCTGTCGCCTTGGGCCACGGGGTGGGAGGTGCCGCCAGACCTTTTGACGCTGAATGATCCCGCAGGGGTGGCGCTCATCCTTGGGTTGGTGGTCAAGGAGGTGCCGTTTCTTTTGCTGATGATCTTGTCCGCCCTGCCCCAGACCGATGCCGCACGGCGAATGATGCTGTGCCGGACCTTGGGCTATGGACGGCTGCGCGGCTTTGCCCTGACCGTCTTGCCCGCGCTTTATCCGCAACTGCGCCTTCCGGTCTATGCGGTGCTCACCTACTCCATGACGGCGGTGGAATCGGCGCTGATCCTTGGCCCGACGCTGCCGCCCTCGCTTTCGGCGCAAGTGGTGTTGTGGATGAATGCGCCCGATTTGAAAGGGCAAGGCTTGGCGGCGGCCGGAGCGGTGGTGCAACTCGCTTTGGTGATCGGCGCCTTGATCGTATGGCGGGCAGGAGAGATTCTGTGTCGCGTGTTCCTGACGCTTTTGGCCGTCACGGGCAGGCGCGGGCTGTGGTTGGACCCTTTCGCTGATCTGATGGCGCGCGCGATGGGCATTGCGCTGGCCCTGACGATGGCGGCGGCGCTGGCGGGGTTGGCCTTGTGGTCCGTGGCAGGGCCATGGCAATTCCCGGACGCCGTGCCGCAGAATCTGACATTCGCCACATGGTCCCGTGCCCTGCCCGACCTTCGCGACAGTGCCGGCGTCACGCTGGGCATCGCCATGCTGTCCACCTTTGCGGCACTGGCGCTGGTGCTGGGATGTTTGCAGGCCGAGCATCGCTTTGCACTGCATCCCGGCGCTGGGGCGTTGTGGCTGCTGTACTTGCCCTTGGTCATGCCGCAGGTGGCCTTTCTGCCGGGGGTGCAGATGTTGGCCTTGCAAGCGGGTTTGGACGGCACGATGCTTTCGGTCGCGCTGCTGCATCTGGTCTTTGTGCTGCCCTATGTGTTCTTGTCGCTCTCGGCCCCATTCCGGGCTTGGGATACCCGCATTGCCACGGCGGCGGCAGCCTTGGGGGCCTCGCCGTCCCGCGTGTTCTGGCGCTTGCGCCTACCGATGCTCCTGTCCCCGGTGCTGACGGCGGCGGCGGTGGGGATGGCGGTGTCGATTGGGCAGTATCTGCCGACGCTGATCGCGGGCGCGGGGCGGGTTGAGACGGTGACGACCGCCGCTGTGGCGCTGGCCTCGGGTGGAAATCGGCGGCTGATCGGGGCGTATGGGCTGCTGCAAATGCTGCTGCCTGCACTGGGATTTGTGGTGGCGCTGGCGCTGCCTGCGCTGGTGTGGCGCAATCGGCGGGGGATGCTGGCATGACGGCGTCATTGGTCTTGCACGCGCTGCGAGTCACATTGCAGGGCGAGGCTGTGGTGCAACTCGACGCCACCGTCCAGCCCGGCGAGGTGCTGACCCTCATGGGCCCCTCGGGCAGCGGCAAATCCACAGCGCTGGCGGCGATGATCGGCACGCTTGCCCCACCATTTCGCCAAAGCGGGCGCATCTGGCTGGCGGGCAAGGATATCACCGCCTTGCCCACCCATGCGCGCCGGATCGGGCTGATGTTTCAGGATGATCTTCTGTTTCCGCATCTGTCCGTCGGGGGCAATCTGGCCTTTGCCTTGCCGCCCACCGTCCGGGATCGCGCCCTGGCCGTGGACCGCGCGCTCGAGCAGGCAGAGCTTTCTGGTTTCGCACCTCGGGACCCGGCCAGCCTGTCGGGCGGGCAACGCGCCCGGGTCGCCCTGCTGCGCACGCTTTTGGCCGAGCCGAAGGCGCTGCTTTTGGATGAGCCGTTCTCGCGGCTGGATGCAGGTCTGCGCGCGCAAATCCGCGCCTTCGTCTTTGCCCAAGCCCGCGCAAGGGGGCTGCCCGTGGTGCTGGTGACCCATGATGTCGAGGATGCCCGCGCCGCAAGAGGCCGCGTGCTGTCACCGCTTGGACAAACCGTTGGCATTGGCCCCGCGGCGGTTTAGTCTCGGATTGGATTGTGTTTGAAAGGTGCGTTCATGGGTCGCTTGCTTTCCTTGCCGCTGGGCCTCTGCCTGTCTTTGTCGGGTTGCATCGTGGTGCCTCTGCCGGTGCCCGATGGTCTGGGAGTGGCCTCCCGCCCGATCGATATGTCCAGCCCACCCCATGCCTGCCCCATCTCGGCTGAGACCACCGAGGCAGGCGCTCCAGGGCTTTCCGCGCTGAATGCGGCGCGGACCGGCGCGGGCCTTTCGCCCATGACGCTGTCATCGCGTCTGACCCAGGTGGCTCAGGATCATTCCTGCGATCAAGCGGTGAATTTGAAGATGGGCCATGTCGGATCGGATGGGGCTGACCTGCGCAAGCGGCTTGATCGGGGCGGGGT
>JAIYDR010000060.1 GCA_027487395.1 Rhodobacter sp. | reverse complement strand
ATCACAGGTATCGTGGGAGAGGCTGGCAGGACGGAACCGGGGGCTAGCCCCGTCGTCCATCGGTTCTTGAACCGATGGCGAATCCGATGGACGACCCCCAGGAAATTTGAGCAACGGGGAAGGAGAGACAGGTCAGAGTCTTGTGATGAGCGCCGCGTGTAAAGCCGGATTGGTGGCGATCAGCCCTTGGGTGCGCGCGGTGGGGCTGTTGTAGCGGATGGCGTGGCCGTGCCGGTCGGTCACCTTTGCCCCGGCGCGTTCGGCGATCAGGCTGCCCGCCGCGATGTCCCATTCCCAAGCATTGCGGAAGGACAGCATCCCGTCAAACCGCCCCTGCCCCACAAGAGCAAGGCGGTATGCGACCGAGGGGCGGAAGCTGCGGCTGATCGGCGGCACGCCTCCGGGCCAAAGCTCGGGTTTGAGGTTGACGGCAGGCGTCAGGAAAGTGGCGCCCTCCAACGTCTCACGCGGACTGCAGGCGATCGGGATGGCGTTCAGCGTGGCGGGGCCGTCGCAGGTGGCGGCAAACATCCGGTCCAGCGCGGGCAGGAACACCACCCCCGCCGTCACCACACCGTCGTGCGCCACGGCGAGTGAGTGGGAAAAGCTGTCCTCCCCGGCGATAAAGGCGCGGGTGCCGTCAATGGGGTCAAGGATGAACACATGGTCGCAATCCAGCCGCGCCGGATCATCGGTACTTTCTTCCGACAGCCAGCCATACCCCGGCCGCGCACTGCGCAGATGGGCGGAAAGCGCGTCGTTCACGGCGTAATCGGCTTCGGTCACCGGGCCTTCGTCGCCGGGTTTGTCCCAGACCTGCGGGTCGCGCTTCCAATAGCGCAGGGCAATGGGGCCAGCAATGCGCGCCGCCGCGATCAAGAGATCAAGGTCATCTTGCGGCGTGAAGGTCCGCGCCAAGCTTTAGGCCCCCGCCAAGGTCAGCCCGTCGACCAGGATCGACGGTACCCGCGTGGACAAATGCGGCCGCGCGTCATTGGCCGGGACGATCCGCAGCAGCATGTCGCGCAGATTGCCCGCGATGGTGCATTCGTTGACCGGATAACGGATTTCGCCACCTTCGACCCAGAACCCGGCCGCACCGCGTGAGTAATCGCCCGTGGTCGGGTTGATCGTCGATCCGATCATCGAGGTGACCAAGAGCCCTGTCCCCATATCGCGGATGAGGTCTTCGCGCGTGCGCGTCCCCTGTGTCAGGTCGATGTTGGACGTCGACGGCGATGGCGGCGAGGATGTCCCGCGTGAGGCATTGGCGGTGGAGGCCATGCCCAGTTTGCGCCCGGTGGCAAGGTCCAGCGTCCAGCCGGTCAGGATGCCGTCGTCCACAATCGCACGGCGCTGGGTCGGCAACCCCTCACCATCAAAAGGACGGCTGCCCGGAATGCGCGGGCGGTGCGGGTCTTCAATCACCGACAAGCCCTTGGGCAAAACCTGCTGGCCCAGCGCTTCGCGCAGCCAGCTTGCCCCGCGCGCAATCGCCATGCCGTTGACCGCCCCCAGCAGGTGCCCAATCAACGAGGCAGCGATACGTTCATCAAACAGCACCGGATAGGTGCCGGTCACGGGCTTCACCGCGCCCAGACGGGCCAGCGCCCGATCGCCCGCAAGGATGCCCATCTCTGTCGCGCCCGGAAGATCGGACTGGAACACACGGGATTCCCCGGCCCAATCCCGCTCCATCCCCGTGCCTTCGCCGCTGAAGGCCACGGCAGACAGGCTGCGCGAGGTGCGCTGATATCCGCCCGCGAAGCCGTTGCTCGCCGCCAGATGCATCGCCCGCCGCGAATACCCGGCCGAGGATTCGACCTGACGGATGCCCGCGCGCGACAGGGCGGCGGATTCAATCGCGCGGCAGTCCTCCTCAAGCGCACCCGCCGAGGGTTCTTCGGTCGGATCAAACATCTCATAGGCGGCGATATCCCAACCTTGCGCCAGTTGCGCGGGGTCGGCCAGACCGGCGGTCGGGTCTTCGGGGGCTTCGCGTGCCATTGCCACGGCCCGTTCGGCCAAAGCGTCAAAGGTGCGCTGCGACAGGTCGGATGCCGAGACACAGGCCTGCCGCCCGCCGATCAGCACGCGCAGTCCAACCTCTGTCGCCTCGGCGCGTTCTGCGGTTTCCAATCGCCCGGCGCGCAGGTCGATGGACACCGAACTGCCGGTCACGGCCAGCGCATCGGCGGCTTCGGCCCCGGCGCGGTGGGCGGCGTCCAAAAGGCGGGTGGTCAGGTCGGAAAGCTGATTGGTCATCTGATGTCCTTGCGCACAGCGCTGCAAACCCCGAGGTAGTCCGCCCACAGCGCCGCTGCAAGCGGGGGCAAGCAAAAGGGGCATCCGTGTCGCCACGGACGCCCCCCTGTCTTGTCATCGCGGGATTACTGCAGACGCTGGCCGTTGGCGTAAAAGCCTTTGTCCTTGAATTCCAAGCTCGAGGTCATCTCATCCTTATCCGGCGCGGTGTTGGCAAACATGCTGAGCATCATACGAAAGCCCATCGCGTCATCTTGGCTAAACAACCCCATCGCAACCAACTTGTCCAAAAGGCCGTTGCCCCCGGTCAGCTTGAGGTCAAGTTTTCCGGTCGGCGCGGGGAAGCCGCTGAAGGTTACCAAGTCAGTGTTATCCAGCGTAAAGGCACCAGCCCCGCTCAGTTCTGCCCCGGCAACCTTGGCGCGCAATTCGGTGATGTCGATGGTGTTCACCTCGGCCGGAGGGGTCTGCATCGCCTCCATCGCGGCAGGGTCCATGATGTCGCCCGTGACAGTGGCGGTGCCCTTGGTGTCAATGATCACCGTTGCTGGATCGCGCGGCAATTGCCCAGTCGGATCAAACATTGCCCAAATCTCATCGGATATGGTGAAATCCACCAGTTTCGTCAGCAAGGCAAAGTCCTGCGGTGCCTCGCCCTTCACAACCGGCATTTGCAGATCAAACGCGGCTTCGGAATAGGCGACGTCAATCTGTGGGAAGGGGATGTCACCGCCCTTTACCATCATCTTCACATCTTTGGCGTCGGCACCATAGCCAAAGCCATCCGCGCCCAAACCGAAGCTAAACCCGGTCGAAGCCCCTGTCATTTCCAGATAGGTGGCCTTGCCGGCCTCGGTCACATCAAAGATCATTGTAGTGGCCCCAGCGCTGACCGCTGCCACAGAAGACACGCCACTTGCCAACGCCTGCGACATGTTTTCCATCATCGCCCCGGTCAAGGGCGCACCTTCGCCCATCATGCCCAAGTCAGCCATGCTGATGGCAATATTCACATTCGACGGGCCGGTCGTCGTGCCATCCGGCGCGGGCGACGGATCAAGGTCCTTGAACGCCACCGTCATGTTCAAGCCATCAGCGCCAGCCTCATAGCTGAGTGTGGTGGCATCGCCCGTGCCATCCACCTTATAAGCACCCGCCACATTGGTCAGCTTCGCCTCGGCCACCATGTCAATAGCATCGACCTGAACGCCTTCGATCCGGTCCAGTTTCACCACGGTTTCAGCAGCGGCGAATTCATAGTCCACGGCGCCCGCCTCTCCACTCGCGGTCATCAGCAGATCGCTTTGCAGGATGCTAATGGTGACCGTCGTCGGCGAGGTTTCACCCTCCGCCGGTGGCGTGGTTACGGTCAGCGGAATCTCGGCAGGCATCGAAACATCCACCGTGCCGTCGCCGTTGTCGGTAAAAATCAACTCCGACATGGTCATTTCGCTTTTCACGCCATCCTGTTCCGTCGACACGGTCACTCCGGTGACCGTGACGCTGGCGCCCGTGTCATCGACGCTGGCGCTGGTCAGGGTCTGGCCATAACTGGCAGCCATATCTTGCCAGGACTGCCACACCTCTGACGGGGTGACAGCAAATGCCGGAGTGGACAAAAAAAGCGCAGCAAGCGCGGTCGAAGCGCGCAGCGTACAAATACCCATTGGGATGACCTTTCGAGCGGAATACTTAGACGACAGCATCCGTCGGTCGGGCGGATGGGTCAAGGGCCTAACACCCCAAATGGCGTTATGGCACTAAGGAAGTGATCGCGTGCGCAAGAAAAGGGACAGGCAATGCAAGACAAGGTTGTCATCATCACCGGCGCAGGGCGCGGCATCGGCGCTGCGGCGGTCGGAGCCTTTCTGGCGGCAGGTGCGCGGGTGGCGGCGCTGACCCGGCAACCATCCGACTCCCTGCCCACCGACCGCCTGCTGCCGCTGGTCTGCGATGTGGCCGATTGGGGGGCGGTGCAGGCCGCCATGGCCACCGTTCTGGCGCAATGGGGCCGAATTGATGTGCTGGTGAACAATGCAGGTGTTATCGATCCCATCGCCAGCATCGCCGATGCGGACCCCGCCGACTGGGGCCGCGCGCAGGATGTCAACCTGAAAGGCGTCTTTCACGGCATGAAGGCGGTCATCCCCACCCTGCGCGCCCAAGGCGGAGGCACCGTCATCACGGTCTCGTCCGGTGCTGCAACCCGCGCGATTGACGGGTGGAGCGCTTATTGCGCCAGCAAGGCCGGGGCGCTGATGCTGACGCAATCCCTGCATCTGGAGGAGGCGCAGTACGGCATCCGCGCGCTGGGCCTGTCGCCGGGAACCGTGGCCACGGACATGCAGCGCCGGATCAAGGCCTCGGGCGTCAACGCGGTCAGCCGTCTGGACTGGTCCGCCCACATCCCCGCCGATTGGCCCGCCCGCGCGTTGGTCTGGATGTGCGGTCCGGCGGCGGATGGCTATCGGGGCGGTGACATCTCGTTGCGGGATGAAGCGGTGCGCCGCGCCATCGGCTTGGTCGCGTGATCCGGCAGGGGGCAGGCATGGAGGCGCTGGTGATCGGGGCGGGGCCGGCGGGGTTGATGGCCGCCGAGACGATGGCCGCGCGCGGGCTGCGGGTGGCGGTGGTGGAGGGTAAGCCCTCGGTCGGGCGGAAATTCCTGATGGCGGGGAAGTCGGGGCTGAACGTCACCAAAGACGAACCCCTGCCCGCCTTTACCGCGCAATACGACTCCGACTGGCTGGCCCCGATGCTGGCAGACTTCGGGCCACGCCAAGTGCAGGACTGGTGCCGCGCTTTGGGGGCGGAGGTGTTTACCGGCACCTCGGGCCGGGTGTTTCCGGTGGCGATGAAAGGCTCCCCCCTGTTGCGGGCATGGCTGGGGCGGCTGGCGGCGCAGGGGGTCACGATCCGCACGCGCTGGCGCTGGACGGGGTTCGACGGCGACGGGTTCGCCTTTGACACGCCCGATGGCCCGCAGGTGCTGCACGCGCCCAAGGTGGTGCTGGCCTTGGGCGGGGCGAGTTGGCCGCGCCTTGGGTCGGATGCCGCTTGGGTGCCGTGGCTGCGGGCCAAGGGGGTGGAGGTCGCGCCGTTCCGTCCCGCCAACATGGGCTTTGGCGTCGATTGGTCGCCGCATATGGCGCGGCATTTCGGCAGCGCGGTCAAAGGCGCGGCGCTGCTGGCGGGGGGCAGGCGCGAACGGGGGGAGTTCGTGATCTCAGCCCGCGGGCTGGAGGGGGGCGGGATCTACGCCCTGTCGGCGCGGGTCCGCGATGGGGCCGCGCTGGCGCTGGACCTGATGCCGGATGTGACGGCGGCAGAGATCACCACCCGCCTGTCGCGGATGAAACCGGGCGAGAGCACGACCAACCGCCTGCGCAAACTCGGCCTTGCGCCCGCCGGGATGGCTTTGGTGCAGGAATGGGGACGCGGGATGGCGCTGGAGGCGGCGATCAAACACCTGCCCGCCCGCCTGACCGGCCCCCGCCCCATCGCCGAGGCCATCTCCTCCGCCGGAGGCATCCCCCGCGCCGCCGTCACCGACCGTCTGGAGCTACACGCTCTGCCGGGGGTCTTCGCCTGCGGCGAAATGCTGGACTGGGAAGCCCCGACGGGAGGGTATCTGCTGACGGGGTGCTGGGCGACGGGAAGGTGGGTGGGGGGGTTAAAGACCAGTTGACATCGGTTCAATTACAACCTTAAGCTTTATCGTCGGTAAATTAACGGGTGTGCTCCATGTTCAACCTAATCATGATGGGTGATAAAGATTATTGGGTTAACATTACACAGAAGAGACTGTCTCTTTCAAGATTTTTAGAATACACTAATGACTCGTT
>JAIYDR010000220.1 GCA_027487395.1 Rhodobacter sp. | reverse complement strand
CCCGACCTTTCCCGCAACCGTGCTGACTTTTTCTTTGAACGCGCTGCCCTCGCGAAGGGTTTCCGTTGCGTTGTTGGGGTGGATGAGGTGGGGCGGGGGCCGCTCGCCGGGCCGGTGACGGCGGCGGCGGTGCGGTTGGACCCGGGGCGTGTTCCTGAAGGCTTGGCCGATTCCAAGGCGCTGACGGCGGCGCGGCGCGAAGCCCTCTTCGCCGCGCTGATGGATTGTGCCGAGGTGTCGGTTGCCCATGCCAGTGTGGCAGAGATCGACGCGTTCAACATCCTGCGTGCCAGCCATCTGGCGATGGAGCGGGCGATTGCGGGCCTGCCCTGCACCGCTGATCACGCGCTGATCGACGGCAATCTGATCCCGCGCGGGCTGACCATTCCGGCGCAGGCGATCGTCAAGGGTGATGCGCTGTGCCTGTCCATTGCGGCGGCCTCGATCATCGCCAAGGTGACGCGCGACCGGATCATGGTGGATTTGGCGCAACAGCACCCCGGCTACGGCTGGGAGGGCAACGCCGGTTACCCGACAAAGGTGCATCTTGAAGCGCTTCTAAATCTTGGTGTGACCCCACACCATAGGCGTTCGTTCAAACCCGTCCACAACATCTTGTATCAAGATAAATCTGTAAGTGGTTGATTCAAAAAAGAATTTGACGGCGAATCAGTCCTGACTCATCTTATGCCCAACGATCCGGCCACCAGATGCAGGACGAAGAGGCAGAAAATGGCGAACAAGACCAAAGAGACGGCGGCGGTAGAGCTTCCGTTGAATCAGATCCTTGACGGCGATTGCATCGAGTTGATGAACAGCCTGCCCGCAGGCAGCATTGATCTGATCTTTGCCGATCCGCCTTATAACTTGCAGCTCAAGGGGGACCTGCGTCGGCCTGACAATTCCAAGGTCGATGCCGTGGATGACCATTGGGACCAGTTCTCCAGCTTTGCCGCCTATGACCGCTTTACCCGCGATTGGCTGGCAGCGGCGCGGCGGCTGTTGAAGCCGAACGGCGCGATCTGGGTGATTGGAAGCTATCACAACGTGTTCCGCGTGGGGGCCGCGCTTCAGGATCAGGGCTACTGGATGCTGAACGATGTGGTCTGGCGCAAGTCGAACCCGATGCCGAACTTCAAGGGCAAGCGCTTGACCAACGCGCATGAGACGCTGATCTGGGCCAGTCGGGACGAAAACTCGAAATACACCTTCAACTATGAGGCGCTGAAGGCGCTGAATGATGGGGTGCAGATGCGGTCAGACTGGGTGCTGCCGATCTGCACCGGGCATGAACGGCTCAAGGATGAGAACGGCGACAAGGCGCATCCGACGCAAAAGCCGGAGTCGCTGTTGCACCGGATTTTGGTGGCGACGACGAACCCCGGCGATGTGGTGCTGGACCCGTTCTTCGGCACCGGCACGACGGGCGCTGTGGCCAAGATGCTGGGCCGCGACTTCATCGGGATTGAGCGCGAAGAGGCGTATCGCAAGGTCGCCGCCGAACGCATCGGGCGTATCCGCAAATTCGACGCCTCGGCTTTGGAGATCACTGGATCGAAGCGCACGGAACCGCGCGTGCCCTTTGGGCAGGTGGTGGAGCGCGGCATGCTGCGTCCGGGGGAGGAGCTTTTCTCGATCGGCAGCCGGTTCAAGGCCAAGGTTCGAGCTGATGGCACCTTGATCGGCAATGATGTCAAAGGCTCGATCCATCAGGTCGGCGCGCATTACGAAGGGGCGCCAAGCTGCAACGGCTGGACCTATTGGCACTTCAAACGCGATGGCAAGATGATCCCCATCGACATCCTGCGCCAGCAAATCCGCGCCGAGATGGAAGCCGATCAGGCCGACGCCCGCCACTGAGTATTCCGGAACCACTCTGGCAGGTTTGCCAGTGGAACGCCTGCGCCGTGGTCCGCCTGCGGCGCGAACTCCCCGTCATGTTCATCATGGCGGGGTTTTTTCATTGGTGCGGTCTGGGCTTCGGCCCGATTCCATGACGCATTTGGTGCTGACCGACGATCACACGGGCTGAACACGCCTCTCAGCACCGTGATCGTTGTCGATCAGCGCTCGGACTTCATGGTTTCTGCGCGCAATGCCTCTGCCCGCATCGCACATAAGAACTTCAAAATCGCACAGACACATACTTTTTTGGACGTTTTGTGCGCTAAACGGATGTGTTTTTCAGATTTCAAGGGGGGCAGAGCGAGATATACTGAACGATCACGTTCATTTTATAGATTGCATACGACATCGTTCAATATATCTTGGTTGGCAAGATGAACGACCAGACGGAGACGCCGATGACATGCACCCACCGATGATCGCCTGACCTGAGTTCCCTTTCGGGCGGCCTGACATCCAAGACAGACCGCCCGACCCGCCCACCGCATCGCTGATCCGAAAGAACCGCCCTGATGGCGCGGACCAGAGGATGCTTGACCGCAACCAACCAAACCCTTTCGGCACAATGCCGATCCCCAAACCTCAAAGGAACAAGACCATGAAAACGATTTTTACCTCTGCCCTGATCATCGCCACCTTGTCGAGCGCCGCTTTCGCAGCCAACCCGGTTGCAGGTGTTTCGGCTGGTGCCGCGCAAATCGCTCTGGCGCTGGGTGTGGAGCCGGGCCGGTTCACCACCAGCGAGCTTTTGGAAATCCAAGACGCCAAGCATGAGAATGACCAGTTCCGTCTTAACGCCATCCTGTCGGGTGCGACCCGCCAAACGGGCGACCGTGGCGTGACGCCGGGCAAGGAGCAATTGGCAGCGTTGGTGGGAGTGAATGCTGCCGACTACACGCTGGCCGAGCTGACCGCGATGCAGCACGTGCCGGAGTCGTCACCGGCCAACTGATCCGAACACTGGAGTCTCACCGCAGCGGTCGGCCCATGAGGGCCGGCCGTTTGCCATTTGCAGGAAACCCAAGCCATGTCTTGTTTCGACAGCCCCAGCCCAATAGGCTTACCCAAAGAATGCAGCAAGGCACCCGGTGGGGAATCGATGACGGCACTTCGGGCACCGGGCAGACCGAAAGACCTTGAAAAACGCGGGGCTATCCTTGACGCCGCACAAGCTCTGTTTGCCGAACGCGGCATAGACGGCGCACCGATTGAGGCGATTGCCGCGCGGTCGGGCGTGTCCAAGGTGACGGTATACGGCCATTTCGGGGATAAGGCGTCGATTTTTGAGGCCTTGGTTGCACGGGAAAATGGACGTTTCACCGAGCGACTTGCCGCTGTGACGCAGCGCGAGGGCGCGATGCTCGACCGCCTTACGCAACTGGGCGAGACGGTTATCTCAATGATGCTGGAACCGTGCCATGTTGCCCTTGACCGCATCGTCGCGCTTGAGGCGCAGCGCAACCCGGAGGCCGGGCGTCGGTTCTTTGACAACGGACCAGGGCTGTTGTTGGCGCATATGCAGGCCGTGCTGTCCGATGGTCAGGCGCGGGGCGAGATTGGGCCAGGTGATACCAGTGTCATGGCGCAGGATCTAATGTCGTTATGGTTTGGATTTCTGGCGATCCAGCAACGCTTTTGTGGCGGCTGCATGCCGACTGAAGATGCCTTGCGCACCCGTGTGAACCATGCCGTGGGCGTTCTCTTGCGGGCCAATCCGCCCGTCTGACGCTTAGCGCGGCGGCGGGTTGAGCGCCTTGTTATAGGCGTGCCAGTCGGTGATGTCGGGATAGAACTGCCGCCGCCATGCCTTGACGCGGTGGTTCATGATCCGCTTCCACAAGGGCGGGATCATCGCGGCGAGTGTCATCAACGGATAGCCAAAGGGCAGTTGCGGCGCGTCCTCTGTCCCATAGGTTTGCAGCAAGGGAAAGCGGCGGTCGGGTTTGTAGTGGTGATCCGAATGGCGTTGCAGGTTGATCAGCAACCAGTTTGACGCGCGATGCGCGGCGTTCCAGCTGTGGCGCGGCAGAACATGCTCATACCGACCGTCGCCCAGATGGCGACGGGTCAGTCCGTAATGTTCGATGTAATTGACCAGCTCCAATTGCCAGATGGCGACAGAGGCTTGCCACAGGAACAGGGCCAGCCCAAGCCAACCGCCCAACACCAGCGCCAGCACCAGCATCGTCCCTTGCAGCGCGGCATAGCGCCAATAGGGGCTGGATCGATGCCACCATGGCAAACCCCGCCGCGCCAGCAAGGCCTTTTCTGCCGCGAAGGCGGATTGGTGGCATTGCACCAGCACGCGCGGGAAAAAGCGGTGGAAGCCTTCGTTATAGCGGGCCGTCACCGGATCTCGCGGCGTGGCGACATAGAGATGATGCACCCGCAGGTGTTCGCTGCGGAAGTGGCTGTAAAGGACCATTGCCAACAGGATATCGGCCCACCACCGCTCGAGCTTTGATTTCTGGTGCATCAGTTCATGGCTGTAATTGATGCCGATGGTGCCGGACATGACGCCCATCCCGAAGAACAACCCGATCTTTTCACCCATATCCAGATGATCCGCCTGCGGCACATACCAGAGCATCCCCAACAACAGCGCGGCCTGCACCGGCATCCAGATCAATGTGACCATCCGATACCAGACCAGACCTTCCTCTGGCGTGGTGGTGTCAGGGTTATCCTCATTCAAGCCGGTGATCGCATCCAAGAGGATGAACAGCCCCCAAGAGGAGGCGGGCAATAGCGCCACTGCCCAGCCACCCAGTGTCACCGAAACAAATGCAACCGGCAAAAGCAGAAGCGAGATCCAGAACGGCAGGGCGTTCTGGAGTTTGCGAACCTCGGTTGCGGTGATCTGCATGCGATTCTCCGTCAAACCTGCGCCTTGGAACAGTGCGTACGGTTACCTTATAATACGGCAGCAAAAGGACCGTCTAAACGCGCAAATCGCCGCTGGCGGCAAGATCATAGGCTTTTCGCATCACGGTCGGCAAATCGGCAGGGCGAAAACTGGCGGCGGACAGGAATTCGCCGCGCGATGGGGTGGCGTCTGCGGCGACCGTCGCCACCGAAAGTCGGAGGATCAGATGGAAATGGGTGAAGGTGTGACGTACCTCGCCCATATCCCGCCAATCGGCGTTCAGGGGCTCTGGTCCGCCTGCACTGTCCCAATCGCTGCCGGGAAAGCCCAGCATCCCACCCAAGAGCCCCCGATCAGGGCGGCGTTCGACCAGCCATGCGCCATCGCTGCGCCGCGCCAGCCATAGCGTGCCTTGCCGCACGGGTTTGGCGGCCTTTTCGGTCTTGCGCGGTAGAGTGGCCTGAACGCCTTCAATCCGCGCGCGGCAGGGCGCGCGCCACGGGCAAATCCCACAGGCCGGGTTGCGCGGGGTGCAGATCGTCGCGCCAAGATCCATCACGGCTTGGGCATAGTCGCCGGGGCGCTGCAGCGGGGTCAGCAAACCGGCAAGCCGAGTCAACTCTGCCTTGGCCCCCGGCAATGGGTCTGTCACCAGCCACAGCCGCGACATCACCCGTTCCACATTGCCATCCACGACCGTCGCGGCCTCATCATAAGCAATCGAGGCGATGGCGGCGGCGGTATAGGGGCCGATCCCCGGCAGCGACAAAAGCCCATCGCGTGAGGTTGGAAACACCCCACCATGATCCCGCACCACGGCCCGCGCGCAGGCGAGCAGGTTGCGGGCGCGGGCGTAATAGCCCAAACCCGCCCATTCTCCCATCACGGCGGCATCCTCGGCCGCTGCGAGGTCAGCCACGGTGGGCCAACGGTCGGTAAAGCGGCGGAAGTAATCGCGCACGGCGGCAACGGTGGTTTGCTGCAACATTACCTCAGACAGCCAGACGCGATACGGATCAGGGCGCACGCCTGCCTTTCTATCCTCTGGCGCCACGCGCCACGGCATCACCCGCGCGTTGTGGTCATACCAGTCCAGCAACGCATCGCTCAGCGCCGCCCGTTCGCCGTCACGCATTCTTTATGCCTTGTCTTGCCGGGTTCATTTGCCCATCCCCTGTTGCCCGCATAGAATAGCCTGAACAGCCGTCAGGACCAGATGAGCAAGAAACCCCTACCCCCGCCAACCCCCACCCGCCGTATGCGCGGGTTTGAGGCGACGGCCACCTTCGTCCGCGATCCGATCCGCGCCGTGGGCGAAAGCCGGGGCTTTGCGGTGACGCGGCTTTTGACCCATTGGGCCGAGGTGGCAGGGGATGACCTTGCCGCCGTCACCCGTCCGGTCAAGGTCGGCTATGGCCGTGACGGATTGGGGGCAACGCTGACCGTTCTGGTGCGCGGGGCCCATGCTCAGATGGTTGAGATGCAGAAAGAAAAGCTGCGCGAAAAGGTCAATGCGATCTATGGCTATGCCGCGATTTCGCGCGTGATCCTGACCCAGACCGCGCCCATAGGCTTTGCCGAAGGGCAGGCCGAATTCACCCCCGCCCCCAAAGCGCCGCCCCCCCTTGATCCTGTGGTCCAGGCCAAGGCCGCAGAAACCGCCGCCGTCATTGGCGATCCGGGATTGCGGGCCGCCCTTGAAGCTTTGGGCCAAAACATTTTAACTCGCCGCAAAAGATGAAAAGGCAGATGTCCATGCTCAAGAAACTGGCCGCCGCACTGGCGTTTACTCTTTTGGCCTTTGGCCCCGTGCAGGCGCAAGAGGCCACCGCCGATGCCCCCGCTGCGGCGGTTGAAGTCAAGGATTTCTCGCTTGGCCCCGCCGATGCCAAGGTTGAGGTGATCGAATACGCCTCGTTCACCTGCCCGCATTGCGCGGCGTTCCACGCCGATGTCTATCCCAAGCTGAAGGCCGATTACATCGACACCGGCAAGATCAAGTTCACCTACCGTGAGGTGTACTTTGACAAATACGGGCTCTGGGCTGCGATGATCGCCCGCTGTGGCGGAGAGATGCGCTATTTTCCGATCGCCGACATGATCTTTGAACAGCAGCGCGAATGGGCGGCGTCGGATGACGCCGTTGTGGTCGTGGACAATCTGAAGCGTCTGGGCCGCGCGGCGGGTCTTGAGGATGCGGCCATGGATGCCTGCCTGAAGGATGGCGAAAAAGCCAAGGCAATGGTCGCGCATTATCAGGAAAACGCCACGGCGGATAATCTGCAAGGCACCCCGTCCTTCGTGATTAACGGCACCATGCATACCAACATGTCCTTCGATGAGATGAAGGCGATCATCGACGCCGAACTGGCGAAATAAGCGATGACACCTCTGAACGGTGTGAAGGTCATTGAACTGGCGCGGATCCTGGCTGGCCCTTGGGCTGGCCAGACCCTCGCCGATCTTGGGGCAGAGGTTATCAAGGTTGAGGCCCCCGAAGGCGATGACACCCGCCGTTGGGGCCCACCCTTTATCGAGCGGGAGGGTGATCGCACCGCCGCCTATTTCCACGCCGCCAACCGGGGCAAGAAGTCGGTGGTTTGTGATTTCCGCACGCCTGAGGGGCAGGACTATGTCCGCCGTCTGGTGGCCGATGCCGATGTGGTGATCGAGAATTTCAAGGTCGGCGGTCTGGCGAAATATGGGCTGGATTGGCCGTCGTTGCAGAAGGTCAATCCACGCCTGATCTATTGCTCGATCACCGGTTTCGGGCAGGACGGACCTTATGCCCATCGCGCGGGCTATGATTTCATCATTCAAGGCATGGCCGGGTTGATGAGCGTGACCGGTGAGCCTGAAGGCCAGCCGCAAAAGGTGGGCGTCGCGGTGACGGATGTGTTCACCGGGGTCTATGCCGCGACCGCCATCCTTGCCGCGCTGCATCAGCGGGGCGTGACGGGGCGCGGGCAACAGATCGACATGGCGCTGATGGATGTGGCCAGCAGCATTATGGCCAATCAGAACATGAATTACCTCGCCACCGGGATTGCGCCGCAAAAGATGGGGAACGCGCATCCCAACCTTGCCCCCTATGCGGTGTTTGATTGCGCCGATGGCTGGATCATCCTTGCCACTGGGAATGATGGGCAATACCGGCGGCTTTGTGCGCTTTTGGGTCTGCCAGAATTGGCCGAAGCGGCGGAGTATCTGACCAATGCCGACCGGGTGAAGAATCGCCTTGCCCTGACAGCGGCGCTCACCGCAGGCACCTTGCGCTGGCAAAAGGCCGACCTTCTGGCCGCCTGCGAAGCCGAAGGCGTGCCCGCCGGGCCAATCAACGACTTGGCTGAGGTCTTCGCCGATCCGCAGATCATCGCCCGCGGCATGAAGATCACGCCGGATGGGATACCCGGCGTGCGGTCGCCCTTCACCTTCTCGGATGCCGAACTGGCGCTGGACCGCCCCGCGCCGAAATTGGGCGAGCATCAGGGCGAGGTTTAGGTTCTTTCCATTACAGACAAGACCTACCCAAACTCTCCGGAGGAGAGTTTGGGTAGGTCTT
>JAIYDR010000073.1 GCA_027487395.1 Rhodobacter sp. | reverse complement strand
GCCAGCGCCACCCGCACCATCGCACCGGGGCGGGGATCGTGGAAGGCATCGACCACCCGGATGCTATCCTCCAGAATCGCCGACTCCCGCTCCACCAGGCGATCCGGCGGCAGGCCGCCAGCACTTTCGCCGATGCTCATCGCGCCGCGCGTGGGATGAAAGCGCAAGCCCACCTCTGCCGCCGCCGCGATGGTGTCATCCAGCCGCGCGCCATTGGGGTAGAGATACAGGTGATCCGAGGTCAGCGTGCAACCCGAAAGCGCCAGTTCCGCCAATCCCACTTGGGCCGAAGTAAACATCTCCTCCGGTCCAAACCGCGCCCAGATCGGGTAAAGCGTTTTCAGCCAGCCGAACAGCAACGCATCCTGCCCCCCCGGCACGGCCCGCGTCAGGGTTTGATACAAATGGTGATGCGTGTTCACCAATCCCGGCGTGACCACGCAGCCTGCTGCGCGCAGCACCTCACCGCGCGTCTGCAACCCTACGCCCACCGCCGCAATCACCCCGCCCCGCATCAGCACATCGCCGCCCGCAATCTCGCGTCGCGCGCCATCCATCGTCACGACCGCCGCCGCGCCTTGGATCAGGATTTCGTGCTCGGACATCAAAGCCCCCGTTCTAGACCATCCCGGTCTTTGCCCACCCCCTTCGGTGGAACCCCAACGGCCCGGCGACAGAAGGAGGAAGGACTCGCAGCAGGCAGGGAAAAGCCTAAGCGCTGCCACGCCCCGCGAAAACCCCCTCAGTTTCCCCGTTGCTCAAATATCCCAGCGGGAATCGCCTGCGTCCCGCAGGCTGACCGCTTGCGCGGGCTTGCCCGCGCGCCGCCGGATCAGCGGTTTAGCAGCGCCAGTGCCTCGGCATGGATCGCGGCATTGGCGGCGGCGAGCACGCGCCCGCCTTGATGGCAGGGGCCGCCGGTCCAGTCCGTCACAATCCCTCCCGCCGCTTCGATCACCGCGATGGGGGCTTGGACGTCATAGGCCTGCAAGCCCGCCTCAATCACCAGATCAATCGTGCCTGCCGCAATCAGCGCATAGGCGTAGCAGTCGGTGCCATACCGGACCAGTTTCGCCCCCGCGGCGACCCGGCGAAAGGCCGCGCCCTCATCCGCGGTGCCGACCTCGGGAAAGGTGGTCATCAGAATGGCTTGTGTCAGTGGGCGTGGGGGGCGGGCGCGCAAATCTGCGCCTCCTTGTGGCCCGACCACGCGCGAGAGGCCAAAGCCGCCCTCAAACCTCTCGCCGATATAGGGCTGGTCAATGATGCCGTAAATCGGGCCCCCCTCATCCGCGACCGAGATCAGCACCCCCCAGGTCGGCGTGCCTGACAAATAGCCGCGCGTGCCGTCGATCGGGTCTAGGACCCATGTCAGACCCGATGTCCCCGCGTGACGCCCATATTCCTCGCCCAAGATCGCATCCTGCGGGCGACGGTGGGCCAGGATGGCACGCATCCGTTCTTCGGAAAGACGATCCGCCACGGTGACGGGGTCAAAGCGCGCGGTCTCTTTGCTATCGGCCGAGAGGTCCGGTTTGCGGAAGTGCAATAATGTGGCCATGCGCGCTGCATCGGCCAATTCATGGGCCGTGGCGATCAGGTCTTGCTGTTCGGCAGGCGACAGCGACAGGCGGGACAGCGTGGCCATCTGGGACATCCTGAAATGACGATGCCCCCGGCGCTAAAGGCTCCGGGGGCATCGGTCAAGCGGATGTCGCCAGGATCAGGCGCCCAAGGATCAGGCGGCGTCAGACAGGACGCGGGCCAGATCGAACAAGCGGCGGCGCTGGGCTTCGGGGATGGCATAGTAAGAGCGCACCAGTTCCAGTGCCTCTTTGTCCGCCATCAGATCGGCTTCGGCGGAACGTGCGTTTTCGCGGGCATCGTCCAGCCCCTCGAAGAAGAAGGAGATGCTGACACCCAGTGCATCGGCGATATCCCAAAGCCGCGAGGCAGAGACGCGGTTCATGCCGGTCTCATACTTCTGGATCTGCTGGAACTTGATCCCGACCTTGTCGGCGAGTTGTTGTTGCGTCATGCCGACCATCCAGCGACGGTGACGAATACGCTTGCCGACATGGGCATCGACGGGATGTTTCATGACTGGTTGCCTTTCACGCGGAGACCGTTGCAATCTTATAAGCAAATTTCCCGCCAAAGCAGCCAGGCGGTGCGGTTTTTGGATAATTCTCTTCAACGGTGCAGAAACCTGTCTTTTCGGATATGTCTCTTGATACAGGTGGGCAGGCGGGTGCATCTGTTAGAGGGTAATCACCCAAGGGGCGCGAGCGCGCGTGCGACTTCATCTTAGGGGTTATTTGCAGGACGCATAGCAAATTGCTTTGCTTTTTGCAAAGAATATCGTTGCGCGAAACATCCCGGCGCAGGTGACTTTCCGTCTAGATTTGGTCTAAACGTCGTTAACGGTTTAAACTCAGGGAGATTTTCGGTGCGTGCATGGGAAATTGCGGACTTGGGAGGCTCATCCGTTTTGACAGAGCGTGACGTGCCGATCGCAAAAACAGGCGAAGTGCTGCTGCGCATTCACGCCTGTGGGTTGAATTTCGCAGACCTCCTGATGGCCGAGGGTCGCTATCAGGACCGTCCTGATTTGCCCTTTATCCCTGGTCTGGAATGCGCAGGCGTGGTCGAGGCACTGGGCCCGGGCGTCAATGGACCGGCCATCGGCAGTCGCGTCGCTGTCTATGGCGGGCAGGGCGGCTTGGCAGAGTATGGCTGTTTCCCGGCAGACCAGCTTGTGCCGATCCCCGACAGCATGACCATGGCCGAAGCGGCGGGCTTCCTGATCGCCTATGGCACCAGCCATCTGGCCTTGACGCATAAGGCGCGGTTGCAACCCGGAGAGACGCTGTTTGTCCTGGGGGCGGCGGGCGGGGTCGGGCTGACGGCGGTTGAGGTCGGCAGACGTCTCGGCGCGCGGGTGATCGCGAGCGCGCGGGGGGCTGAAAAGTTGGCTGTGGCGCGGGCAGCGGGGGCGGATGAGGTGATCGACAGCGACGCCCCTGACCTGAAAGACCGCCTGCGCGCCTTGGGGGGGGTCGATGTCTGCTATGATCCGGTGGGCGGTGCCGCGTTTGACACAACCTTACGGGCGATGCGCCCCGACGGGCGGATGTTGGCCATCGGTTTTGCTTCGGGCACGGTGCCGCAGGTGCCCGCGAACTTGCTTTTGGTCAAGAATGTCAGTGTCATGGGCTTCTGGTGGGGCGGCTATCGCAAATTCGCGCCGGGAGTGCTGCGCGACAGCTTGGCCGCGCTGATGGTATGGCATGCCGAGGCGCGGTTGAAGCTGCATGTCAGTCATCTGCTGCCTCTGGCGCAGGCCGCAGAGGGTCTGGCGCTGCTGCGCGACCGCGCCGCGGTGGGTAAGGTGGTCATCGACTGTCAGGCTTAAGGCGCTGGAGCTGCGGATTTGGCGAAAATCTGTATGTTTCCTGTCGCTTTTCCCTTGTCAGGCTTCTTGAAAGCGCGCCGTAGGATACTGATATTGACGCCACAAGGCTCGCGGGCGTGTAATCCGCAGTCGACACCATTCTCGGAGGCTGTGACAGATGGCTGATTTCCAGACGATGCGCGCGGCGGGTGCAGGTGCCCGTACCGCCCAGATCGATGAGGGCCTCAAGGCCCATATGAACAAGGTCTACGCGACCATGTCGGTTGGCATGCTGCTGACCGGCGCCGTCGCTTGGGCGGTTGGCACCAATGACGCGATGATGGCCGCGATCTACGGCACGGCCCTGAAATGGGTCGTGATCTTCGCGCCGCTGGTCATGGTCTTTGCCTTTGGCGCGATCATCAACCGCATCTCGGCCGCGGCGGCGCAACTGTTCTTCTACGTCTACGCTTCGCTGATGGGCCTGTCGCTGGCCTCGATCTTTGCGATCTACACCGGCACCTCGATTGCCCAGACCTTCCTCGTCACCGCTATCGCTTTTGCGGGCCTCTCGCTTTATGGCTATACCACCAAGCGGGACTTGTCGGGCTTTGGCACTTTCCTGATGATGGGTCTGATCGGCATTCTGGTTGCGTCGATCGTGAACATCTTCCTCGCTTCGTCGGCGCTGCAATTCGCGATCTCGGTCATCGGCGTGCTGATCTTCGCGGGTCTGACCGCATTTGACACCCAGTCGATCAAGAACGAGTACATCCAGCACGCCCAGATGGGCGACGGCGAATGGCTGGGCAAGTCGGCGATCATGGGCGCACTGCGCCTGTACCTCGACTTCATCAACATGTTCATGTTCCTGCTGCAGTTCTTGGGCAACCGCGAATAATCAGCGGATCAGACCATCCGTCAAACATCGCAAGGGGCGGTCCAAAGGGACCGCCCCTTTTGCTTTGACGCACTGGGTCTGGGCTGCTGCCGCGCAGAAGGCCACAAAAGCAAAAGGCCGCCCAAAGGCGGCCAAAGCAGGGATCAAGCAAAGATCACAAAGGCGGGTGCCTTACTTGATCTTGCCTTCCTTGTATTCCACATGCTCCCGCTTGACGGGGTCATATTTCTTGACCGACATCTTTTCGGTCATGGTGCGGGCATTCTTCTTGGTCACATAGAAGTGCCCGGTGCCCGCCGTCGAGTTCAGACGGATCTTGATCGTCGCCGGCTTCGCCATAGTCGTTGTCTCCTGCATCAGGGAAACACCGTTTCCCTGCGAAATCCTTGGAACCCGCCTTTTACTTGGGACACCGGCAGAGTCAACAGCGAAACACCGGTTTTTCTTGAGGCTCTTTTGCGCTTTGGCGGCGGTCCCCATCACCCCGCACCTCTCCCCTGAAGGGAAAGCGGGTGCCACGGCCTCGGGCGGTGTTTGTCTTGTGAGGAAGAGTGCCATTCCCTCTCCCCGCCGGGGGAGTGGGTTAGGGTGAGGGCGCTCGTGACAGGTATGTGAGGGGCGGGACCAGATAAAGAGGGGCGCCAGCCCGCATCCTCCCGGATAGGGCGGCAAAGCGGAAAAAGCAGATGCGCGGATGGCCTATAAGCCGGATTCTGTCCAGGGCCAGATTCTTGCGAACCTGCCCCCTGGATGACCATTCCTCTGCCAGACGCGTTACCGCGCCGGTCAAGCTGCCAACCCGGGCCATCTCGGGCTGAAGTGTCCCTACGGAGGTCTCCGGCAGTCTTGCGACTGTGGCCCGGACCTTTCCGCGCGAGGCCCCTATTCGGCATTGCTCCGGGTGGGGCTTGCCGTGCCGTCCCTGTTACCAGGTCCGCGGTGGGCTCTTACCCCACCGTTTCACCATCGCCCTGCATGCAGGGCTGACTCTTCTCTGTGGCGCTTTCCCTGGGGTTGCCCCCGCCGGGCGTTACCCGGCACCCTTACTTCATGGAGTCCGGACTTTCCTCGGATCGGTTGCCCGACCCGCGGTCATCCAGCCATCCGCGCGAGGTGCGGCTTACGCGCCACAGGCGGGGGCGTCAACGGGAAAGCGGCTGGCAAGGTCCAGTGCCGCCCCGGCATCTTGCGGTGAGAGAGGTCCATGCGCCCAAGGGCGAAACCGCAAGCGAAAGGCTGTCAGCAGGGCCTCAGGCGCGGCCTCTGGGTAACCAAAGGCGTGCAGGGCCGGCAGAAAGGTGGCGGGATCGGCTTCGGCCTGTGCAGGCCAGACTGACAGCCTCTGGTGCGCCAGACGCCGCCAGTCAAAGCGCGGGCCGGGGTCGGATTTGCGCGTGGGAGCCATGTCGGAATGGGCGATGACGCGCTGGGGGGGGATGGACCAGCGGGTCAGGATCGCGGCCAGCAGCGTTTCCAGCGCGGCGATCTGCGGCGCGGGGAAGGGGTGGTTGCCTGCGTTCTGCAACTCTATCCCGATGGAATGCGAGTTGACATCCGTCACCCTGCCCCAAGCCCCGGCCCCGGCGTGCCATGCGCGGCGGGTTTCATCGACAAGCTGTTCGGTGCGGCCGTCCAGATCAATCAGCCAATGCGCCGACACTTCCGCTAAAGGATCGCACAGCCGCGCGCGCGACTCGGCGCAACTGGCCATTGCGGTGTAATGGATCACCACCAGATTGGGCGTCGCCCCGCCGCGGCGTTCACCGTGATTGGGCGATGGCCAGATCACTGCAGCCGGAAAGGCCGGGGGTCCCAAGCGCAGGCAAAGCCGTCGCCATCTGGGTCAAGACCCTTGCGGTCGCGCCTTGGGCCGCCTGCCTCAAGGAACGCCTGTTGCGCGAAATCCGACGAGGTGAAGCGCGCACAGGCGACGTTCGGGTCCGTCAGCCGGATCGAGGAGCGGGAGTACATCTGCATCCCCGGGTTATGTGTGGTCGAAAGCGCGTATTCCACCAGATTGGGCCCGGTGTTGGCGGCGCGTTCCGGCACAGCGGTCGGCTGGATGACGGTGTATTGTGCCCGGTTACGGGCGATGCGTTCTTTATCCGACTCGATGGTTTCGCGTGAGGAGACCGCGTTGAAATCCTGTTCGTCCGAAATACCACCACCGGCGATTCCCGTCATCTCGCTGGTGGTGCCAGCGATGGTGGTGGGTTCGTTGCCGCGCGGGCGGTTCGGGTCCAAAGGCGCGTTCGGGTCATAGGTCGACATGGGTTGCGCGGGGGCCATCGGCGCAAGGCCACTGGTCGCCGTCAACGGTGCGGCGCTCAGCGGCGCATTGGTCAATGCCGTGCCCGGTGCCGTGCCCGGTCCAGTGCCCGTCGCACGGTTGATCGCGGCGGCGGCGATGTCGGTCGAGAACCCACTGCCAGCCGGGGGGCCGCCCATCGGCAGACCCGTCACCGGGTCCAGCGCCATCGGGTCCACCATGGTCGAGGCGCGAGCCGCGGCGGCTTCCTGTTCGCGCAGGTAGCTGTTGTAATTCTGAAAGCCGACGCCAGCGCCGCTGTCGGGCACGGATTGCGAACAGGCTGCCAGCGTGGCAGCGGCAAGAAACAGGAAAGAGGCACGAATCCGCATCGGTTCTGGACTTTCGCTTTGGCTTACTTCGGCTTTGACCTGCGCCACGCGGGCCACAGCCAATTGTGGCAGGCGATTTCGCGCCTTACCACCATTTTTCCGGCTTGGAAACAAAGCCTGCGGCCTGTTCCAGCACGTAGGCGTGATTGAGCAACTCTGCCTCTTGCCACGGTTGGCCGATCAGTTGCAGCCCCAAGGGCAGGCCGGAGGTCGAAAGACCCACCGGCACCGCCACGCCGGGCAGGCCGGCCAGGTTCAGCGTCACGGTAAAGACGTCGTTAAGATACATCTCTACCGGGTCAGTCGTCCCCATTTCGCCCAGACCAAAGGCAGGGGTCGGGGTGGCGGGGGCGAGGATGGCATCCACACCGGCGGCAAAGGCGTTTTCAAAGTCGCGCTTGATGAGGGCGCGGACCTTGCGGGCGCGGTTGTAATAGGCGTCGTAAAAGCCCGCCGACAGCACATAGGTGCCGATCATGATGCGGCGCTGAACTTCCTTGCCAAAGCCTTCGGCGCGGGTGGCCTCATACATTTCCGTAATGCCGTCTCCTGCGGACAGCTTGGCGCGGTGGCCGTAGCGCACCCCGTCATAGCGGGCGAGGTTGGACGACGCCTCAGCGGGCGCAATCACATAATAGGCAGGCAAGGCATATTTTGTGTGCGGCAGCGAGATATCGACGATCTCAGCCCCCGCCGCGCGCAGCATGTCGGCGCCTTTGTCCCAAAGGGCGGTGACTTCGGCGGAAAGCCCCTCCAGCCGGTATTCGCGCGGCAGGCCGATCTTCTTGCCCCGGATGTCGCCGGTCAGCGCTGCCTCAAAGTCCGGAACCGCGATATCGGCGCTGGTGGAATCCTTGGGGTCATGGCCTGCCATCGCGCCCAGCATGATCGCAGCATCGCGGACCGATTTGGTCATCGGCCCGGCTTGGTCAAGCGAGGAGGCATAGGCGATGATGCCCCAGCGGCTGACACGGCCATAGGTCGGTTTGATGCCCACGATGCCGGTGAAGGCGGCGGGTTGGCGGATGGAGCCGCCCGTATCGGTGCCCGTGGCGGCGATGCAGAGGTCTGCGGCGACCGCAGCGGCAGAGCCACCCGACGATCCCCCCGGTGTAAGTTGACGGCTGTCAACTTTCCACGGGTTCACGGCCTTGCCATAGCATGAGGATTCGTTGGAACTGCCCATGGCGAATTCGTCCATGTTCAGCTTGCCCAGCATCACCGCGCCTGCGGTGAACAGTTTGGTAGTGACGGTGGACTCGTATTCCGGCTTGAACCCGGCAAGAATACTGGAGGCCGCCTGTGATGGAACGCCCTTGGTGCAGAACACATCCTTGATTCCCAAGGGGATACCGCAGAGGTCCGGCGCATCGCCGGCCTTGAGCCGCGCATCCGCCGCGCGGGCCTGATCCAGTGCGATGTCCGGGGTCTTGTGGACGTAAGCCCCCAGCGCATCGCCCGCGTCGATGGCGGTCAGGCAGGACATGGTCAGATCGACGGCAGAAAGCTCACCCTTGCGCAGGGCGTCCCGTGCGGCGGCGAGGGTCAGTTGGTTCGCGTGTGTCATTCCACCACCTTCGGCACGGCAAAGAAACCTTCGCGCGCATCGGGCGCGTTCTTCAGGACTTGCGCTTGGATATTGCCATCCGTCACCACATCGGCACGACGCTTCAGCCGTTGCGGGGTGACCGAGGTCATCGGTTCAATGCCCGTGACATCGACCTCATTGAGTTGTTCCATGAAGGTCAGGATGCCGGACAACTGCCCTGCCAGTTCCGGCAGGTCTTCGGGTGCAACGCGGATACGGGCGAGTTTCGCCACGCGCCGGGCGGTTTCGATGTCGATGGACATGGGAAACTCCTGATGGGTTTGGGATCGTTTAGCGATGCCTCCTCTTGCCTGCAAGTGTGGGGCTACACCTGTGGCAGCGGTTTCCTTTGGCGCAGGGTGCATTAGAACAAGGGGAGTGGCGGGTTTCAGAAGGGATGGCAGATGAAGATCACATGGCTGGGGCATTCGGGCTTTCGCATCGAGGTGGAGCAAGCGGTGTTGCTGATCGATCCGTGGTTCGGTCATCCGCTGTTTCCGGCGGATCGTCGGGAGGAGGCTTTGGCGGGTGCCACCCATGTGCTGCTGACCCATGGCCATGGCGACCATTCCGGCGATGCGGTGGGGATTTGCCGCGACAAGGGCATTCCCCTGGTGGGCATCTATGACCTGACCGCGTGGATTGCCGCGAAAGAGAGCATCGCCACGGTGGGGTTCAACAAGGGCGGCACCGTTGATCTGGGCGGCGCGAAGGTGACGATGGTCAACGCCTGCCATTCCTCCAGCTGGGCGGGCGAGGATGGCCCGCGACTGGTGGGGTCTGAGGCCGGGTTCATGATCGCAGGCGATGGGCATACCGTCTATGTCTCGGGTGACACAGACATCATGGCGGATATGGATTGGATGGGCGATTACCACAAACCCGACATCGGGATTTTATGTGCGGGTGGCCATTACACCATGGACATGGCGCGGGCGACCTATGCGGCGAAGCGCTATTTCAACTTCAAGACCGTGATTCCCTGCCATTACCGCACCTTCGGGGCCTTGGAACAATCTTCGGCGGTGATGACGGCGGGTCTGCCGGGGGTGCAGGTGATTGAGCCGGAGGTGATGGAGGGGATTGCTGTTTAATCGCTTAAGGTTGCTCGCTTAGGGCGCAACGATTGGGATTGCCCCGATGCCCAAAGCATCGGGGCGCGCCCGCACCGCCCCACCGGGGCGGGCGCACGTATACGTGCACCCTCCCCGCGGTGCGTGCGCGCCCCTTTGGCTGACGTTTCGCAAGTAGGTCGCTGGCTCACACCCCCGCCACCTTCCCCCCCACCCAAACCGCCCTGATCGCTCGGTCATCCCCCATCATGATCGTCGGGAACACCGCTTGCCAGATCGTCTCCGCCCTCCGCGTGGCCTGCTCAATGGCGGGGGTTGAGGCGAGGTCGATCACCACGATATCCGCCTCTAGCCCCGGGGCCAGATTGCCGATCTTGTCTTCGGCCCGCAGCGCCCGCGCCGATCCCACGGTGGCCAGCCACAACAACTGCGACGGATGCAGGGCCTGACCGCGCAACTGCGCCACCTCATAGGCCGCCGCCATCGTGTGCAGCATGGAAAACGACGACCCGCCCCCGGTATCGGTGGCCAATCCCACCCGCATCTGCCGCGCGAGGCCCATGTCGAACAGACCCGAGCCGATGAAGGTGTTAGAGGTCGGGCAATGCACCAAGGATGCCCCGGCCTCCTTCAACCGATCCTTCTCGCGGGCGGTCAAGTGGATGGCATGGCCATAGACCGCGCCTTCGCGCAGCAACCCTTGCGCCTCATAGGTGTCCAGATAATCGCGCGACTGGGGGAACAGGTCTTTCACCCAAGCAATCTCATCGGTTTGTTCCGACAGGTGGGTTTGCATCAGACAGTCCGGATACTCCGCCCACAAAGCCCCCATCGCCGCCAGTTGCTCAGGCGTTGAGGTGGGGGAAAACCGCGGCGTGATCACATAGGAGAGACGGTCCACTCCGTGCCACTTTTGCAAAAGCCGTTTCGAATCGTCATAGGCCGATTGCGCCGTGTCGCGCAGGCCTTCGGGCGCGTTGCGGTCCATGCAGGTTTTTCCGGCAAAAACCCGCATCCCCCGCGTTTGTGCGGCGGTAAAGAGCGCCTCCACCGACGCGGGGTGGATCGTGCAATAGCTGCACAGGCTGGTGGTGCCATGCGCCAAGGCCAATCCCAGATACCGATCAGACACCTCATCCGCATAGGCGCGGTCGGCAAAACGCATCTCCTCGGGGAAGGTGTAGCTGTTGAGCCAATCAATCAGCCGCTTGCCCCAAGACGCGATGATGGCGGTCTGCGGGTAATGCACATGGGCATCGACAAAACCTGCCATCACCAAAGCATCGCCGTAATCGGTCACCTTGGCCTGCGGATGGGCGGCGCGCAGGGCATTGGCGCTGCCCACAGCCTGCACCTTGCCATCCGCCACCAGCACCGCGCCTTGACGCTCATGACGGGCAGCAGACTCGCCCACCTCAAAGGGATCGGCACAAAAGGACAGAACCTGCCCAAGGATCAGATCGGCCATGTCTCTTCGCCCTTGCCCGGTGATGCGTCGCTTGCAAACCTAGGGCCTTTCCGCCAATGGGTAAATTTCAACGACTCCGCCGAAAGCCAAAAACAGCTTCGGGCCGGGGCGGGGTAATCCCTTCAGCGCACAGGGTGGCCACATGTCCGAAATCGAGGCGATGGAAGACGACGAAGTTCACGCCGCACGGATCGAAGACATCCGCGCGGCGGTGGAACAGGCCGACCGTTCCCGCATCGCCCGGATTCTGGAACCGCTGCACGCCGCCGACATCGCCGACATTCTGGAGCAGATCGATCCCGGTGAGCGCCGTGACCTGCTGACCCTATGGTCAGGCGAAATTGACGGCGACGTTCTGTCGGAGTTGGACGAATCGATCCGCGAAGAGGTGATCGAAAGCCTGCCCCCCGAAGTGGTGGCCGAGGCGGTGCGCGATCTGGACACCGACGACGTCGTCGACATCCTTGAAGACCTTGAGGCTGGCGCGCAGGACATCATCCTTGGCGCGCTGGATCAGGCCGACCGTGTGGCGGTGGAACAGGCGCTGTCCTATCCGGATTACTCGGCCGGTCGCCTGATGCAGCGTGAGGTGGTCACCGCGCCCGAGCATTGGACCGTGGGTGAGGCGATTGATTTCCTGCGCCTTGCCGACAATCTGCCCGATCAATTTTACCACGTCATCCTGATCGATCCACGCGTCCGCCCCTTGGGCTATGTCACGCTGGGCAGGGTGCTATCGTCACGCCGTGAAATCCGGCTGAAGGACATCACCGAGGACAGCTTCCGCACGGTTGAAGCGACTGAAGAAGAGGCCGAGGTGGCCTATATCTTCAACCAGTATCACCTGATCTCTTGCCCAGTGGTGGATGCCGGCGGGCGTCTGGTGGGTGTCATCACCATCGATGACGCGATGAACGTGCTGGATGAGGAACATGAAGAAGACATGCTGCGTCTCGCCGGTGTCGGCGAAGAGGCGAGCGTGCTCGACGGTCCCATCGCCACGGTGCGGCAACGCTTGCCGTGGCTGGTGGTGAACCTGTTCACGGCGTCCTTGTCGGCGCTGGTGATTTCGATGTTCGAATCGACCATCGCCACGCTTGTGGCCCTGGCCGCCGTGATGCCGATTGTGTCCTCGACCGGCGGGATTGCCGGAACACAGGCGCTGGCGGTGGCGGTTCGGGCGCTGGCAACGCGCGATCTGACCAGTTCCAACGCCAAACGGGTGGTGTTGCGCGAATTGCAGGCCGGGGCGCTGAATGGGCTGGCGCTGGCTGTGCTCTTGGGTGTGGCGGGAACGGTGATCCTTGGGGATCCGTGGCTCGGACTGGTCTTGGCGCTGGCGATGGTGGTCAATCAGATCGTAGCGGCCTTGGGCGGGGTCTTGGTGCCCTTGACACTGGAACGCATGGGGCTGGACCCGGCGCTGGCCTCGGGCACCTTTGTCACCACGCTGACCGATGTGATGGGCTATCTGGCCTTTCTGGGCCTTGCGACGGTTGTGCTGATATGAGCGTGGACGACGACAAAGCCGCTGCCCGCAAAGTCTGTTTTGCCGCCCGCAAAGAGGCCTTTGCCGCAGGGCAGGGCCAAGCGGCAGAGATGCTGGCCGACTTCCTGTCACCGCGACGGGACCGCCCCATGGCCAGTTACATGGCGATGCGGACCGAGATCGACCCGATGGCCGCGATGCAGGCGCATCAAGGGCCGGTGGGCGTGCCGGTGATCCTTGGCCCCGGTCAGGCGCTGAAGTTCCGCGAATGGTCACCCGGTTGCGCGATGATCGAGGGCGATTTCAAGGCCTTCATCCCGGCTGAGGGCGCATGGATCGACCCAGAGGTGGTGATCGTGCCTTTGGTCGGATTTGACGCGCGCGGTTACCGATTGGGATATGGCGGCGGGTTCTATGACCGGACCCTAGCGGGTTTGCGCGCGCGGCATGAGGTGCTGGCGGTGGGCTTTGCCTTTGCCGCGCAGGAATTGGCCGAGGTGCCGATTGACCAGTTCGACCAACGGCTGGATGCCATCGTCACCGAACATGGCGTGCGGGTTTTTGGCTGACGAGTCTTCGCGGAAAGAACGCCAGTTCTGATTTTTCACAGAGATCCCGTTACTTCGCGATTTTCTCGTCCTTGACGAACATGTTGGCCCAAGCCCGGTCGATCAGGTCTGGCGTCATCTGGTAAGGGATGCCCTCAAACTCGCAAATTGCGATCATCTGATCGATCAGGAAGGTCGGCTGATAATTGGCGAAGTTGTTGTTGATGGTCGGGTATTTGACCTTCAGCAGGTGCAGCAGGGCCGTCTCGGTCAGCGGCATCTTCTTCTTGCGCGCGACAAGGGCGAAGATTTTCAGGAAGTTTTCCTGATTGGGGCCATCGACCTTGATCTTGAAGAAAATCCGCCGCAGTGCCGCGCCGTCGAAAATCTCATTCGGGTGGAAGTTGGTGGAAAAGATCACCAGCGTGTCGAAGGGCACGGTGAATTTCTCGCCCGATTGCAAGGCCAGGATGTCGCGGCTTTCTTCCAGCGGCACGATCCAGCGGTTCACCAGCTTTTGCGGCGGTTCGGCCTGCCGGCCAAGGTCATCGACGATGAACACCCCGCCCGAGGCCTTGAGTTGCAACGAGGCAGTATAGGTCCGCGCCGTGGCATTATACTTCAGGTCGAGCATGTCCAACGTTAGTTCCCCCCCGGTGATCACCGTTGGGCGGTCGCAATAGACATAGCGGGTGTCAAAGCGGAACCCGTTGCGGCGTAATGCGTTGGGATCATCCATCGGCAGTGGCGCGGCGGTGTGCACGATGGGGTCATAAACCGTGATCACCTGACCGGAATACTCGATGGCGCGCGGCACATAGATCTTGTCGCCCAAGGCATCCCGGATGCCATTCGAGATTGAGGATTTGCCGTTCCCGGGCGGGCCATACATCAGAATCGACCGGCCGGACGACACGGCGGGGCCAAGATTGTCGATCAGGTCGGGCGGCAGGATCAGGTGGCCCATGCCCTTGAGCAATTGCTGACGCGTCAGTTGGATGTTGCGGATCGATTGCGCTTTGACTTGGGTGCGATACATCTCCAATGGAACGGGCAGTGCACCGTAGTATTCGGACTGCGCCAAGGCATCCAGCGCGCGTGCCTTGCCACTGTCGGTCAGCCGATACCCCATCTCGTTGCTAGAAGTGGCGTGCAGCGTCCCTGTCGCCTCGACCATGCGCTGAGCGCGGCATTGATCGATCAGTTCCTGCGTCAAGACCAAGGGCAGGGCGATCAGCCGTCCGAGGTCTGAGACCTGTTCGGAATTGGTCCGGAACATGGTTTTCAGCAGGATGTCCCGCATCATCACCGCATTCAGCCCGGTTTCGGCCAAGCTGCGCGGCACCGGAGGTGGCGCGACGCCCGTGGGCGCGGCAAGCGGGGCGGTGGTCTGGATATTCATCGGCAGGGTCCCATCCAAAGATCTGGGAAAATCCTGTCCGGCAAAGGTGGAGAAATTCAGGCGAAGACAAGGACGCTCAGTGAAAAATAAAAGATGATTGTCCCAGCCAAAGCCAGCCCCATCGGAAAGTCATAGCGCTGCCAGCTTTCCCAATCCGCCGTCGCGCGGCGAAAGGCGGGGACCAACCCCATGAGCCGATGCGCGGCAAAGGCGCCAAGCAGGCAGGCCGCAAACAGCGCCAGCAACACCCGCCAATCCGCGCCGATCAGGAAGGGGGCCATACCAGTGGCATATTTCGCATCCCCGCCACCCATCCACTCGCGCAGAATGGCGACGATGCCCACGGCCATAACCGCGGCCCCCAAGGCCCAGCCCCAAAGCCAAGTCTGGAAGGGCAGAGCGATCGGGCCAAAGACCAGATAGGCCAGCAACATGGCGATGACGGCCTCATTCGGGATGCGCATGAATTTCATGTCGCTCCATGAGACCCAAATCCCGATGGCAGTGACAGCGGGCAAAAACCAGAGCGCGGTCCAAAGCGGTGCTAACATATCTTACCCCTCAAGCGCCGACAGGCTGCGCACGGCGGCCTCAAAATACTGTGGATGGGTTTCAATCGCTTCAGCCAGCAGGGCCTTGCCGACCGAAAGATCGTTTTGTTTGATCGCGGTCAGGGCCAGCGTGTACATCAACTCGGCGCGTTCGGTCTGGTCCATCGGCACCACGGGCAAATCATATTTGCGCTGCGCGCCACGGGCGAGCACAAGGTTGTTCTTGGCGGTGAACATCGATGGATCATAGGTCAGCGCTTCGGTGAATAAACGCTCAGCCGCCGGGAAGTCGCGGCGGTTCAGCTTGGAAAAACCCCAGTTGTTCAGTACCCCTGCCGGACGCGTGGTCAGACCGATGGCGGTTTCGTAAAAGGCGTCGGCCTTTTTCCAGTTCTTCTTGCTGTCGGCGACCATGGCTTCAAGACGGTAGCGCTCGAAGGTCTCATAGGTGGGGGGCACCTTGTTCAATTCGGCCTCGGCGCGGGGCCAGTCGTTGATGCGGATCAGCGCATCGGCAAGGTTGACGCGGTCCTCATTCCCGGCCTCGGGACTGGCGATGATCTGGTTCAGCACCGCCACTGCCTGCGTTGATTGCCCTGCGCGGATCAGGGATTTCGCCAACCCGCGTTTCAGGTCGATCCGGTCGGGCTTTTCGGCACTGGCCTTGGTGAAGTAACTCACCGCCTCTTGCGGGTCGGCCACGGTCAGCATCACGTCATTGAGGTTGGTTTCATCCACCACATTGACGCTTTCAAGCGCGCGTTTCGCGGCGGCATCGCCCGAATTCTGGCACCCCGAAAGCAGGAGGCCAAAGGCACAAAGCGCAAGCGCGCTGGTACGCAGGGCAGGGTGGCGCATGCGATGCGTCCTTTTTGACTGCTCGATACTCGTCTTTCGTCCCGGGGTCAGATGTCGGACAAAAGCAGGTATTCCCCGTTTCCGCGCCGCACCAGATTAAACCGGGGCTTTTCTTGCGGATCATCATAAACGGCGCTTTCGCTTTGGGCGATAGCACGCTTGAGATTTTCGCGGATGGAGTCCGATTGGCCACTGTCCAGCGCAAAGGCCTGCTGGAAGTAAACCCGTGCCTCACCCGCCTTGCCGCGTTCCATCAGCACGACGCCCAGATTGTTCAGCGCGGGCACAAAGCGGCCATCCTCTTCCAGCGCGCGGCGCAAAAGTTGTTCCGCTTGCCCCAGACGGCCCAGTTTCAGATTGACCGACCCCAAAGCCGACAGCGTATCGACATTCACTCCCTGTTGCGCGGCGGCGCGCAGATAGGCGCGCAAGGCAAGTTCAAATTCGCCCGCGGCCATCAGGCGATGCCCGACGATCAGACCATCTACCCCTTGGCCCTTGGCATCGGCAGCGGGCGGATTGTTCTCGGCCGACGTGCCGAAGCCGCCTGCGGGTTGGCAGGCGGCGAGGGCAAGTATGGCCAGAAGGGCAGCACCGGCCTTTGTGCCGGTTCGGGCAGCTGTCACATGAATCCTCGATCAGTTGATCTTCGAGATATTGTACAGCGACGGTCCAATCAACATGATCAAGAGCGGCGGCACAGTGAACAGCATTGTGCCGAGGGTGATTTTCGTCGGCAAGGTGTTTGCCTTCTCTTCGGCGCGCATCACGCGCTTGTCACGCATTTCGGCGGAATAAACCCGCAGCGCATCGGCGATCGAGGTGCCGAAAGTCGCTGACTGGATCATGGTGGTGACAAACGAGGTGATGTCCGCCAGCCCGACCCGTTCCGACATGTCGCGCAAGACCTGCACGCGTTCCTTGCCGGCCTTGACCTCATGCGCGACGATTTCGAATTCCTCGGCCAGCGCGGGATAGGCAGCGCGCGACTCGCGGGCGACGCGGATGATCGATTGGTCCAGAGATTGGCCAGCTTCGATACAGACCAGCATCATGTCGAGCGCGTCAGGAAAGCCTTGGGTGATCTGTTCTTGCCGCTCTTGCAGGCGCTTGGTCAGCCAATAGGTGGGCAGGTAATAGCCGATGGCGGCCGGGATCAGCGTCGTGGTGATCATGCTTTGCATGTCGGGCTCAACCGTCGGGTCGCGGGTCAGCAGCGTATAGGCCAGACCGCCCAGCAGAAACGTCACCCCACCAAGGAATTGGAACGCATGGAAAATGCGTACCGCATGCTTGGACCGATAGCCCGCGCGCAGCATCTTCAGCTTTGAGGCCGAAAGCTGCTCTTTGTTCTGCGGCTCAAGGAAATGCGCGAACTTTTCAAGCTTGTCCGCGCCCTTTTCATCAGCGCGGCGCAGGGCGACGGTGGTTTCGGTGCGCCGCGCGGTCTCGTTGGTTTGCTTGAGCCGGGCAAACGGCTCTGACCGTTTGTGCAGCATAAAGGGCAAGGTGCAGATCACAAGGAAAAGCCCCAGACCGCCCAGCAAGATCAGCGGCCCCATCGGCCCCATCATGCCCACAAGCCAGCTTTGGATGTCGGTCAGGATTTGCATGACTTGGCCTTATACCTTGATGTTAACCAGAATGCGCATGAAGATCACGTTCACCACCAAAAGCACGCCCACGATCAAGGCGGCCGGCACGAAGTACGGGGTGTCGATCACGTCGTCAAAGAAGTCTGGCTTGATCGTCACGATCCCCAACCCTGCTCCGACCGGGAAGGCTGACAGGAACATGCCCGACCATTTTGCTTCGGCGGTGATGGCCTTGACGCGGCGGAACAGCTTGAAGCGGGACCGGATCACCTTGGCCAGACCCGACAGGATTTCAGCCAGGTTGCCACCCGATTGCTGTTGGATCGTTACAGCGACAGCAAGAAAGCGCAAATCTTGGTTGTCCATCCGTTCGGCAAAGGCTTTCAACGCTTCCGACACGTCGCGGCCATAGGCGGCTTCGTCCGCGATAACGCCGAATTCTGTGCCCAGCGGATCGGGCACTTCCTTGGACACGATGCCGATGGCCGAGGCGAAGGGATGGCCCACGCGCAGCGACCGGACCATCAGTTCTACCGCGTCGGGGAGTTGTTCTTCCAACAAGGCCATGCGCTTTTTGGCCTTGTGGTTGACCCAGATGTAAACCCCGCCAACGCCCATGCCCACGGCCAGTGCAGCGCGGATCGAGGCAGGCGCGGATGTGCCGACCGTCAGGCCCAGAAACGCCAAGACCGACACCAGCCCCATCACCCCCACAAGCGCTGCCGGGGAAAAGGCGATGTTGGCGTGCTGCGCCTTCTTGGCCAGGATCGAGTAAAGCGGAATGCCGCGCACGTTCATGTGCTGCGTCATTTCCTTGCGAAGTTGTTCCAGCACCTCTTCGCGGTTCTGGTTCTTTTCCAACAGGGCCAACCGTCGGCTGACGCGGTTGTTCAAGCTGATCGACTTGCCAAAAATGGTCAGGTACAGCCCTTCGACCAGAAGGACCACCGCCACGAAGATCGCGATATAGATCAGGGGTGCCGCAGAAATCTGCATGGTCGGTCCTTAGCTTATGGGTTCATAGATCGAGGCAGGCAGGTCATAGCCCCATTGCCGGAAGCGGTCGGAGTAGTGCGACCGCACCCCGGTGGCGTTGAAACGACCGATGATCTTGCCGTTGGGCTCGACCCCGAGGCGTTCGTAGCGGAACACTTCCTGCATCGAGATGACCTCTCCCTCCATCCCCGTGATTTCGGTGATGCTGGTCATGCGGCGGCTGCCGTCCTGCAAGCGGCTGGCTTGCACGATCAGGTTGACGGCCGATGCGATCTGGCTGCGCACGGCCTTGAGCGGCATCTCGATCCCGGCCATCGCCACCATGTTTTCCAGACGGCTGATGCCATCACGCGCAGAGTTGGCGTGAATCGTGGTCATCGATCCGTCATGGCCCGTGTTCATGGCCTGCAACATGTCGATCACCTCTTCGCCGCGGGTTTCGCCCACGATGATGCGATCAGGCCGCATCCGCAGCGCGTTGCGCAAGCAGTCGCGCTGGGTCACGGCACCCTTGCCTTCGACGTTGGCGGGGCGGCTTTCCATCCGGCCGACATGGATCTGTTGCAATTGCAATTCGGCGGTGTCTTCGATGGTCAGCACGCGTTCGGCATTGTCGATGAAGGACGACAACGCGTTCAGCGTCGTGGTTTTCCCCGACCCTGTGCCGCCCGAGACGATCACGTTCAAGCGGCAGGACACGGCGGCTTGCAGATAGGCGGCCATTTCTTCAGTAAAGGCGCCAAAGCGAACCAGATCCTCGATCTTCAGCTTTTCTTTCTTGAACTTCCGGATCGACACCAGACTGCCATCCACCGCCACCGGCGGCACCATGCAGTTGAAGCGTGACCCATCGGCAAGGCGGGCGTCGCAATAGGGGTTCGATTCGTCGACCCGACGCCCCACAGCAGAGACGATCTTGTCGATGATCCGCAGAAGGTGCTTTTCGTCCTTGAAGGTGATGTCGCTGAGTTGCAGCTTGCCGCTGCGCTCAATGAAGATACGCTTGGGGCCGTTGACAAGGATATCCGAGATCGACTCGTCCTTTAGCAACGGCTCAAGCGGGCCAAGGCCCATCACCTCGTCGTAGAGTTCCTGGTTCAGCTGGCTGCGATCATCCTTGTTCAGAACCACCGACATGTCGGTCAGCGCTTCGGCAGTGATGTCGGCGATTTCGGCCTTGAGGTTGGCCTCGGTCGCATGTTCCAGCGCGGCGAGGTTGAGGTTTTCAAGCAGCCGCTTGTGCAGCTCGACCTTCAACTCCATCAGGCGTTCTTTGCGCTTTTTCTCTTTGTCCGCCGCCGCTGCTTCGGCAGAGGGCGGGGCCGCGCGGGCGCCAAGGTTTGACTTCACCACCGGGCGCGCCGCCCCAGCAGGAGGGCCGACAGAGGCCACGGCCGCGCGCGGCGCAGCCGATGCGGGTGTTAAGGCAGGTGCAGCAGCGTCAGGTTTCTTGAAACGGGAAAACATTTACGTGGCCCCCCCAGGCCGATTAGGTCACTTCTTTCCGGCCTCCGCGGCACGGTTCAGGTCGTAAAGCGTCTTGGCCAGCTTTTGGATTTCACGCCGCATCGGGTTCTTCGGCGCGGATTCCGCCAGCGTCTGGCCGTGGTCATTCGCCATGGTCACTTGCGGGCCGCCATCGGGCAGTTGCAGCTCCAGCTTGATCTCAAGGCTTTCGGCCATCTTCCTCACCCGTCCCTTGGCAGCGAGATCGGTGAATTTCGGAGCGCGGTTCAGCACATAGCGCAGCTTTTCGTAGGGCAGCGCCTCGGCCTTCAGCGCGCGGTTCAACCGCATCACGTTGCGAGCCGAGCGGATGTCCAGCTCCATCGTCGCAAAGTAAAGGTGCGACCGGCTGAGGACGGTTTCCGTCCAGGCCACGATGGTCTTGGGCATGTCGATGATGACGAAATCAAAGTTCGTCTGGGCAATTTCCAGCAGCCGCCCGATGTCATCTGCCGTCACGATGTCCAAGGGGAGCATGTCGGCGGGTGCCGTCAGCACATGCACCTTGTCCTTGTAGGTCATCATC
>JAIYDR010000165.1 GCA_027487395.1 Rhodobacter sp. | reverse complement strand
CGGAGCACCCGCTCCAAGGCGGACAAGGTGGCACGGCGTTCCCTCAGGCCAAAGGATTGGCGGCGGCCCAGAGTGCCAGCGGCAAGGGCGGCGAAATCAGCGGCGGGAGGGATGATATCTTGCATGGCGCGAGACTGCCCCCATCCCCGCCCCGCTGCAAGTCCGACAGAAGATAAAGCCGCGTCAGACCGCCACGGCCTGCACGGCGGCGACGATGCCATCGACCACTTCGGTCAGCATCACCTCATCCTCGCATTCTGCCATCACCCGGATCAGGGGTTCGGTGCCCGATTTGCGGATCAAGAGGCGGCCCTTGCCGTTCAGCCGCGCCTCTGCCTCGGCGATCACCGACTTGACGCTGCCCACCTCAAGCGGTTTCGACCCAGCCCCAAAACGGACATTCTTCAGCAATTGCGGCACAGTTTCGAACTGGTTCACCAACTCATCCGCCGCCCGTCCGCTGCGCGCCATTTCGGCAAGGAACTGCAATCCCGCCAGCAGACCATCGCCTGTGGTGGCATAATCGGTCATCACGATATGCCCCGACTGTTCGCCCCCCAGATTGAAGCCACCCTCGCGCATGCGTTCCACGACATAGCGGTCGCCAACCGAGGTACGCTCCAGCCGCAAGCCGCGCGACTGCATGTGGCGCTCCAGCCCAAGGTTCGACATGACGGTGGCGACCAAGGCCCCGCCCTTCAGACGGCCATCCTCGGCCCAGCGCGCGGCGAGAAGCGCCATCAACTGATCGCCATCGGCAACCCGGCCATATTGGTCCAGGATGATGACCCGGTCTGCATCGCCATCAAGGCAGATTCCCACATCCGCACCTTGCTCGAACACCGCGCGGGCGGCGGCTTCGGGATGGGTGGAGCCGCAACGGTCGTTGATGTTCTTGCCGTTTGGGCTGACGCCCAAAGGGATCACCTCTGCTCCCAACTCCCACAGCACCTCGGGCGCGGCCTTATAGGCGGCACCGTTGGCGCAATCGATCACCACCTTGAGCCCGTCCAAGCGCCGGCCCGAGGGGAAAGTGGTCTTGATGAACTCTTGATAACGCCCCTGCGCATCGTCGATCCGTTTGGCGCGTCCAATGTGTTCCGCCTGCGCCAGACGGATGTCGCCTTCCAGCATACGCTCAATCTCGATCTCGGCCTCATCATTCAGTTTAAAGCCGTCGGGACCGAAGAATTTGATGCCGTTGTCTTGGTGCGGGTTGTGGCTTGCCGAAATCATCACACCCAGATCGGCACGCATGGATTTGGTCAGATACCCCACCGCAGGCGTCGGCACAGGGCCCAAAAGGAGGACGTTCATCCCCGTGCTGGTCAGCCCGGCGGTCAGCGCGTTCTCCAGCATATAGCCCGACAGGCGGGTGTCCTTGCCGATCACCACGCGGTGGTCGGGGCTGCCATCGCGGCGGAAATAGCGCCCGGCAGCGGCCCCCAGTTTCAAGGCCATCTCGGCGGTCATCGGGAATTGGTTGGCACGACCCCGCACGCCATCCGTTCCGAAAAGTTTTCTGGTCATTGGAAAAAACCCTTGTTCAAAGCCGACCACAGGCGCAACGCCTGTCGCGTTTCACTCACATCATGCACACGAAGCATTTGAGCCCCCTGCGCCACACCTTGCAACGCCAAAGCAACCGATCCGGGCATCCGCCGGTCGGCCTGTAATTCGCGTCCGATGGTGCCGATGAACCGCTTGCGCGACACGCCCAGCAGAACTGGCACGCCCAGCCCATGATATAACGAAAGCCTGCGGAGCAAAGTCAGATTATGCTCAAGCGTCTTGCCAAAGCCGATGCCCGGATCAACCATGATCCGCGCCGATGGAATGCCTGCCGCCTGCGCCTGTGCAATCCGCGCGGCCAAAAAGTCATACACATCCAACAGCACATCATCATAGACCGGATTTTCCTGCATCGTGGCAGGCGTCTTGATCGAATGCATCAGAATGATCGGCGCACCGGCCCGCGCGGTGACGGCGGCGATGGTGGGATCAAACCCCATCGCTGCCACATCGTTGACGATCCCCGCCCCCGCCTGCAACGCCGCCTGCGCCACCGGGCCCTTGCGCGTGTCTATAGAGATTGCTGTGGTCAGCCCTGCCCCGCGCAGGGCGGCGATTACCGGCACGGTGCGGGCGATTTCCTCGGCCACCTCGACCTCGACTGCGCCGGGACGAGTGCTCTCGCCGCCGATGTCCAGCACATCCGCGCCCAAGGCCATGGTTTCGGCTTGGGCGATGGCGGCGGCGGGGTCGGTGAAGCGGCCCCCATCCGAGAAACTGTCAGGGGTGACGTTCAGGATGCCCATGACGCGTGGGGCGTCCAGCGCCAACCCGGCAAAATCAGCACGCGGGGCGCAGAGGCGGTCCTGCCATTCCGAGGGCAAGTCCCGCGCGGCCATCACGCGCGGGGCCTCGTGGCGCGACAGAACCTCAACCCGGTCGAACCAGCACCAGCCCCCTGCCAACGGCAAGGCCGTGGCGGGGCGGGCGGGGTCGGTCATAGCGATCGGTCTGACATAATCCATGTCTTGGGGATTAGGCCCGCGCGCCCTATCGCGCAAGACCCGACACTAGGCACGCTGCACGGTCACGCGGCTTCCTGCCGGGACTGCAACATCGCCGTGAACGACGATACCTGCTGCCGCCATCATCTCGGCCAGCCACAGGGCCAGTGCCACCGGGTCGCGGCTTTGCGGCCCATCGACGGCATCAAGTACCAGTTTTGAGGGCGCCCAGACGATCATCTGGCCGTGCTTGACCGCCCAGTCAATCTCGGTCCGCGTCGACACGACGACACAGCGATCATCGCGCGCGGCCAGCGTCCAGGCGTTCTGTTCGATGGCCAGCAAATCAATCCGGCGCTGTGTGGGCTTATGCCCGGTTTGCGGGCGGGCCAGATCGGGCAGACCCACGGTCAGGATCACAGGCAGACCGCGCGATTGCAGGTCGTCCAGCGTGGCCGACAGATCGGGTGCTGCGATAGCGGCATTGTCCAAGAACGCCACCAAGGGATGCAGCGGTTCCTCAACCCCGTCCTGCCCGACGGCACGCAACGGTGCTTCGGCGCGCGAGCGGACGATTTCCACCCCCAACTTGCCGGGGCCACGGTCAAGCTTTTCGATGCGAACAAAGGCGCGCATGGCCTGCGGTTCCGACAGAATGCGTTCGGCCACCCGTTCCGACAGCGTTTCCAACAGGTTCAAGCGCTCGGCCGAGAGTTCTGCGGCAATCGCCTCGGTCAAGCGGTCATAGGACAGGATCTTGTCCACATCATCGTCCAGCGGTTGCGGTTGAGGGCGCACCTCGACGACGATGTTGAACTGGATGCGCTGGGTGGTGCCGCGTTCCTGCTGAAAGGCACCAATCTCAACCTCCACCACATGATCGCGCAGCGAGATACGATCGCGGGGATCAGCACTGGCCGACGCGACCGAGCGTTCCTCGGGATGCGCGAAGGCGAGGCGGATATCACTGGTCATTTCGGCCCCTTCCCGGATCGGCGCATGCGGTCGTGGCACAGGGTATAGCCCGACGCGAGCCCCCGTCCCATGCCCGAAGGCGTCACTCTGCGCAAGCGCCGCGACGCGAATGGCATAGCAAAGGGTCGGTTCATTACGGAAGCGATTGATCGCGCCAGAGCGGTGCGGCGCTTACTGCTTATAGAACAGGTGGGCGCCTATGGTTGCCGTGCGATCAAAGCGGCGCGACCAATCCGGACGCACGGCGGTGGTATGAAAGAACATCGCGCCAAGCGTCAGCGCACGGGGTGCGCCATCCAGCATCACGCGGGCAATCCGGCCAGCGCGGTCAATCGCTTCAGGATCGCGCATCGAATCGGCGCGCCCGTCGCAGGTGTAAGAAAACTGGCAGCTGCCATTGCCGCGCTGGTTGACCACACCGCAGACCGTGGCGGGGTAACGCCCGCTGTCGGCGCGGTTCAAGATCACCTCGGCCACGGCGAACTGACCTTTGATCTCTTCGCCGCGCGCTTCAAAGTAGATCGCCTTGCGCAGGCATTCCCATTGGTCATCGCCCGAGGGCGCGGGCTGGGCGGCAAGAAACGCGGCGTCATAGCCGATCAGACCCACGGTCCCCGGCCGTTTGTCCGCCTTGCCATTCGCGGTGGTTTTGACCTCCACCTTGGGACCGACAGCCAGCGAGGTCAGCGCCGCTTGCGGCATTGCCTCCAGCACCTGGTGTTCGACGCCCAGAAGATTGGCCATCTGCGCGCCGATTTGCAGCGTCGGATCGTTGGACTGGCTCACCGTCACGTCGGCGAAGGCCGCTCCGGTCATGGCGGCGAGGGCGGTAACCCCGGCAGTCAGGATGAGTCGCAAGCGCATGTTTTCGTGTTTCCCAGTCGTTTCGTCAGTCGGATTGTCCATGGCCGGGGGACAAAACCGCCTTCCACAAGGAACTGGAGCTAGACGACACCCGTCGCGCCGGTCCACCGCAGTGGCACGATTGCCACAGATTCCGCGATGTCATGCGCGAGATTTCGCCTAGTCTTTTTCCAACCATCCTGAGAATCAGAAACTAAGCCGTTGACTCCAGCGGCTAAACCGCGGACTGCGATTCCGGGTCCCGCAAGGCCAAATGCGCCGCCGCAAGCCGAGCCAAAGGCACACGATAGGGCGAACAACTCACGTAATTGAAGCCTGCCTTCCGGCAAAAGGCGATTGATTCGGGGTTCCCGCCATGCTCGCCACAGATGGATAAGGTCAGGTCAGCGCGTGTGCGCCGCCCGCGCTCGGCCCCGATCAAAAGCAACTCCCCCACCCCATCGACGTCGAGAATATGGAACGGATCCTCGGGGAAGACCCCTTGCTGGACATAGGTGTTCATGAACCGCCCCGCGTCATCGCGCGACAGGCCATAGGTCATCTGCGTAAGGTCATTGGTGCCGAAGGACAGGAACGCCGCATGCTGGGCAATCTCACCCGCGCGCAGAGCCGCGCGCGGGGTTTCCACCATCACGCCAAGGCGAAAGGCGAAGTCCATCCCCTCCTTGACCCGTACTTTGGCCGCCAGCGCGTCGATGCGGGATTTGACCAGTTCAACCTCGCGCTTTGCCGAAACCAGCGGGATCATGATTTCCGGCACCACGGCGGACCCGCGACGCGCGACCTCGACCGTCGCTTCAAAGATGGCTTGCGCCTGCATGTCATAGATCTCGGGCAGCACGATCCCCAGACGCACCCCGCGCATGCCGAGCATCGGGTTGAACTCGGCCAAAGCCTCTGCCCGGCGGGTGACGTCCGACAGGGGTCTGTCCAACGCTTCGGCCAATTCGCGCAGGCCTTCGCGGCTGTGCGGCAAGAACTCGTGCAAGGGCGGGTCGAACAGACGGATGCAGACCGGCAGACCGGCCATGATTTCAAAGAGTTGGATGAAGTCTTCGCGCTGCATCGGCAAAAGACGCGCCAAGGCGGCGGCGCGGTCCTTGGAGGTGTCGGCAAAGATCATCTCGCGCATCACCACCAGACGGTCATCCTCAAAGAACATATGCTCCGTCCGACAGAGGCCAATCCCCTGCGCCTCAAACTGGCGCGCAGTGGCGGCGTCGGCGGGGGTGTCGGCATTGGCGCGGATGCCGATATCGCGGAACTCATCGGCCCAACCCAAAAGCGTGCGGAAGGTGTCATCCAGACCGGGGGGCAGCATGTCGACCGCCCCCACCAAAGCCTCGCCGGTTGTACCATCGACGGTGATGATGTCGCCTTCGACGAAAACCCGGCCACCGGGGGCGACCAGTTTCTTTTCCTTGGTGTCGAGTTTCAGGTCTGATGCCCCGACGATGCACGGCAGGCCCAGACCGCGCCCGATCACCGCTGCATGGCTGGTCATGCCGCCGCGTTCGGTCAGCACCCCCACGGCGGAGTGCATGCCGCGAATGTCCTCGGGCGCGGTTTCGCGGCGCACAAGGATACAGGGTTCGCCCCGTGCCGCGCTGGCTTGGGCGGCGGCGCTTGAGAACACGATGCGGCCTGTGGCAGCACCGGGACTGGCGGCGATGCCCTTGACGAAAGCATCCCTTGGGCCACGCGGATCAACCTGCGGGTGCAGCATTTCGGTCAGGGCGCGGGGTTCGACGCGCAGCACGGCGTCTTGGCGTGAGATCACACCATCCTCGGCCAGGGCCACGGCGATTTTCACCGCCGCGCGGGCAGAGCGTTGTACCTTGATGGCGTCGAGCACGGCCAAGCGGCCATCCTCCACCGTAAACTCGATCTGCATCTCTTCGCGCAATTTGCGGCGGCAGACGGCCCCGTGGCGCACCAACTCGGCAAAAACCTCGGGCGCGATGTCCTCCAGCGAGGGGCCGCGCGGATCGCGGGTGAGGTAAATCGCCTCGGTCCGGGTCAGGGCATCGCGGCCTTGGCTTTGGCCCAGATAGCGCCCCGTCACCTGCGGATTGCCGCTGAGCGGATCGACGAATTGGATCACGCCAGAGCCGGAGATGCCCCGCGCAATGCCCTGCGCCATTTCCTGCACCACCAGACCCAAAGCGGCATCCTCGGGCGCGCCCTTGGCTTGGCGCAGCAGGCGGGCGGTCGTGCCTTCCCACGCACGGGCCATGGAACGCAAGACTTCGGACAATTGCCGTGCGGGGTCTTGCGGGAAGGGTTCTTCCATTTCCTGTTCGTAACTGCGCAAGGCATCGCGCAAGGAGTCCGTCGGCCCTGCCCCCGGTTCAAACATATCCGGGTCCAGCCGCGCCACATGGGTGGCGTAAGAGCGCACGAAACGCAGATAGAGGGCATCCGCCGCTTGTTGGCCATGGATCGCAGCAAGTTCGGCATGACGGGCGGCGTTCATCCCGATGTTCAGGATCGTCGCAGGCCCGCCCCAATCGGGGTTCGACGGCGAGGGTCGCACCGAGACCAGCGCCTCTGGCCCAAAATGCCCAAGGATCGCCGCCACATCCACCTGATGCCCCGCTGCAATCGCCCGCACGGCCCCGGCGGGCAAAGCGACGGTTTCCGGCACCGGCAGGTCCAGCCGCACCAATCGTTGCAAGCACTTCGCCCGCCAGCCATGGGCCACGACCTGAATCTGGGCCGTCGGCGTGATCTCGGCAAAGTCAGGCAGGGAGTCGGGCTTCGTCTGCGGCACGGGGTGACCTTTCGTTAGCGGTCACAGGATAGAGCGCCTGCCCCTTGGCGCAAGCCATGCAATGCCGCAGTGCGGAAAAATCTCGGATCGGGATCTGGAGCGGCGCTTTTGTGGCAAGCGCCGGGAGGGGCTCACCCCTCCCGGACCCACCCGAGGATATTTGAGCAACGGGGAAGGAGGGGTCAGCCGTCCACGCGTGTGAGGTCCGCCACGCCAGTGCAGACCGCGCGGATGCGGTGCAAGAGGTTCAGGCGGTTGCGGCGCACGATCTGGTTGTCGGTGTTGATCTGCACCGCGGTAAAGAAAGCATCAATCGGCGCGCGGAGTTGGGCGATTGCGGCCATCGCGGCGGCGAAATCCTCGGATTTCATCGCGGGGGCGATGGCCTGCTCGGCGGTGTCGAGTGCCGTGAAGAGGGCGCGTTCTTCATCGGATTCGGCAAACTTCGGGTCCGCGCCGAAGGAGTATTCGACACCGTCCTTGGTTTCGGCTTGGCTGAGGATGTTGTTGGCCCGCTTGAAACCTTGCAAGAGGTTGGTGCCGTCATCCGAGGCGAGGAAGGCTTGCAGCGCCTGCGCGCGTTTCACCAGCAGCGTCAGGTCGTCATTGCCGGGCATGGCGAGGCAGGCGTCGATGACGTCGTG
>JAIYDR010000395.1 GCA_027487395.1 Rhodobacter sp. | reverse complement strand
GGGGCTGAAAACCACCGCGGGGCGGTTGTCCATCGCGGGGGTCGTGCCGCTTTGTGAAACGCTGGATACGGTCGGCCCCATCGCGCGGAATGTCGAAGATTGCGCGCATCTCTTCGCTGCGTTGGAAGGGGTGCGCCCGATTGATCTGTCTGGCGGCAGCCTGTCGGGGATGCGCTTTCTGGTGCTGGACACCGTCGCGCTGGATGATCTGCGGGATGCACCCGGCAAGGGCTTTCAGGACTCACTCACCCGCCTGTCCGCCGCTGGGGCGCGGTTGGAGCATGGCGAGGTTCCGGCGGTGGCTGAGGCGATGGGGCTGGCACCTATCCTGTTCACCTCTGAGGCTTACGCCATCTGGCGTGAGGTGATTGAGGCGGCACCGGGGAAGATGTTCCCGCGTATTCTTGAGCGGTTCCGTGCCGGGGGCACTTTCGCCGCCGCCGATTACGTTGCCGCGCAGCGCCGGTTGCGCGATCTGCGGGCGGCTTGGGGGGCGGCGGTGGCAGGATATGATGCCGTGCTGGTGCCCACTGCGCCGATCTTGCCGCCGGATGCCGCGCGGTTGATGACGGATGATGGCTATTACGTCACCGAAAACCTGCTGGCGTTGCGCAACACCCGCATCGGCAACCTGATGGGGGGCTGTGCGCTGACTTTGCCGACCTCTCAGCCTTCTTGCGGGATCAGTTTCATGTGCGCTGCGGGGCGTGAGGAAAAGCTGTTGCGGATCGGTGCGGCGGCGGAACTGGCACTGCGGTAGACTGAGGGGTGTTGACAGCTGTCAACTTACTCAACAAGGGGTTAAGGGCCAAAGGGTAAGGCCCGCCCCTAACCCTGCCGTACAAACCCCGCTTCGGCCATCAGCCGATCTGAATTGGTTTCCACCACACGCTCCAATGTCGCGGTGAATTCAGCGACGCCCAGACCAGGGGCGATCACGGGCAGGAACTCGACGACCGCAAGACCTGGTTTGCGCAGGATGCCATGGCGCGGCCAGAACACGCCCACATTGGTGGCGGCGGGCACGCAGGGTTGCGCCAGTTGCTGATACAACAGCCCCGCGCCGACCTTATAGGGCATCACCACCTCGGGCGCGACGCGGGTGCCTTGGGGGTAGATGATCAACTGCCCCGGCCCGGCGGGATTGTTGGCCACGGCCTGTTTCATTTCGGCAATCGCCCGTCCCTTTTTGCCGCGATCCACTGGCACGCAGCCGATCCGCAGCGCGAACCAACCCAGGATGGGGGCCCACTTCAGCTCTTTCTTCATGATGAAGCGTGGGCGCGGGGTGATCGAGCAGATCACAATGATGTCAAAGAAACTCTGGTGTTTCGCGGCGATCAACACCTCTCCCGTCGGTACCTCTCCGCGGATTTCGGACTTCAGTCCGCACAACACACGGGCGGAAAACCGCACCCAGTGGCAATAGGCGTGGATGCCCGCCAAAGCCCCGTTGCGGCTGATCATCGCCGGGATGACATAGATCAGCGCCAGAACCACCATCATCACATACATCTGGATGATGAAGATCAGCGACGTCAGATAGCGAAAAAGGATCATGTCAACTCGCGCAGTTTGCGGAAAGCAGCAGCGCGCGTCGCCAAAAGGGCGACAGCGGCGGCTATGGGGGGCAAGGCCAGTGGGAGCAACCAGCCAAAGCCGGTGAATCCAAGCCCGGTCAGAAAGCCGCCCGCCTCATCCACCGGGGGAAGCAGGGCGATGCCGATCGTGCCAGCGATGGCCCCGATGGCAGACCCCATCAGGGCGCGCAAGGTAAACCGGCGGACAAAGGCAGCGGCGATGTAATCATCCTGCGCGCCCACCAGCCGCAACACCCGGATCACCTGTGCATTGGCGGCGAGCGAGGCATTGGCCGCCAGCGTGATCATCGCCGCCATTATTGCAGCGATCAGCGCCATGGACAGCGTGCCCAAAAGGTTGAGCCGCGATGCCCCCACGGCCAAGGGACGCTGCCAGCGGGTGTGGTCGTCCAGCACAGCGCCCGGAGCCTCGGCCAGCAAGCGCTGGCGCAGGCCTTCGGAGTCAAAGCCATCGGCGTCTTCGGTCAGTTCCACCAAACGGGGGATCGGCAAGGCCTCAAGGGGCAGGTCAGGTCCGAACCACGGGGCCAGCAGCGCGCGCTGTTCGTCATCGGTCATGGCGCGGGCACTGGCGATACCGGGTGTGGTTTTCAGGATGTCCAGTACAGCGGCGGTCTGCACTGCCATCTGATCGACTGGCGCTGCGATACGGATCGTCGCCGTTCCCGCCAGCGCCCCGGCCCAACGATCCGCCAAGCGGCCCGAGGCCAGCGACAGCGCCAAGGCAAAGACCGCCAGAAAGGTCATTGCCGCGGCGGTAAACGTGGTCAGCCATGCGGTGGGGCCCGAGGGTGGCACCACACGGTCGGCCTGCCGGTCGGGCAGGATCATCGCGGCAAGGCGGCGGCGCAGGGTCACAGATCGGCCCCAGCAAGCTGGATACGGCGGTTGCGGATGCGCAGCACCCGCGCAGCGACCAGCGATTTTGTCTGGCGGATCAGGTTCAGATCATGGGTGGCAATCAGGATGGTCTTGCCCATCTTATTCAACTCGACCAGCAGCGTCAGCAGGCGGACCGACATTTCCCAGTCTAGGTTGCCGGTCGGCTCATCGGCCAAGATCACATCCGGCCCCATGATGATGGCCCGCGCCAAAGCGCCGCGCTGACGCTCACCTCCCGACAAAGACGCAGGCAGGGCATCGGCCAGTTTGCCAAGGCCGACCCAGCCCAAAAGATCGGTCAGATCCTGCATATGCCCGTCGCGCCCCGCCACGGTCAGGGGCAGCGCCACATTGGCGGCGAGGGGCAGATGGTCCAGAAACTGCACATCCTGATGTACCACCCCCACGCGCCGCCGCACCATTGCCACATCGTCGCGCGTCAGGCTGCGGACATCGCGGTCAAACACGGTGACATGGCCGGCGGTCGGCAAAAGCTCGGCATAGGCCAGTTTCAGGAACGTCGTTTTGCCGGCACCCGAAGGCCCGGTCAGGAAATGAAACGACCCCGGCGCAAGCCGGATCGACACTTCGGACAAAAGCTCTCCGCCGCCATAATTGTAGGCGACGTTCTCGAAGGCGATCACCGGATGCTGTCTCCCCTTGCCTGTCGGCGCAGCATTGCCCAAGGTGGCAGAGGTTGCAATCGGTTGGCATCCTGTGCAACCACCTTGGGGAACCTAATTTCAGTAGGGGCGGTCGGTGACGCGGCTGCTTTGTGGTATGGTCAGATGGGGATGACGACCAGATGCGGCTGATCTGTCCGAATTGCGATGCTGAGTATCTGGTGGACGATGCTGCGATCCCGGACACCGGGCGCGATGTGCAATGTTCCAACTGCGGCCATGCGTGGTTCCAATTGCGTCCCGAGGTCGAGGCAATGCTGGCGCAAGAAGAGGCGCTTTTTGGCTCGGCGGAATCCGAACCTGCCCCAACCCGGACGGCCACCCCTAATCCAGCGGCTCCCGAGCCCGTGAAAGCACCGGTGCCCGAGCCTGTGAAAGCACCGGTGCCCGCAGTCGAGGCTGTGTCCGAACCGGTGCGGCGGAATCTGGATGAAAGCATCCTTACCGTTTTGCGCGAAGAGGCCGAGCGTGAGGCCGCGGCCCGTCGCGCCGAAGCCCCGGCAATCGAAGCGCAGGTCGAGATGGGCCTGCCGGAACCCACCCCTGCCCCTGCGGCCGGATTGGCGACGGCCACGGCGCGTCGCTTGGCGCGGCTCAAAGGGCAGGATCCGGATGCCCGCCCCGTGCCGCCGCCGAAACCCGGATCGCGCCGCGAGCTTTTGCCCGATATTGAAGAAATCAATTCGTCGCTCAAGCCCACTCAGCGGCCGCAGCTAGACGAGGATGGCGAAGAAATTCTGCCCACCAACGCGGGCAGCGGTTTTCGCAGCGGGTTCTTACTTATGCTGATCCTCGCCGCGGGTCTGGTGGCGACCTATGTGATGGCCCCAAAGATTGCTCAGCAATTCCCCGGTGCCGAAGGAGCGATGACCGCCTATGTCGCGCAGGTGGATGCGGTGCGGCTTTGGCTTGACGGGGTGCTGCGCGGTCTGACCGAAAGGTTGCAAAGCATCACGGGGCCATCATAAGCGCCCTGACCGCTAACGGCCAACCGCTGACTCCGGAACCAAGACCCGATGGATAAGGTTCAGAACATATCCAGCAAGCGCCGCAGGTAGTCGCGTTCGCCCTCAGGGCGGGTCTGCTCGCCCGAGCGTTTGCGGATTTCGTCCAGCAAATCCTGCGCGCGGCGATAGACGTCATCGCCTTGCAGCATGTTGCGGTCTGATCCAATGCGCGCACTTTCACCCGGTTCGCGGCCCAAAGGGTCTCGCTGGCCGCGCGGGTCGGCCTGACCGAATTCCTGCCCTGGTTGGGCATCGCCGGGTTGGCGCTGCTGTTCGGCCAAAGCCTCACCCAATTCGCGCATGCCTTCGCGCATGGCTTCCATCGCCTCGGCCTGCCGATCCAGCGCTTGGGGCAGATCGCCATCGCGCAAGGCCTCTTCGGCCTGTTCCATGGCGCGTCCGGCGCGTTCGAGTTCTTGCCGCCCAGCCTCGCCCTGTTCGCTGCCGTCGCCGGGCAGGGGGCCGTCTTGCAACTGGCCCAAACGGTCGCGCAAATCCTGCTGGCGCTCGGCCAAAGAGCGGCCATCCTGACCTTCTTGGTCGCCGCCTTGGCCCTGTTGGCCCTGCTGCTGCCCGTTCTGGCCCTGCTGACCTTCGTTGCCCTCTTGCCCGTCCTGCAAGTCGCGGAAGGCGTCATCTGACAGGCCCTGCTGATCTCGCAAAGTGTCCTGCAAATCACGCATCGCCTGTTGGCCAGGAGCGCCCTGACCTTGGCCCTGGCCGCCTTCGCCCTGCACCACTTGCATGTTTTCCATCAGTTGTCGCAGCATCTCCATCAGTTCTTGCGCTTCGGCCGTGCGGCCCTCTTCCATCAGTTTTTTCAACTCATCCAGCATCTGCTGAATCTGGTCGCCCGACATCTCCATGCCGTCCATGTTCTGGGACATCTGGCTGTCAGGGTTGCGCTCTGCCTGTTCGGCGAGTTCTTGCATATAGTCGTCCAGCGCCTGTTGCATCTCCTGCATCAACTTGTCGATTTCTTCAGGCGAGGCCCCGTTCTTGATCGCCTCGTCCAGCCGGTCCTGCGCGCGGCGCAGCGCTTCAAGTTTGGAGGCAAGATCACCCTCTTCGACCAAAAGCGCGATCTGCCACAGTTCTTCGGCAATGGTGTCGCGCTTATCAGCAGTCAGGTTGGTGGCGGTGTCTTCAAGATCGCGCATCACCACCCGCAGACGCAGATAGGCGCGCTCATTGCGGATGAACCCTTCGGGCTTCCACGTCACAGCTTTCAGGATCTGCGACACCAGCGGTGCGTTGGCGCGGTTCCAGAGCAGCGCTTGGCGCTGTTCAATCAGCGCAGCGGCCAGCGGATCAAAGAACCCGCGCCCCGGCAGGACAACATGCAGCGCATCGGCAGAGCCTGTCTGGCCAGCGGCATCGCTGACCTGGAAGGCCATGGTCACGGGCAGATTGGCAAAGGGATGTTGCGATAGGTCATCCATCAGCGTCTCTGTAAAGGCGCTGCGGTTGCCCTTATTCGGCATGGGCAGGTCCAGCACGACCGGCTCACGCGGCTCGGGCTCAATGGTGCGGCCAAAGATGCGTTCCACCTTCGGCAGATCCAGCGCGATGGTCACCTGACCTGCGACCACGCCGAAATCATCGCTGGCGGTGAAATCCTGCTTCAGCTTGCCATCCGATTCGCGGGCCAGCTTATCAGAGGGGGTGACTGTCGGCGGCAGATCGGCGATCAGCCCGATGTCCCATGCCCGCCCACCCGGTCCGTCGATGGTGATCTTGCCCGCCTGTTCCACCGTGAAATCATGCGCCGGGTCTGATGCAGGCGGGACCTCAGTTCGGTTTGACACGGTTTCGGCCAAGGTCATCTCACCCACCTCGCCATAAAGGCGGAATTGCAGGCGGGTGCCGCGCGGCAGGTCAAAGCGCGTGTCGGCGAGGTCATTCAGATAGAGCGTCGGCTTGCCGGTATAGGCGGGTGGTTGCGCCCAGCCCTCCCACATCGGCCCTGTGGCAATGGGCACACCCGCGCCGGGGGCCAAGGTCTGGATTGAGGTGATCCGCCAGAGCGAACCGAAGATCAGCGCCATCACCAATGCCGTCGCAGCAAGATAGCGCAGCGCAAAGGGATCACGGCTGGACAGGTTCAGATCAGGCTTCACCGCCCGTGCCTTGGCCGCGCGCGCCGCCATTCGCGCGCGATGCGCCTGCCACAGCGCAAGGCTGGCCGGATCATCGGTGCCAAGCGCCTGCGTATCGGTCATCGCGGCGATGGGTTGGCCGGGAAGGCGGGCATCAATGCGAATCAGCGCCTCGGCCCGCGTGGGGCGGCGGAATTTTCGGATGCCGCTAAAGCCCGTGCCGATGATCGCCAAGCCGGCAAGGATCAGGCCGGACCAGGCCACCTCAAGCGGCAAAACATCCTGCAAACCAAAGGCCAGCGCAGAAAGCGTGGCCGCCAAGACCGACCACAGCGGCCAGAAGGCACGCCACAGCCGTTCTGCCCACAAACCCAGAAGCGTCAGACGCAGCGGGCGAGCGAGGAATCCAAGGCGGGCCGTGCTGTCGTCGGGTTTGTCCATGCGCCTCTACCGTGGGGGGCGACGGGAGGCCGCATCACATCCACGTCGGGATGGTATCGCGGTTCAGGATTTCGTCAAAGGATGGTCTTGCCCGAATGACGGCGAATTGATCCCCTTTCACAAGCACTTCGGGGATCAGGGGCCGGGTGTTGTACTCCGACGCCATCACGGCACCATAAGCGCCTGCGGATCGGAAGGCGACCAAGTCCCCTTCGCCAAGTGGCGTCAGCGGGCGATGGCGGGCAAAGGTATCGCCAGTTTCGCAGACCGGGCCGACCACGTCGAATTCCTGCGCTGCCGTGGCGGGGGCGGGTTCGGTGACGGGCACGATGTCATGATGTGCGCCATACATCGACGGGCGGGCTAGATCGTTCATCGCGGCATCGACGATCAGGAAATCGCGACCCTCCCCCTGTTTGAGGTAGATCACCGACGACACCAACAGCCCGGCATTGCCGGAGATCAGGCGGCCGGGTTCAATCTCGATCTCACAGCCCAGATGACCGACGGTGCGCTTGATCATCGCGCCGTAATCCAGAGGGAGGGGGGGGGCCTCATTCGAGCGGGTGTAGGGGATGCCGAGACCGCCGCCCAGATCGAGACGGCGGATGATGTGGCCATCGGCGCGTAGGGTTTCGGTCAGTTCCGCCACCTTGGCGAAGGCTTGCTCAAAGGGTTCCAACTCGGTCAGCTGGCTGCCGATATGCACGTCAATCCCCACCACCTCGATTCCCGGCAGGCGCGCAGCCTCGGCATAAACCGCACGGGCGCGGTCGATGGGGATGCCGAACTTGTTCTCTTTCTTGCCGGTGGCGATTTTCTCGTGGGTCTTGGCGTCCACATCCGGATTGATGCGGATGGCGATGGGGGCCGTCGCCCCCATGCTGGCGGCCACTTCGGACAGAGCGCGCAGTTCTGGTTCAGATTCGACGTTGAACTGCCGGACGCCGCCTTCCAGCGCAAACCGCATTTCCTCGCGCGTTTTGCCGACGCCGGAAAACACGATGCGGCTGCCGGGAACGCCTGCCGCCTTGGCGCGGCGGTATTCTCCGCCCGAGACGACATCCATCCCCGCGCCCAGATCGCCCAGCACTTTCAGCACGGCGATGTTGGACAGGGATTTGATGGCAAAGCAGACAAGGTGCGGCAGGGGCGACAGCGCCTCGGTGAACAGTTTGTAATGCCGTTCGAGGGTGGCGGTGGAATAGACATAAAACGGGGTGCCGACTTCGGCGGCGATGTCGGACAGCGGGACATCCTCGGCATGCAGGGAGCCGTTCTTGTAGAGGAAGTGATCCATCGGTGCCGTCCCCGCAAGGTGATTACGCGCGGTGCTATAGCGGGTTGGGCGGGGGCTGTCACGTTGGGTTCAACTGATGGCCAAAGGTGCAACGGTTCGGGTTGGACCGTGGCCCAGAGCCACGGTCCGCGCGCAGCCCGCCCCGCCCATTTTCGAAACGGGGGGCTGCGCGCCCAAGGCGCTTAGCCCGGCGGTCTGCACGCGAACCTCTGTCGGTTTGTCCAAACTCTCCCCCGGAGAGTTTGGACAAACCTTGCGCCCTATGCCCTTCAGTTCAAACCGCCCGCGTCCGCAGGAACAGATAGAGCGGCAGTCCGCAACTGACGCCGATGCAGAAGGTGGCTGGAATCGCCACCAGCGCCAGCCAGTTCTTGCGAACCCAGGTCTCGGCGAGGATCCAGACCGTCAGCGTGATTGCCGCAATGGTGAGGTCCCATGTCAGCCCGGTGGTAGAGGCATTGACATACCAAGCATCAATCAACCCCGACAGGCCGGTGCCGGTTTCTCGCATATAGGTTACGAACCAATACATCGGATGCACCGCGCCCCAAACCGCCAGTGCAAGATAGACCATGCGAAGTGCGCTCATTTCACCACCACGCCGATAGACGCCTCACCCGTCAGGGTGACGCCGGATTTGGCCTTGGCCGGCGGTGGCACGGGGGCTCCGTTCGCGCCACAACCGGCAAGAGGGAGCAACAGCAGCAGAGCAAGACAACAGCGCATGGGCGAACCTTTCAAACGGCTTGCCTAAAGCTAGGCCACAAGCGCCGCGAAGTCACGCCATCTGCGGTCACGAAATCCCCAGCAGACCCTTCCACCGCGCCACCTGAGCGCGCACCTGATCGGGGGCCGTGCCGCCATAGGACCGGCGTGAGCGGACCGAGTTTTCCACCCCCAGCACGTCAAACACATCAGCGCGGATGCCGGTATGGACCGATTGCAGATCGGCAAGGCTCAGGTCTGGCAGATCGCAGCCCTTGCCCTCGGCCATGGCCACCAAGGTGCCGGTGACATGGTGCGCGTCGCGGAAGGGCAGACCCAGTTCGCGCACCAGCCAATCGGCCAGATCGGTGGCGGTGGAAAAGCCGCTTGAGGCCGCCTGCGCCAAAACCGGACGGTTGGCGGTCATGTCGCCCACCATTCCGGTCATCGCGGCAAGGCCAAGCATCAGCGTATCGGCGGCGTCAAAGACCTGTTCCTTGTCCTCCTGCATGTCCTTGGAATAGGTCAGCGGCAGGCCTTTCATGATCGTGAACAAAGCCACCGTCGCGCCAAGGATGCGCCCCAGTTTGGCGCGCAGCAATTCCGCGGCATCGGGGTTCTTCTTTTGCGGCATGATGCTGGACCCCGTGGTCCAGCGATCCGACAGCCGCACAAAGCGGAACTGTGCCGAGGACCAGATCACCAACTCCTCGGCAAAGCGCGACAGGTGCATGGCACAGAAGCTGCTGGCCGACAAAAACTCCAGCGCAAAGTCGCGGTCGGAAACAGAGTCGAGGCTGTTGGCCGTTGGCCGGTCAAACCCCAGCGCCGCCGCCGTGGCGTGACGGTCGATGGGGAAAGACGTTCCGGCCAAAGCCGCCGCGCCAAGTGGGCATTCGTTCATCCGCGCGCGGGCATCCTGAAAGCGCGACCGATCCCGCGCGAACATCTCGACATAGGCCAGCATGTGATGGCCCCATGTCACGGGTTGCGCGGTTTGCAGATGGGTGAAGCCGGGCATGACCCAATCGGCCCCAGCCTCGGCCTGCTGCACAAAGGCGGTCATCAGCGCGGTCAGCCCATCAATCGCCGCGTCGCATTGCGCGCGGACCCACAGCCGGAAATCCACCGCGACCTGATCATTGCGTGACCGCGCCGTGTGCAACCGCCCCGCCGGTTCGCCGATGATCTCTTTCAGCCGCGCCTCCACATTCATGTGGATGTCTTCCAATTCTACCCGAAACGGAAAATTGCCGCCCTCAATCTCTGACAAGACCGTGAGAAGGCCTTCCCCGATCGCCTCGGCGTCCTTATTGCTGAGGATGCCTTGTGCGGCGAGCATTGCCGCATGGGCGCGCGACCCTGCGATATCCTGCGCGTAAAGCCGTTTGTCGAAGCCGATGGAGGCGTTGATCGCCGTCATGATGGCATCCGGCCCTTCGGCGAAGCGCCCGCCCCACATCTGGTTGGCGGAGTTGGTATCAAGGGATGCGGACATGGTTGCGGCCTTCGGAGGGATGATGCTGCGGAAGATACTCGCTGTCCTTTATACGGCATCCCTGCTTGGTGCAAATCCGGCGCTGGCTGGTGACGTCACCGCGTTGCTGGACGGGGATATGAAGAAACTGGCGCTGGCCGAAGAGCCGATTGCCCTGCCCGAGGCGGTGTTTCTGGATGCCACCGATGGGGAACATGCCTTGGCCAATTGGCGCGGCAAATGGGTGGTGCTGAACTTCTGGGCGACATGGTGCGCCCCCTGCCGCAAGGAAATGCCGTCTCTGGACCGGTTGCAGGCGGCGATGCCTGACCTCGCGGTGCTGCCGGTGGCGACAGGGCGCAATGCGGTGGAGGGGATCGAACGATTCTACGCCGAAGCCGGTGTGACTGGCCTGCCCGTGCTGCGCGATCCGACATCCGATCTGGCGCAGTCCGTCGGGGTGATGGGCCTGCCGGTGACGCTGATCGTCAACCCCGATGGCGAAGAGGTCGGTCGCCTGATCGGCGATGCCGAATGGGACAGTGACAGCGCCAAAGCGGTGCTGGCGGAGTTGATGAAGTAGCGCTTGGCATTGCCGTCAGAAGCGGGGGTTTCACACCCCCGCACCCCCGTGGGATATTTGAACAACGGGGAATAGGGCGATGACGAATCTGTCTTTCAGTCAAACACGCCAGCCACGCGACCGAACAGCATGAAGGCACGGGCGGTGCGGGTGTCGGAAAGGGCGGCGAGGTCGGTGTCGGAGGCCTCTTTCTCGAACTGCTGCAAGGTCTTGTCGAACGTCCGCATGAAGTGGTGCGCAGCGTCGCGGAAGATCGTGTCCTCGCGCATGCGCCCTGCCGTCAGCGCGAGTGACGAGCGATCCCGCACCCCGCCAAGACCGGAAATCTGGCCGCCGCGTTCGCCCGCCACGAAACGGCGCCACAGTTCGGGCCGGGCGCGGTCAGGCTTCAGGTCATCCATGTAGATGCCTTCTTGCGCCAGTAAGGTCAGAACGTCCTGCGCGGCGCGGATCAATTTGGCGACGTTGCGATCCTCGAGCGCCATGCGCAGCGCGCGGAAGCCGTCCTTGTCATCGGGGCCTTCGGGGAAATTCAGCGCGCGCAGAAACTCGGCGATGCCCAGCGGCGGGCGCAGATCATCGGCCGGGGTTCCCAGCGCCAGCGCGGGCTGTTCGTCGGCGGGTTGCGGGCGCGGTGCAGCCATGGCGGATTTGCGGTCCGCCGAGGGCACGGTCAGCGCGGTATCGCGGCGGGATTGGAACGTCGCCGCCGCCTCTTTGGTGGCGGCGGTCAATTCGTCGAACTTTTGCTCCACCACCGGTTTCATCGCCGCTGTGGTTTGCTGGTTTACCAGATAGGCGTTGCGCATCGCCTCAACGGTGGATTGCAGGCGCGCCGCTTCAGCCCGCAACTCGCGCACCGACCGCAGGGTGGTGACTGAGGCCCAGATCAGCGCCAAGGGCAGAAACACCACCAGAAGCGTCATCACGATCCCCAAAAGCCCGCGGCCATCGGTGGCGGGCAAAAGCGAGACATAGGCCACCACCGCCACGACCCAGACCACCGCCAGCAAGGCCGCCACCAGTTCCGCCGGGCCAAAAACTGCCACGGGTTCGGGACGCGAGAAAGCGCCTAAAGGTTCGGTCATGCGGTCCTGTTCGTTGGCCATATGCGCGCCCCCTTTGCCGTCAGACGTAGCGGATGCTCACGATCTCATAGCTTTTCTGGCCGCCAGGGGTTTTCACCTCGACGCTGTCGCCTTCTTCCTTGCCAATCAGCGCGCGGGCGATCGGAGAGCGGATGTTGAGCAAGCCGCGTTCGATATCGGCCTCGGCCTCACCAACGATCTGGTAGGTTTTCTCTTCGTCGGTGTCTTCGTCGACGATGACGATGGTCGCGCCGAATTTGATCGCGCCCGAAAGCTTGGAGGGATCGATCACCTCGGCCAGCGAGAGCATCGCCTCAAGTTCTTTGACACGGCCTTCGATGAACGACTGTTTTTCGCGCGCCGCATGGTATTCGGCGTTTTCAGACAGGTCGCCGTGTTCACGCGCCTCGGCGATCGCGCGGATCACGGCAGGGCGTTCGACGGATTTCAGCGTCTTCAGTTCTTCGTCCAGCGCGGTGAAACCCGCACGCGTCATCGGAATCTTTTCCATCGTCCACTCACGCAAATGACAATGCCACGGCCTTGGTCAGGCAGTGGCGCTGTCCGGTTCCGTTTCGATCACCTGACCCGACCAAGGGGCAGAATGCAAGAGGCCTTGGGGGACTAAGCAGGTTTGGGTGGCCTGATACGCGGCGCAATGACGCTTTGCGACATTGTGATGCCGCGTCAAGATTGACCCCCGCGCGCGCGATGCGTTAGGGGAAGGCAGCAAACAGCGCAACTTTATTGCGCGCCGCCTTTGGGCGCCGCAGCGGAAGGATGAAAGATGGCCGAGATCGTCCGGGAATCGATGGAATATGACGTCGTGATCGTCGGTGCTGGTCCGGCGGGCCTGTCGGCGGCGATCCGGCTGAAGCAGTTGGATGCGGACCTGTCGGTGGTGGTGCTGGAAAAGGGGTCCGAAGTCGGGGCGCATATCCTGTCTGGTGCGGTGCTGGACCCGTCAGGGCTGGACGCGCTGCTGCCCGACTGGCGCAAGATGAATGCGCCGATCAAGACCGAGGTGAAAGAGGATAACTTTTACATCCTTGGCCCCGCTGGTCAGGCGCGCATCCCGAATTGGCCGATGCCGCCGCTGATGAACAATCACGGCAATTACATCGTCTCGATGGCGAATGTCTGCCGCTGGATGGCGGGGATTGCCGAAGGCTTGGGGGTGGAGATTTTCCCCGGCATGGCCGCCAGCGCCTTGGTCTATGAGGGTGACCGCGTCAAAGGCGTAGTTGCGGGGGAATTCGGGCTTGATCCCGCCACGGGGGAACCCGGCCCATCCTATGAGCCGGGGATGGAGTTGCACGGCAAATACGTCTTCCTGTCCGAAGGCGTGCGCGGGTCTTTGTCGAAAGAGGTCATTGCAAGATATGACCTGTCCAAAGGCCATTGCCCGCAGAAGTTTGGCCTAGGCATGAAGGAAATCTGGGAGATTGACCCCGCCAAGCATCGCCTTGGTACCGTCACCCACACCATGGGCTGGCCGTTGGGCAGCAACGCCGGGGGTGGGTCGTTCATCTATCATCTTGAGAACAATCAGGTCTATGTCGGTTTTGTGGTCCATCTGAACTACGAAAACCCGCACCTTTACCCCTATATGGAATTCCAGCGTTTCAAGCATCACCCGATGGTGGCGGAACTCTTGAAAGGCGGCAAACGCGTTGCCTATGGCGCGCGGGCGATCTCTGAGGGCGGCTGGCAGTCGATCCCCAAGATGACCGCGCCGGGTGTGGCGCTGCTTGGCTGTTCGGCGGGTCTGGTGAACGTGCCGCGCATCAAGGGCAACCACAACGCCATGCTGTCAGGCAAGGCGGCGGCAGAATCGGCCTATGCCGCGATCAAGGCCGGGCGTCAGGGCGACGAGTTGACGGGCTATGAGGCCGAGGTGCGGAATGGCCCCATCGGGCGCGATCTGAAAAAGGTCCGCAACGTCAAGCCGCTGTGGTCGAAGTACGGTCTTGTCGCCTCGTTGATGGGGGGTGGCATCGACATGTGGGCCAATACCATCGGCCTGACGATCTTTGGCACGTTGAAGCACGGCAAATCCGACGCGGCAGCGACGGGGCTGGCGCAGGACTTCCGGCCGATCGACTATCCCAAGCCGGATGGCAAACTGTCCTTTGACCGTCTGACCAATGTGGCCTTCAGCTTTACCAACCACGACGAGGCGCAGCCCGCCCATTTGAAGCTGAAGGACAAATCGATTCCCATTGCAGTGAACTTGCCGAAATATGCCGAGCCGGCGCAGCGCTATTGCCCGGCCGGGGTCTACGAGGTTGTCAGTGAAGAGGGCAAAGATCCGCGCTTTGTCATCAACTTCCAGAACTGCGTGCATTGCAAGACCTGCGACATCAAGGACCCGTCGCAGAACATCAACTGGACAACGCCGCAGGGTGGCGGTGGGCCGAACTATCCCAACATGTAAGCCCGTTCTGACAATCGCTTGATCGCAGGCGGCGCAGGCCCTGTGGACCCGCGCCGCCGATGGACAGCCGGGGCCGGGGGGGCTAGCGTGAACCACCCTACTGGAGTTTCCGTCCCATGCGCCGTTTCCTTGCCCTGTCCCTGTCTTCCCTGGCCGTGATCGCCACCCTTTCGGGGCCGGTCCGCGCGCAAGAGGGTGCAGAGGCGGGCGCCTGGCTGGCAGCGCGGGCGGCGACCGGGCTGGGCGATTTCCGCGCCGGGGCCTATTGGTATGCGCGCGCGCTGGAGGGCGATCCTGCCAACCAGCAGCTTTTGGATGGCGCGGTTCTGTCGTCGATCGGTCTTGGCGATTTTCCGGCTGCCGCCGAATATGCCCGCCGCCTTGGCGAAACCGGGGCGCGCAGCCAGACTGCGTTCCTTGCGTTGACGGCGGAACAGGCGGTGAAGGGTGAATTCTCGCAACTGGTGACGGATATCAATGCAGGCCGCAGCGTCGGGACCGTGCTGGACAAGTTGATCGTTGCTTGGGCGCAACTGGGTGACGGCAAGATGGCCGAAGCGCTGAAAGGCTTTGACGACCTGTCCAAATCAGATGGGCTGGCGGGTCTGGCGCTTTATCATAAGGCGCTGGCGCTGGCCTCGGCCGGGGATTTCGAGGGGGCAGAGACAATTCTGTCTGGAAAATCCGGCAGTCGGATCAATGTCACTCGCCGGGGTGTCATCGCCCATGTCCAGATCCTCAGCCAGCTTGAGCAGGGCCCCAAGGCGCTGGAGATCCTCGACAATACCTTCGGCACCGATCCGGACCCGGAACTGGATGCGATGCGGGTGCAGTTGCAAGCGGGCAAGCCTTTGGCCTTTGACGTGGTGCGCAATGCGCAAGATGGTATGGCCGAGGTGTTTCGCTCTTTGGCCGAAATGCTCGGCGATCAAGCCGATCCCGGATTCTTGCTGCTTTACACCCGCGTCGCCGTCTATCTGCGTGCTGATCTTGCCGATGCGGTGCTGACCTCGGCGCAGATTCTGCAAGAGCAGGGGCAGTTGGACCTAGCCGCCGAAACCTTTGCGAAGATTCCGGCGGAGAGCCCGCTGTTCCATATCGCTGAAATGGGCCGCGCGGAGACCTTGATCGCCAGCGACAAGGTCGATGCCGGGATCGAGGCGTTGCAGGCCTTGACGCGCAGCCATGCCGACCTGCCCGCCGTGCATATGGCGCTGGCCGATGCGTTGCGCCGTCAAGAGCGTTTTGCCGAGTCCATCCTCCCCTATGATGAGGCGATCCGTCTGATCGGCCCGCCGGAAGCGCGCCATTGGGCCGTGTTTTTCGCGCGGGGCATCAGCCACGAACGGGTGGGCGACTTCGTCTTGGCGGAAAAGGACCTGCGCAAGTCACTGGAGCTTTCGCCGGATCAACCTTCGGTGTTGAACTACCTTGGCTACAGCTTCGTGGATCGGGGCGAAAACCTGAAGGAAGCCTTGGGCATGATCCAGCGCGCCGTGGCGGCGCAGCCAGAGTCGGGCGCGATCACCGACTCCTTGGCTTGGGCCTATTTCCGCCTTGGCCGCTATGACGAAGCGGTTGAGCCGATGGAGCGCGCCTCGCTTCTGGAACCCGTCGATCCCATCGTCACCGATCATTTGGGCGATGTTTATTGGGCCGTGGGCCGCCGACTGGAAGCACAGTTCCAATGGCGTCGCGCGCTGTCCTTTGACCCCGAGGAAAAAGAGGCCACCCGTATCCGCAGAAAGCTGGAGGTGGGCTTGGATCAAGTGCTGATCGAGGAAGGCAAGCCGCCGATTACCCCCGTGGTGGCGGATGGCAACTGACGCGACCGAATTCGCCCCGGCCAAGGTTAACCTCGCGCTGCATGTGACCGGACGGCGCGCAGATGGGTATCATCTGCTGGATTCGCTGGTGGTCTTTGCCGGGGTGGGTGACAGGGTGTCGGCTGAACCGGCCCCGGCGCTGTCCTTGACGATCACCGGTCCGCAAGCGGAAGCCCTGACCGTGGCCGATGACAATCTGTGCCTGCGCGCGGCGCGGTTGATGCCGGGGGCGTTCCGGCTGATCTTGGACAAACATCTGCCCGTCGCTTCTGGCATTGGCGGTGGATCGGCGGATGCGGCGGCAACGCTGCGGCTGATCGCCCGGTTGACCGGCCAACCCCTGCCCCCCGCAGCCGAGGTTTTGCGCCTTGGCGCGGATGTGCCGGTCTGTCTGGCAGGGCAACCGGTGCGGATGACGGGCATTGGTGAAGGCCTGCATCCCTTGGCCCATCCCCTGCCGCCCGCTTGGCTGGTGCTGGTGAACCCCGGAAAGGCCGTTTCCACACCCGAGGTGTTCCGCGCGCTGGATCGCCGCGACCATGCGCCGATGCAGGTCCTGCCGCGCCTGCGCGACGCCGGGGAATTGGCGGCATGGGTGGCGATGCAACGCAACGACATGGAGCCTGCCGCGACGCGCCTGCTGCCCGTGATTGCTGAGGTCCGCCGCGCGCTTTCAGCGCAACCGGGGTGCCTTTTGTCGCGGATGTCGGGCAGTGGGGCGACGTGCTTTGGCCTTTTCGCCGATCCGCTCAGCGCCAACGCAGCGGCCCGCGC
>JAIYDR010000326.1 GCA_027487395.1 Rhodobacter sp. | reverse complement strand
GACCGGGCTTCGCGCTTGGCGGTCTGGGAGGATGCCATTAAACGCTCGACGCTTCCGGGGGGCTGACGTTAGGGTGAATAAAAATTCACTCAGGGGTGAAACATGGGCCGGATCAACGAACTCAGACTGATCGCACGCGTCGCCCAGATGTATCATGTCGAGGGTCGGCGTCAGGCTGAGATCGCTGAAACCCTGCGCATGTCACAGGCCACTGTGTCGCGGATGCTGAAACGCGCAGAGCAAGAGGGCATCGTCCGTACCACCATTATCCCCCCACCCGGCACTTTTGCCGATCTGGAACAGGCGTTGCGCGACCGCTATAACCTCAACGAGGCCATCGTTGTCGATTGTTCCGAGGATCGCGACGGCGCGATCATGGCGCGCATAGGTGAGGCCGCGGCGCATTTCCTTGAGGTCACCTTGCAAGCGGATGAGGTGATCGGCGTCTCAAGTTGGAGCCAGACCATCTTGCGCATGGTCGACAACATCCACCCGATGAAGGCAACCAAGGCGAAGTTTGTGGTGCAGCTTTTGGGCGGCATGGGCGAACCCGCGGCGCAAACCCATGCGACGCAACTGATCGCGCGCTTTGCAAAACTGACTGGGAGTGAGGCGCGGCTGCTTTTGGTGCAGGGCATCACCTCCTCGCGTGAGGCGAAACTGGTCATGCTGTCCGATCCTATGGTGCGCGGCACGATGGACCTGTTCGGCAGGCTCAGCCTGGCCGTCATCGGCATCGGCGCAGTTGAGCCTTCAGAATTGCTGTCGCGGTCGGGCAACGTCTTTTCGCGGCAGGAACTGGCCTTGTTGAATGAGGCCGGCGCGGTGGGCGAAATCTCGTTTCGCTTCTTTGACCATCAGGGACGTCTTGTCGACACCCCATTGAATGAGCGTGTTTTGGGCGTGACGCTGGACGATCTGCGCAAGGCTGACCGCGTGATCGCCTTGGCGGGTGGCGAGACCAAGACAGCGGCCATTGCGGGTGCGTTGAAGCTCGGACTGATTGACGTGCTGGTGACGGACAAGTTTTCGGCAGCCCGCCTGACTGCCTGATGGGCAGCGACAGGCTTGCTGCGCTTTGTGGAGGGTTCGATATGAAACGATTTGCAGGCCAGACCGTCTTTGTCACCGGGGGAAACAAGGGCATTGGGCGCGGCATCGCCACCCGCTTTGCCGCCGAGGGGGCGTCTGTCGCCATTGCAGCGATTGAGTCGGATACCCCAGACGCAGCCCGTGCTATTGCCGAGGTCACGGGGGAAACCGTACTTGGCTTTAAGCTCGACGTCACTGATGCCACCGCGATACGCGAGGTCTATGCCGAAGTTGAGGCGAAACTTGGCCCCCTGTCCGTCTCGGTTCAGAATGCCGGAGTCATCACCATCGCCAAGGTCGAAGACCTGACCGAGGGTGAATGGGACATGAACCTTGATGTGAACACGAAGGGTGTTTTCCTGTGTTGCCAAGAGGCGATCCGCCGTTTCCGCGCCAGCGGAATCAAGGGCCGGCTGATCAACACCGCCTCGGGGCAGGCACGGCAAGGGTTCATCTACACCCCGCATTACGCGGCCTCGAAGTTCGGGGTGGTTGGCCTGACGCAGAGTTTGGCCAAAGAACTGGCGCGCGAAGGCATCACTGCCAACGCCATCTGTCCCGGCATCATCCACACCGAGATGTGGGACTATAACGACCGCGTCTGGGGTCAGATGCTGGGCACCTACGCCCCCGGTGAGTTGATGGCCGAATGGGTGCGCGGTATTCCGATGGGCCGCGCGGGCACGCCGGCAGAGGTGGCGGCACTGGTGGCTTTTCTGGCATCGGAAGATGCGGGATATATCACCGGCCAGACCATCAATGTGGATGGCGGGCTGATCATGTCCTGACCCGTCTGACTGGCCGTGATGGGGCAGCAAGCGCTGCGCTGAAGGATCAGTCCGTGTCGCCAGCGACGGCGGCCAAAACCTTCCCGCGCCCCATCAGGCGCAGCACCATTGGGACGACGATCAGCAGCACCGACACGGTCAGCAGGATGGCCGAAACCGGGGTGGAAACCAGCGTCTGCCAATCCCCCTGCGCAATGGACAAGGCGCGGCGCAGTTGTTGTTCAGCCATCGGCCCAAGGATCAACCCCACCACCACGGGGGCCACGGGATAGCCGTAAAGACGCATCCCATATCCCATCAGCCCGAACAGGATCAGCATCCCCAACTCAATCGGCGATGGGTTGACGCCAATCGTACCCAATGTCGCAAAGAGCAGGATGCCGCCATAAAGCCATGGCCGGGGGATCGACAGCAGCTTGATCCACAACCCGATCAGCGGCAGGTTCAAAACCACCAGCATCACGTTGGCGATCAAAAGGCTGGCGATCAGTCCCCAGACCAGTTCGGCGTTGGTGATGAACAAAAGCGGCCCCGGTTGGAGCCCGAACTGCTGGAACCCTGCCAGCATGATCGCCGCCGTTGCGGTGGTGGGCAGGCCCAGCGTCAGCAAAGGCACCAGCGTTCCAGCGGCTGCTGCGTTGTTCGCGGCCTCTGGCCCCGCCACACCTTCAATTGCGCCGTGGCCAAATTCCTCGGGGTGTTTGGTCAGTTTGCGTTCCGTCGCATAGGACAAGAAGGATGCGACATCCGCGCCCCCGGCGGGCATAGAGCCGATGGGAAAGCCTATGAAAGTGCCGCGCAGCCATGCCTTCCACGACCGTTTCCAGTCCTGTGCCGTCATGCTGACGCGGCCTGTGACGCGGTGCAGACGGTCCGCCGGACCGGTCATCGCGGCAACGCCCAATGCCTCGCCAATGGCAAACAGGGCGACGGCGAGGGTTGTGGTTTCAATCCCGTCCATCAGTTGTGGCACGCCAAAGGTCAAACGCGCCGCCCCCGTCAACCCGTCGATGCCGACGCAGGCCAGCGCAAGTCCGATGAAGAGTGAGGTCAATCCCCTGAGCGTGCTGTCGCCAAAGGTGGCTGAGACGGTGACAAAGGCCAGAACCATCAAGGCGAAGTACTCTCGCGGGCCAAGCGACAGCGCAAGTTTCACCACTTGGGGCGCAAGGAAGGCCAGCAGCAAAGTGGCGATCAACCCGGCCACAAAACTGCCAATCGCTGCCGTCGCCAAGGCGGGGCCGCCGCGTCCCTGCCGCGCCATCTGGTTGCCCTCAATCGCGGTGACGATAGAGGCACTTTCCCCCGGTGTGTTCAGCAGGATCGAGGTTGTCGATCCGCCATACATGCCACCGTAATAGATGCCCGCGAACATGATCAGCGATCCTGCCGGATCAAGGCCATAGGTCACGGGTAGCAGAAGTGCCACTGTCAAGGCAGGTCCGATTCCCGGCAAGACGCCCACGGCGGTACCAAGCACGACTCCCACCAGCGCATAAAGCAGGATCATCGGTTGCAGGGCTGTCTCTAGCCCCTGTAGCAGCAGCGAAAAACTGTCCATCCCTCAGCCCCCGAAGATCAGGTGTTCCAATGGTCCACCCGGCAGATTCAACCGCAAGACGCGGTCAAATAGTCCATAGATCACCACGGCCAGCACCAGACCGATCAGCAGCCCCCGCCACAGCGGCTTTTTCCCGAAACCGCGTGCCGTGCAGCCAAAGAGGATCGCCCCTGAAAGCACAAAGCCCAGCACATGCAAAAGGGCCAGTTGCGCCCCAAGCCCGCCCAGAATCCACAAGAGCGGGGCCGGGGCTTGACGCGGCGGGCGCGGCAAATCGCCTCTGATTCCTGCGATCACCGTTCCCACGGACAGGATGAGCAGGCCATACGCGATCATGCGCGGCACATCTGCGGGTCCGACCCCGGCGTAACCGCCATCTTGTTTCAGGCCTGCGGCATCCCAAAGCAGCACCCCGGCCAGTCCCGCCAACCCGGCCGCAATGATGAACGCCGCCCCACGGGGGCGGCGTTCCGGGACAAAGCCCTTGGTCATTTCACCAGACCGATATCGCGCAGCACGGTTTCCGTGGTGGCAATGTCGGCGGCAAGCTGGGTGTCAAACGCCGCTCCGGCCAGATAGGTGTTGGCCCAGCCCTTGGTTTCCAGCATCGACGTCCAGCCAGCACTTGCATTCAGCTTTTCGATGTCGGCGGCGACCTTTGCCTTTTGCTCATCGCTGAGCCCCGGGGCCGCGGCGATCATGCGCCAGTTTTGGACGACAACGTCAAAACCTGCTTCCTTGATCGTGGGCGCGTCGATGCCCGGCATCCGCTCTGCCGACGACACGGCCAGCAGACGCATCGTGCCTGCCTTGACTTGTTCGGCAAACTCGCCGACCGAAGACACGCCCGCCGTCACCTGATTGCCAAGAATGGCTGCCATCGCCTCACCACCGCCGGAAAAGGCGACGTAGTTGATCTTGGTCGGGTCCACGCCTGCGGCCTTGGCCAGCAGACCCACGGTGATGTGGTCGGTGCCCCCGGCAGAGCCGCCTGCCCAAGAGACAGCACCCGGATCGGCCTTCAGCTTTTCAACCAGATCGCCAAGCGTCTGGATGTCCGAGGCTGCGGGCACCACGATGGCCTGCGTGTCACCGGTCAGGCGGGCGATGGGGGTGACATCGGCCAAGGTGACGGGGCTTGCGTTGGTCAGGATCGCGCCCACCATCACATAGCCGCCAACGATCAGCTTGGTCGGATCACCGGCGCTGTCTGCGACGAATTGCGCCAGACCCACAGTGCCGCCCGCGCCGGGGACGTTGATCACCTCAACCGACGGGGCGATGCCTTCAGCCTGCATCACCTCTTGCATGGCGCGGGCCGTGCCATCCCAGCCGCCGCCGGGATTGGCCGGGGCCATGATGGTGTAGTCCTGCGCGAAAGCGGGAACAGCAAGCGCAGCCGCAAAGGCCACGCCAAGGAATGTGTGTTTCATGTTTTTACCTCCCATGGGGCGGCGCGGGGCCGCCGGAACCGCAAGGGGTCTCCTCTCCCCCAGCATGGGTGTATGCAAACACGGCAACCTGTCAGCAACCTGACATGGTTTTGTCACCTACTCTGTTCCCGTCAGGGCGGCAGTCCATTCCTCCATCACCTTTGCCCGGCTTGCCCGGTCGATATAGGCCAAAAGACCCGGCGAGACGGGAACCGGACGCAAACGGGGCCCAAGGGCCCGTTGCATCGCGGCGGCGCTGTCTTCTCCTGCGACCTCAAGGCTGATTGCGGGCAGGCGCAGCCGTTCGGCCAGAACCGTCTGACCCTCGCGGGACATGAGGAAAGCCAAAAACGTCTCGCCCAACTCAGGGTTTGCGGCAGCGGCGGGCACCAATGCCACACGGCTGACCACCACGACATAATCCTGTGGCAAGGCCAGCCCGAGGTTGGGCAGTCGTGTCGCCTGATCCGCCGCATAAGACCCCAGCACGTTATACCCCAGTTTCAACGCGCCGGAATTTACCCCATCAATAATCGCTTGCGAAGTCGGGAAAATCTGTACCCCCGCCCGCCCCATGGCCCGTATCAAGGGCCAGAGATCGGCAAAATGTTCGCGGTCGCGCATCAAGAACAAAAAGCCCACCGCAGAGCGCGCGATGTCATAGGTGCCAATCGCCCCTTGTGGTGCCGTGGCCAGCCAATCCATCAACTCGGCCCGTGTATCAGGTGCGCCGTTGGGAAAAGAGGGGCGGTGATAAACGATGACTGCCGGCTCGAATGTCAGCGCAAAGACCATCCCGTGCCAAGATGCCCACTCTGGCCAACGCGCCGCGCCGGGCACTGCCACCGCGCGTCCATAGCCGTCATTGGCAAGTTTCACCGTCAAATCCATCGCAGAGGAAAACACCAGATCCGCGGTGGGCCCACCCGCGTCACTTTCATCGGCCACCCGTGCCGCGATGTTTTGGGTTAACAGATCCTCATACCGCACCGCCACATCCGGGTAGTGTCGCTGAAACGCCTCGACGAGCGGACGGGCGAGCGGGCTGTCGAGCGAGGAATAGATCACCAACTCCCGCTCCTGCGCGGCAGGTGCAGGAAACACCACCACATCCGCCTCCGCGGCAAACGGGCAGGCGACAAGGGACAGCCAAAGGGCAAAACAAGGCGCGCGCATGGACAAATCCTGCCCCAGACGGGGCCGATTAACAATCGCGCCGATAGACCTTAGTCTGGACCCATGCGAATCCTACTTGTTGAAGATGACCTGCCCTTGGCCGAGGCGCTGACCACGCTCTTGGACGGCGCAGGCTATGCCGTCGATGTGGTCCATGATGGGTTATCGGCGGAACTGTTGATCGGGGCGGAACGCTTTGATCTTGTAATCCTTGACTTGAACCTGCCGGAAAAGGACGGGCTGTCGGTTCTGCGATCTATTCGTGCCCGCAGGAACCCGGTGCCCATCCTGATCCTAACGGCACGCGGTGCACCGGATGAGCGGGTGACGGGGCTGGACCTTGGCGCGGATGACTACATGGTCAAACCCTTTGACGTGCGAGAGTTTGAAGCGCGGGTCAGGTCGATCCTGCGCCGACAAGCCGGGGCCAGGGCGTCAGAGATTCAGATCGGCCCTGTGCGGTTCGACATGGCCGCGCGGCGGTTTCAGGCGGGACCAGACGTGCTGGACCTGCCTGCCCGCGAACTCGCGCTATTGGAGTTGTTTTTTCTCCGTGCAGGCCGCGTGGTCGGAAAAGAGGCCATCGTGCAATCGCTGACCAGCTTGGATGATAGCCTGTCAGACAACGCGATTGAGCAATACGTCAGTCGCCTGCGCCGCCGCTTGCAGCCGCATGGCCTGACGCTGCGGACGGCACGGGGCTTGGGTTACATGCTGGAAAGACCGGTGGATCGTGGTTGATCGTCCGCCTTCGCTGCGGCGATCCATCCTTGTTTGGCTGGTGCTAACGACGGCCGCCATCGGGGTCTTGGCATTGATCGACACGAAGATTGAGGCGCTGAGGACGGCGAGAGACGTGTCTGACCGGGTGCTCGTCGGTGCAGCGATGGCGATTGCCGAAGGGGTGGATGTGGATGGCAAAGGCGGGGTTGCGATCCTGATCCCGTTCTCGGCCTTGGATATGCTGTCTTCGACCGCGCAGGATCAGGTGTTCTACCGGGTGGACGGGCCCGCAGGTATCCTGACCGGCTACGATGACCTTTCCCCCGTTCCCGTCACGGAAACGCGGGCGCCCGCGCTTGCCGATGACCGTTATCGCGGGATGCAAATCCGCACCGCAACCATCCTGCGCGAATTGACCAGTGGCGAGGGGACGACCCCTTTTCGCGTGACGGTGGCCGAAACCAAGCGCGCGCGGGATGCGCTGGCGCAGGCGATTCTTGCGCGATCTGCGCTAAGGATTGCGGCGCTGATTCTTGGTGCGGCGGTGGTGGCTTGGACAGCGGCCACCTATGCCTTGCGCCCGCTCGACCGGCTGTCGCGCAGCCTTGCCGCCCGCGCGCCGCATGACCTAACCCCAATAGAGACCCAAGCCCCGGCTGAGTTGCGCCCGGTGCTGGACGCTCTGAACGGTTTTCTCGTGCGACTGTCGCGCGCGATGGCGGCGATGCAGAACTTTGCCAGCAACGCCAACCACCAAATCCGCACGCCCTTGACCGTAGCCCGCACGCAAGTGGCAATGGCCGGCAAGGGGCAGGGAGAGGTGTTGCAAACGCTGGACAAGACCGACCGTGCGCTGATCCGGATTGAGCGCGTGCTGGAGCAAATCCTGCTTTTGGCGCGGATTGAGGCGACGGGAACCCGCCCGGTGCTGACCCCGCTGGACGTCGCCCATCTGGCGCGCGGGGTCGCGGCTGATTTCCTGCCGCAAGCGGTGGCGCTGGGCAAGGACCTTGGCTTTGCGGGCTTGGACCGCGCGATGGCCCTGTCCGAAGAGGTTCTGTTGGGGGAGCTTTTGCGAAACCTGATCGACAATGCCCTGACTCATTGCCCGGTGGATACGATGGTGACCGTGCAGGTGCTGTCCTCGGGGCCCGAAGGTGTGCGCCTTGAGGTGATCGACACCGGCCCCCGTCTGTCTGATTCCGACTTGACCCTACTGCGCGGCAGGCTTGATCCGGCGGGCGGGGTGCGGACCGGAACGCGCGGCCTTGGCCTGCATATCGTGGCCGAAATCGCCCTCGCGCTGCGCGCCTCAGTCGCGTTGGAGCGGGGCGCGAACGGGCAGGGGCTGGTGTGGTCGGTCTCCTTGCCGGGTGTGGCGGGGTAACCCAGTCGCGGGTCAGTCTTCGGGGGCCATGCCGCCCGCGGCGCTGCGGGTGGCGATGAAGGGGGCGAGGCGCTCT
>JAIYDR010000260.1 GCA_027487395.1 Rhodobacter sp. | reverse complement strand
GGATCGCGGCTTCTTCGGGCGAGGGTGCCCCTTCGGCGGCAAGCCACGAATTCTCCCAGACCGAGTTGATCCGGCTGTACAGCCCATAGAACAGCGTGTTGTTGGACCATTCAAAGTTGAACATCAGCCCGATCGCCTGCCGAACGCGGATGTCTTGGAATTTCTCGCGCCGCAGGTTGAACAGGAAGGCTTGGCCGTTCGCCTTGGCCCCGTTGGCGATTTCCTCTTTCTTCACCCAGCCATTCGACAGCGCTGGAAAGTCATAGCGCGTGGCCCAGGTGATCGACGATGCTTCCTGACGGAAGGTGTAGTCGCCGCCCTTGAAGCCTTCGAACGCGGCGTCGTAATCGCCGTAGTATTCATAGGTGATCTTGTCGAAATTGCCGCGCCCGCGATTGATCGGCAGGTCTTCGCCCCAGTAATCGGGGTTGCGCTTCCAAGTGACCGACCGGCCCATATCCATGCTGTCAAACACATAGGGACCAGAGCCCAGGAACGGCGTGGTCGAGGATTTCTCAAGGTCCATCGCGTTGGCAGTGTAATGCGCTTTGGACAGCACAGGCAGGCCACCCACAGCTTCGGGAAGGTCGCGGGTGGGGATGCCGGGCTTGAAGGTGAACTTGATCTGCAACCCACTCAAAACCTCGGCCTTATCGACCTGATCAGCAAGGATTGTCCGGAAATCAGTCAGCCCCTTGGCAAGGAAGGTCTCATAGGAAAACAGTACATCATCCGCCGTCAGCGGGCTGCCGTCCGAGAATTTGACATCTGGCCGCAGATTGAAAATCACCCATGACCGGTCAGCGGGATACTCCATCGTCTCACACAGCAGGCAATAAGAGGTGCCAATCTCATCCGCGGTGCCGGTCAGGATCGATTCCAGCGGGGCCGAGGCCAGTGCAGCAGAACGCCCCTCGACCGAAAAGGGGTTCAGACTGTCAAAGCCGCCAAAGGTCCATTGCGAAATCTCGCCGCCTTTGGGTGCGTCGGGGTTGACGTAGTCCAGATGCGGGAAATCGGCGGCATATTTCGGCGGATCGCCAAACGTGGTGATGGCGTGGCTGATGATCACGTCCTGTGCCCGCGCAAAAGTGGCGAAGCCCGCCAGCGCCAGCCCAAAGGCCGCGGCACCGACCCAAACGAACACGCGGCGCATGTCCTGCACCCGAGCCTCTGCCCCACGCCGCTGACCGCCACCCTGTCTTGCCATGCTCTTTTCCCCGTCGCTTTGGGCGCGATGCATGCCGCGCCGCCTTCATCTGCATGATCATGCTAGCCGCCGTACAGGCAAGGGCAAGTTGCGATTGCGTGAAACCGGGGTGCAAAAGCAAAACGCCCGGCCTTTTGGACCGGGCGCAGCATCAGACGGTGGCGTCAGCTTATTTCACGGTCGCCAGATAGGCGATCACATTGGCACGGTCTTCGACCTTGGGCAGACCCGCAAAGGACATCTTGGTGCCGGGCATGTACTTCTTGGGGTTTTCCAAGAAGCCATTCAAGTTTTCCGGGGTCCAGGTGTCGGCGGTCAATGCCAAGATCGCTTCGGAATACCCGAAGCCCGCAGCCGCGCCTTTGTTGCGATCAACCACGCCATTCAGGTGCGGACCCGTCGCGTCCTTCCCGTCAAGATTGTGGCAGGACTTGCACTTTGCATAGACTTTCTCACCGGCGCCAACATCAGCAGCGGCGTAAATCGTTGCGAAATCCGGGCCTTCTTCAGCGGCGGCAGGGGCTTCCTCTGCGCCCGTGTCGATGGAATAAGCCTGCGTCAACTCACCCTCTGCGCCGTGGCCTTCCGCACCGACGTGATAAAGCGAGGTTGCCACCCAGCCACCCAGCATAAACACCAGAAGCGAGCCGCAGACTGCCCCCAAAGTTTTGGTCATGGTCATCGTGTCGAACATGTCGCGCCTTCCCTTGGCCGTTCTTTGGCGCGGTATCTATCTGCTTCCCCCCACCTGTTTCAAGGTGTACTAGCGCGACCGATTGCCCCGCTGGGGCATTTTTGTCGGGAATTCGGGGGCACGGCATCATGGGGCGGATCGCATTTCAGGGGGAACTCGGTGCCTATTCGCACCAAGCCTGCGCACAAGCCTGCCCCGATTTCGAGGCGGTTCCCTGCCAAACCTTTGAAGATGTTGTAGAAATGACCCGCTCTGGCGAGGTTGAACTGGGCATGCTTGCCGTCGAAAACTCGACCTATGGCCGGGTTGCGGATGTGCATAGTCTTCTTCCTAAGGCCGGACTTCACATCGTCGGCGAGGCATTTGTGCGGGTGCATGTCAACCTTCTGGGCGTCCCCGGCGCGCGGTTGGAGGACATCCAAGAGGCGCATGGACATGTGGTCATCTTGCCGCAATGCGCGGGTTTCCTGAAAGCGCATGGAATCAAGGGCCGCGTTAGCAGCGACAACGCCCGAGCCGCGCGCGAGGTGGCCGAGGCCGGCGACAAGACCCGCGCCGCGCTGGCCAGCGAATTGGCAGCGCAGATCTACGGGTTGGACGTCATCGCGCGCCATATCGAGGATCACGCCAACAACACCACCCGCTTTTTGGTGATGAGCCGTGACGCAGACCAGTCGCGCCGTGGCGCCGAGGGGATGATCACCACCTTCACTTTCCGGGTCCGCAACATCCCGGCCGCGCTGTACAAAGCGCTTGGTGGCTTTGCGACCAATGGCGTCAACATGACGAAGCTGGAAAGCTACATGGTGAACGGCAGCTTCACCGCGACGGAATTCTATGCCGATATCGAAGGCCATCCCGAAGATGCCAACGTCGCCCGCGCGCTGGAAGAACTGCGCTACTTCACGACCGCATTGAACATTCTAGGCGTCTACCCGTCCGATCGCCGCCGTTAAGGCCTCACGGACCCGCTTAACCCCTACGATGGTCTTCGTAGCGTTGTTCGATGATTGTTGCCAATTGACGCAACTGCTTTTCATAGCGGGCATTCACCTTGCCGCGTCCCAGCCGCATCGATTGCACAAACAACCGTGCCGCTAGGGTGCGCGGCTTGATCGTGGTCTGCACCAGAATCCGCGCCTTTGTCGCCGACAGTGCCACCAGTTCCATCACCGCCCCACCCTCGACCGAGGGACTGTCGCCATCGACGGCCAGCACCAGCGGCCGATCAAGTTGTTTCAGCACGAGATGCAACTGCCGCTCGCGGCCGCGCCAGCCAAAGCGGATCATCCAACTCATGCCGGGGGCAAGTTGGCGCAGCTTATCGGTACGCGTGACTTCAGCACCGCGCCGAAGGGCCGCACGTTCCCAAAACTCAAAATCGGAAATCGCATCGAAGACGAATTCCACGGGGGCCTGAATATCGGTCCTGCCGCTAAGTTTCATTTGCCTGCCTTCAACACGCCTACCGTTCCGACTTTTGCTTTACGCTGTTATTTGGGGTCATTCCAGCCTGTCGGCAAGCCAATTGGCAATCAGGAAATGCGCAATCGCGCCTTTTCGGGCGGGTTTTATGTCGGGGTGGTGACCGGCTGTCACGGTCAGCATCTCTTCGCGGGTGATCCAGCGGGCATCCTCGATTTCTTCGGGGTCGATGGTGATGGTGTCATTCAGCGCCTCGCCCGCGCAGCCGAACATCAACGAGGCTGGAAACGGCCAAGGCTGGCTGGCAAGATAGCGCACCGCACCGACACGGATGCCCGCCTCTTCGAACACCTCGCGGCGGACGGCTGCTTCCATCGTCTCGCCGGGTTCGACAAACCCCGCCAACAAAGAATACATCCCCTGTGGCCAAGCCGCGTTGCGCCCCAAAAGAACCCGATTGCCGTGTGTGATCAGCATGATAACGACTGGGTCTGTGCGCGGGAAGTGTGATGTGCCACAGGCTGGGCAATCGCGCTGCCATCCGGCCTTTGCCACCTCGCTGGCCACCCCGCAAGCGGCGCAGAAGCCATGGCTGCGGTGCCAGCCGGTGATAGCGCGTGCCGTTGCGGCCAATTCTGCTGCGCGCGGGGGCAGTGCGGCCATGACGGCACGCAACTCTTGATAGCTGTGGTCGTCGGGCAATGCCGGGTGGCGCTGCACCGTGGGATCCAGAAAACCAGATTGTACAGCCTCAACCCCTGCTCCGGGTTGCCAGTTTGAGACGTCTTGGGTGAAGAGACCCGCCCCCCCCTCATCCAGCCCCAAAAAGACTGGCGCGGCCACAGCATCGGCCAGCACCGGATGCGCGGCAGCAAGCCAGCCCAGATCATCCGCCCCCCGCATCAATGGTTTTCCCTGCCACAGCGGCAAAACCTGTCCGTTCGCCAATAGCTGCGCCGAAGCCTGTGTATCGCCGCGCAATTGCGCAGCGCGGTCCAAGCCAGAGCCGCCAAAGGTGACCGTTTCGGCGATACGCATGATCGCTGCCCCCGTGCTGTGCCAAGGCCCCTGCCCCGGACCGCGACCTTGTGACATGCCGCAAGACCGCTGCAAAGCCCCATGACAGCGCGTCGCAATCACAGGTTGCGCGCGCTTGCTCAAAATGATAGCCAGACCG
>JAIYDR010000029.1 GCA_027487395.1 Rhodobacter sp. | reverse complement strand
GGGTTTTCAGCCGTCCCGCCACCAGCAAGTCGGCCAGGCCATGGGCCATGGCCCTAGCGGCGGCGGTTTCCAAAGCGCCACCGCCTGCCGCCGTGACCTGATCCGCCAGATGGGCATAGGCGGCCTCTCCGGCAGCGCTGAGCGCAGGGTCGGTGAAGTCGGGGCGGTCAGAGGAGAAGATCAGCCGAAAGAGCGCAGGGTAAGCCAAAGCGAAATCGACATAGCCCAGACCCGCCGCCACCAGTTGCGCGCGGGGGCTGGGGTCGGCAACGGCCTCGCGCCGATGTTGGGTGGCAAGGAAGCGGTGAAAGCCCGCAACCGCCAGTGCGGTGAGCAGACCCCGCGCATCGCCGAAGTGATGCGCGGGGGCGGCATGGCTGACTCCGGCCCGCTTGGCGACGGAGCGGAGCGAGAACGCCTCAATCCCTTTTTCGGTCAACTCCGCCTCGGCCGCTGCCAGAAGCGCGGCCCGCAGGTCCCCGTGATGATAGCGATGGTCATCCATGGCCTCAGATTACGCGCCCGTCTTGTCAGTGTAAAGATTATCTTGACAGCGGAAAGATTCGCCGCTTACATCCTGACAGTGTCAAGATAGAGGTCGCCGATGAGTGCCGTTCTGCTGATCCCCCCCGAAAGCCTGTTCCAGATTGCCAATCCCCTTGCCCTGACCGGATGGCTGGCGCTGGCCATCGCACCGCTGCGGCCTGCTTGGGCGTTGCTCTACGCCGGGCGGATCGTGCCATTGGTGCTGGCGGTGCTTTATGCCGCGCTGATGCTGGCCGGATGGTCAGGGGCAGAGGGTGGCTTTGGTAGCCTGCCCGATGTGATGCGCCTGTTCGATGACCCCACTGTCGCGCTGGCGGGATGGGTGCATTACCTTGGCTTTGATCTCTTCGTTGGCGCCTGGTGCGTTGAGGTCGCGCGGCGTGAGGGCATCCGGCATTGGCTGGTCCTGCCCTGCCTTGTGCTGGTGTTCCTGTTCGGCCCCGCAGGGTTCCTCACCTTCATGGCGTTGCGCGCTGCCCACACCCAACGTGGAAAGGCCGTACAATGACCGCGATGGCCCTATCCGCCCCACCCTCTCGCTTGTGGCGCGATGCGCCGGTCTTTACCGGGCTTTCGGTATTCCTTGCGATTTCCGCCCTGCCCGTCTGGCTGGCGCTGTACCTCGATCCGCGTGCATGGCTGGATGAGGCGATTTGGCTGAAACCCCTGAAATTCCAGATCGCGCTGGTGATCTATCTGCTTACGCTGGCCTTCTTTGCCCGCTTCCTGCCCGCAGGCACCACCGACAGCCGCGCTTGGCGCATCTATGCCGCCGCCGTCGCCTTTACCGTGATCGGTGAGATGGTCTGGATCGGTGGCGCGGCGGCCATGGGAACTGCGTCGCATTTCAACGTCACCACCCCGTTGTGGAACGCCATTTACGGGCTGATGGGGCTGTTCGCGGCCTTCCTTACCTCTGCCTCCTTCGTGATGGCCATTTTGATCCGGCGCAACATGGCCACGGGGCTGGACCCGGCGCTGAAACTCTCCATCGTGCTAGGCCTTGGCCTTACCCTGCCCCTGACGCTGATCGTCGCCTTTACCATGGCGGCGGGGTCCGGGCATCTGATCGGCACGCCCGTCACCGGCCTGCGCCTGCCCTTGATGGGCTGGTCGCGCGAGGTGGGCGATCTGCGCATCGCGCACTTCCTTGGCACCCACGCGCTGCATGCCGTGCCGCTGGTGGGGTGGCTGGTGGCGGGGCGTCTGCCTGCGCCTTTGGCGCGAACGACAGTGATCCTTGCCGCTGGCGCTTGGGTGGCACTGACCTTTGGCACCTTTGCGCTGGCCTTGATGGGAAAACCGCTGATCTGACGGCTTTCCCTTGATGCATCGGCACGCTAGAACCCCCGCAAAGCAAAGGGTGACGCGATGCCGATGGAAAAGACCTTCAACGCCGCCGAGGCTGAGGCCCGGATTTCCCGCCAATGGATCGACAGCAAGGCCTTCCGCGCCGGGGCGAATGCCAAACCCGGCGCGCCTGCGTTTTCGGTCATGATCCCGCCGCCCAATGTCACCGGCAGCCTGCATATGGGCCATGCCTTCAATAACACGCTTCAGGATATTCTGGTGCGCTGGCACCGCATGCAGGGCCATGACACGCTGTGGCAACCGGGGACCGACCATGCGGGAATCGCCACGCAAATGGTCACGGAACGCGAACTGGCAAAGACTGGCAACGCCACCCGCCGGGAAATGGGGCGTGAGGCGTTTACGCTGAAAGTGTGGGAGCAAAAGCAGAAATCCCGTGGCACGATCATCGGGCAACTTCAACGCCTTGGCGCAAGCTGCGATTGGGACCGTGAGGCCTTCACCATGTCCGGCGCGCCGAATGCGCCGAAGGGCGAGGAAGGCAACTTCCACGACGCGGTGATCAAGGTCTTTGTCGATCTTTACAACAAGCGCTTCATCTATCGCGGCAAGCGTCTGGTGAACTGGGACCCGCATTTTGAGACCGCGATTTCCGACCTTGAGGTGGAAAGCACCGAGGTTGACGGTCACATGTGGCACTTCAAATACCCGCTCGCCGGGGGGGCCACCTATGAATATGTCGAGAAGGACGCCGAAGGGAACGTGATCCTGCGGGAAACCCGCGATTACATCTCCATCGCCACGACGCGGCCTGAAACCATGCTGGGCGATGGCGCGGTGGCAGTGCATCCCTCGGATGAGCGGTATAGGGCCATCGTGGGGATGCTCTGCGAAATTCCAGTGGGGCCAAAGGAACACCGCCGCCTGATCCCGATCATCACCGACGAATACCCGGACCCGACTTTCGGCTCGGGCGCGGTCAAGATCACCGGGGCGCATGATTTCAACGATTATGGCGTGGCCAAGCGCGGCGGCATCCCCTGCTACCGCCTGATGGACACCCGCGCCCAGATGCGCGCCGATGGGGCCCCGCATGCCGAGGCGGCCACCGTGGCCGCCGCCGTGGCACGGGGTGAGCGTGCGTTGACAGAGGCGGAGGCCGATGCCCTGAACCTCGTCCCCGATCATCTGCGCGGGCTGGACCGGATGGAGGCTCGTGCCGCCGTGGTGGCAGAGATCACCACCGAAGGGCTGGCCGTGATGACGGTTGCCTCTGACCCGCGCTTGGGCAGAGGCGCGCTGAAAGCCGACGCCGAAGGGGCCGATGCGCCCGTGCCGCTGGTTGAGGCGAAAAAGATCATGC
>JAIYDR010000393.1 GCA_027487395.1 Rhodobacter sp. | reverse complement strand
GCGCGCGGAAGGTGTCGTCGTCGATTTTCACGATGTCGCCGCCGGTGACCAGAACCGCAGCCCCGGTGCCGACAAACCCGATGGCAAGGCTGGCCATGAAGGACGGGATGCGCAGCTTGACATGCACAAGCCCGTTCACCAGCCCGATCAAGGCCCCCAAGATCAGGATCAGCGGCACTGCGACCCAAGCCCCCGCCGCCAGTGTTCCCCCCGTGGCAAGAAAGGCAAAGCAGCACAGCACCGCCGTCAGGCCCACCGTGCCTTCCATCGACAGGTCGATCGAGCCCATGATGATGATGAAGGTGACGCCAATGGCCACCATCAGCGCGGGCGCTGCGGCAATCGCAATCCGCGCGAAATTCCGTTGTGACAGAAAGGCAGGGTTGATCACCGCAAACAGGACCACAAGACCTATCAGCACCAGTAAGGGTGCCCAGCGGATCGCGTTCTCACGCGTGAACAAATTCTTCACTCTGTCCTCCCGCAGCAGTGCAGCCCCTGGTGACAGGGGAAAAAAGGGGCGGCCGAGGATGGGCCGCCCCGATCGAGACGTGCTTACTTGTAGACAATCGGACCGTTCGACGGACCCCAGAAGTCTTTCCAGTCATAAGTCGGGACGCTGTCCAGATACTTGGCCTTGAAGTCGGCCGCGTCGGCAGCGGTCACAAGGATCGACGGCCCATAGAACTCGCGGTGTTCGTTCGGCTCTTCCGACGGTTTGAAGGTGCCGATGGCCGCATGATAGGCCAGCGCCAGCGTGATGCCGCCACCCCAATGCGGGTTGGTGAACACCGTTGCCAGCAGATCGCCATCCATGACCATTTGCACGGCTTCAGGGTTGCCGTCATAGGCGACAATCGGCATCCCTTCGATGCCTTCGGCCTTCAGCGCTTCCATCACGCCATAAGCGATATTGTCGTTGGCGCAATGCACGCCGGTGATCTTGTCGCCGTATTTCGTCAGGAAGCTGGCCATCAACTCGGCCGCTTTTGTGGTGTCCCAATCGGCGGGCTGAGCATCCAACAGCTCAATCTCAGGGAAATCCTTCAGCGCGTTCTTCAGGCCGTTCAAACGCTCAATCGCCGGGTTGTTGGCCGCGATGCCGCCCAGGTGGACCACGCCGCCTTTGCCACCCATGGCTTCGAACAGGATGCGGGCGGTGTTTTCCGCAGGCTTTTCATCCGACCAGGACATGTGGCTGACCCAGTTGTCGCCAAAATCCCAAGGATGGGCGTCATCGGTTTTGTTCCAGATGGTCGAAACATACCCACCTGCCGCTTGCGCAGCCTCGGCCACAGGGCGCGCGTTGGGGCTGTCATTCGCATCGCAAGCGATGGCGCAAGCGCCGTTGTTCTTGGCAAGGAAGGCCTTGATGTCGGCAAGCGACTTTTCAGACGAGCCTTCGTTGATCAGCGACGTCATGTCCTCTTTGGACTTGCCGATGGATTCCGTGAAGGCTTCGCCACCCGAAACAATCGCATTCCAATAGGCGCTTGCCCGATCACGATACGACCAGGCCAAGGCCGGATCGGTGGCTGCGCGCGCCATACCGCCGCCAAAAACGCCGGGCATGGCGACAGTGGTCAGGCCAGCGGCCGAGGCGAAAAGGAAGTTCCTGCGGCTGATGGTTTCGCGTTCGATGAAGTCCTTGATGAACGTGGACATTGGTTTCCTCCCTATTTCCCACATCAACGCCACTGTTCCGTGGCCGAGCTGGTAGCGATTGCATCTGCACCAAAACCGACTGCGCGCAGTCTCGCTAATGCACTAACTGGTTACTTTTTACCGATGTCGCGAGTCAAGTATTTTGTTTGGCCAGAGGTGGCTGCGGGATTGGATTCCGCTTTGACGACATCGGCCCGCGCCGTGTAAGCAAACGGTGAGCGCAAACGGCGAGGACGGACCGGACAGCCAATGGAACCTGTTGACGAAACGATCACCGGCACGGTCGCAGCGGCCCGCAAACCGCGCGTCCGTGACGCCGAAGCCACCAAGACCCGCATCCTTGAGGCCGCAAAACGCGAATTTGCCAAGAATGGCCTTGGCGGCTCCCGCGTCGACGTGATCGCAGACAAGGCCCGCGCCAACAAGCGTATGATTTATCACTACTTTGAGTCGAAAGAGGGTCTATTCCAGACCATTCTTGAAAACGCCTATGTCGACATCCGCACGGCAGAGCAGAAGCTGAACCTTGATCATCTGGCCCCCAAAGAGGCGCTTGAACGGTTGGTTCGCTTTACCTGGGACTACTACATTAAGAACCCCGAGTTCATCACGCTGGTGAACAGCGAGAACCTACACCGCGCCAAACACCTCAAGAAATCCGAGGTGGTGAAGGTCTACAGCCGCAAGTTCGTGTCGATGGTGACAACAATCCTGGACCGTGGTGTTGCGGCGGGCGTGTTCCGCGCGGGGGTGGACCCTGTGCAGCTGAACATCACCATCGCCGCCATCGGGTATTACTACCTGACCAACCGCTTTACCGGCTCGATCGTGTTTGAACGCGACCTGATGGCCAAGGAAGCGCTGGAAGAACGACTTCGTTTCAACATCGACACCATCATGCGGCTTGTCGCGCCGTAAGCATCACGTTTCCCAGCCCAATCCCGCCTGGGCCAAAGCCGCCTGCGCGCAGGCGATGTCCTCGACATCCTTGGCACCGGAAACGCCGATCCCACCAATCACCTGCCCCTGATACACGACAGGCAGCCCCCCGCCCCAAGGCAAAAGCCGCGCCCTTGTGGACAGGCCAAGCGTCAGGGATGGGCTGGATGCCATGCGCTCGGCAAAGGCCGACGTCGACCGGCGCATTGTTGCAGCGGTAAAGGCCTTGTCTTCGGCAAAGCCAAGAATGGGCGGGGTCACACCGTCCATCCGCGCCGATGCCAGAACATGCCCCTGCATGTCACAAACACAGACCGCCACCGAAAGCCCGTCCGCTTTGGCCCGCAGCAAGGCCGCATTCAGCAGACCCAAGGCCCCATCCGACGACAGGCTGGTGATATGGGAGATCATGTTCGGGTTCCTTCCCAGTCGATCAGGATAAAGGGTTCAGCGATCTGCCGGGCCATGATCCGGGCATAAAGCGCCGCCGGATCATCTGGCGCGGCGCGGTGCATCAACCCATCCAGCGCAAACCGCCCCTCGGCCAGCCACTCCATGGCGCGGGCAAAGCCGCCAAAGATCGAATGGGCGGCGTTGTTGTACCCGTCGAGCAACTCCTCCCAGGCAAAGGTCTTGCCATGGACGGGAAGCTCCCATTCCCAGCCCGACCGCAGGGTCACATGGTTGAAAAAGACCGCATGGGTCAGGTCATGGGCCGAATGCTCTGACATCTTGCGCCACGGCACTCCGACCAGAACCACTTCGCCCATGCGGCGGACGATGCGGCACGCGTCCAAAGCGGCGCCTTCGTGGCCAGAACAGTCCACAACCAAAGCAACCTGTCCCTGATAGGCTGGATCACCCAAGGGCATGGTTGCATGGACATCCGCAAGACCGCTTGTCGCCACCTGACTGCGGCGCAGTGGATCGGGATCGACGACCGTGACCCGATAAGCCGCGATGTGGAACAGATGCGCGGCCAGCAACCCGACGGGCCCCGCGCCACAGATGACAACGCGGTCACCGGGACGCGCGCGGGTTGTCATCAGCGTGGTCATCGAAACACCAACCAGTCGCGCCAGCACCGCCCGATCTGCGGCCAGCCCGTCCGGAAGCTGCAAACTGTGCTGGACGCGGTGGGTCTGCGTGCCGCGATGGCCACCCATCGCAAAGCGGCGCTCGCCCTTGTGCACGCCTTTGACGGCACTGCCCATGTCTTCGACCTCGAAAACTGCGGCATATCCGGGGCGGATGGGGAATGTGTCACCATTGGCCCAGCCGATCTCGGTGCCCTGACTGACCAGCGTGCACAGGGTGCGGCCGCGGATCTCGTCGGGCTGCAAGGGCGCGTCCTGATACTCTTCAAGCACAAAGGTTTGACGCGCTGGAATGATGATTTCTGACGGCATCGCGATCGCTCCTTGTCTGCAATCCATGCTCTGGAAACGGGCCCTGACTTAGCGACCGGTCACAGGGGACCATTGTGCGGGCTGTCCTGCCCGTTCCGCCCCCAGCGGGCCGTCCATGCTGACGATTTCCAGAAACTGCCCCCAGGGCGCCTTGAGATAGCACCAAGTCAGCCCCTCCATCGGGCCGGAGTCCACATAAGTGGGTCCATCCAGAACCTCAACGCCACTCTGACGCAGACGGTCCGCCGCTGCAGTGCAGTCATCCACCTGAAAGGCGAGGTGAAAGCCGCCGGGTTGGCTGTTGCGTTTCAGGGCCGCATCCGCCTCAACATCCCCCGAATAGCGGAACAGTTCCAGATTGCTGCCGTTGCCGATGCGCAGCACCTTGATGTCCTCGATCCGGCAGTTGCCCGAAACCCCCAGCCTTCGGCGCATGAACGCGTCATCGACATCGATCAGGCCGGTCGAAAGACACTCCACCGCGCCGAACATTGACTGGAAGAACGCCACCGCCTGATCAAGATCGGGGACGGTGAACCCGATATGCTGCATTCCGTAAACCTTCACGGCCAATCTCCGGTTTGGGTCAGGTCAAGCTGCGTCCATCCTTGGCGAAAGGGGATGCAGGCAAGATCGGGGCAAGGGGATGCAGGCCACGGATGATGTCGCTGGCCTTTTCGGCGATCATGATGGTGGGGGCGTTGGTGTTGCACGACGGAAGGCGCGGCATGACCGAGGCGTCACAGACCCGAAGCCCGTCGATCCCCCGCAGACGCAGGTCCGGCGAAACAACGGCCATTTCATCCGCGCCCATACGACAGGTGCCGACGGGGTGGTGATCCGTCTTGGCCATCCGACAGGCATAGTCGAACAGTGCTGCGGGGTCGGTCATTTCTGCGCCAGGCAGGACCTCGCGCCGCAGAAAGGGTTTCAACGCGGGTTGGCGCAGGATATCCCGCGCCATCGCCAGCCCCTTCAGCGACATCTGCAGGTCATGCGGGTCTGACCAATAGTTCGGATCGATCAGCGGGGCCGCCATCGGATCGGCCGAAGCCAAACGCACCGTCCCGCGCGACCGGGGGCGCAGATAGGCCGAGTTCAGCGTGATCCCCCATCCGTCGATCGAGGCGATGCCTTTCTCGATCCCCGATCCTTGTCCAAGGTGGAACTGGATGTCGGGCCAATCTGCGGCGGGGTCCGCGTACCAGAATCCCCCCGTTTCAAACAGCGACGCGGCCACCGGACCCGAGCGGAACAGCAGATACTGCAGCGCGGCACGGATGCTGCGGTCCAGCCTTTGCACGCCATCATACGAATGCGGTCCGGTACATTCGGCCAGCACACACAGATCGACGTGATCTTGCAGGTTTTCCCCGACGCCTTGCAGTTCATGAACCGGGGTAATCCCGATATCGCGCAGATGCTTTGGCGGTCCCACGCCCGACAGCATCAGCAGGCGCGGCGAGCCGATGGTGCCGGCGGCAAGGATCACCTCACGCCGTGCGGTCAAGATGGACCCGTCCATAAGCTCCACGCCCACGGCCCGCCCGGACCGGATCACGATCCGCCGCACCTGCGCCCCGGTCCTGACGGTCAGGTTGGGCCGATCCAGAACGGGGCGCAGATAGGCCACAGCGGTTGACGACCGCCTGACATTGCGCTGCGTCAGTTGGTAATAGCCGACGCCCGCCTGTACGGCCCCGTTGAAGTCCGGATTATAGGGCATCCCCCAGCCCTGCCCCGCCCGGATGAAGGCATCGCAAATCGGCAGCGTCGCACGGGGCATCGACACACCCAAGGGGCCGTCCGTGCCGTGAAAGTCATCGGCAAAACGCTCATTCCCTTCGGCGCGGCGGAAGTAGGGCAAGACCTCGGAGTAGGACCAACCGGGGCAGTCGCAGTCTGCGGCCCATGCGTCATAATCCCGCCGGTTGCCGCGCGTGTAGATTTGGGCGTTGATGCTGGACCCGCCCCCGATCACCCGCGCCTGCGTGTACCAAAGCACCCGATCTTGCATGTGCCGTTGCGGCACGGTGGACCAGCCCCAGCTTGCGATGCCCTTGGTCATCCGCGCAAAGCCGGCTGGCCAGTGAAAGAGCACAGACTTATCCTGCCCGCCCGCCTCTAAAAGCAACACCTGTGCATCGGCCTGCTCGCTTAGCCGTGAGGCCAGAACGCACCCGGCTGCGCCCCCACCGATAATGATGTAATCCGCCACGTTTTCTGGCCTTGGTAGGTAACTAGGTCGTTACAAATAGGCTGGATAGCGTTGAGACTTAAGTCAAGGAGTCTTTTCAGCAAGCACCGATTGATTGTGAAGTGCCTTTTCGAAAGCAACATCTTTGGTGAGCCGCGTTATCATTCACGCCAAGTTCGCGCCTTTGATGCCTTTGCCGCCGAATATGCCCGGTTGCAGCAACGCCGCAGCGCAGCCTTCCGCGACACCGCAGGTGCGGGCATCTAATCCGCTCTATCCGAAGTGGTCCCTGTACCGGAACCAGAATTTGCAGACTTTGTCGATTGGGTGGGCGTTGTTGAACAACTCTGACCGTCGAGGATTCACAACGCGAATCCATGCGGTTAGACGGGCTGCATGCGCAAGCCAACACCCGCGCGCTACCGCACGACGAACTGGGCCCGCTCTAGATCTTCGCTGCGCAAGCGCGGCTCGCCGCTGATCTGGTTGGACAAGAACATGCCCTGGCGCGCGCCGCCTGATGGTAACCCTGCGGTGTTCTTGGATGCCGCGATCCAGTTCTGTCTGACCATCACGGTCCTGTTCAAGCTGCCGCTCAGGCAAACGACCGGGATGGTGGCCAGCTTGCTGAAGATGGCTGACTTTGTTGGGCGGCACCCGCCGGTGTGGTGGACTTGCCGCAGGGTGAAGATCGGGCTGTCATCGACCCTTGGGATCAAAAGAAAAGAACGGAACAAAGCTGGCAGGGGCAAGTGATCCTTCGGCACCGACGGCATCAATGGTTTCGGGCGTGACCATAACGATGCGCGGCCCAGCGTGCCGGATCGAGAGCCGGCCTTCAATGGCACGAACGGCCATCTCGACCGAGAGCATGCCTTGCACCGCCGCAAAATCGGTCGGGGCGGCGAGGATGCGTCCCCGCTTTATCCCACGATAGACAGCGTGGCTGAGATAGGTGGAGACGATCTGAATGCGGTCTGTCAGGCCACGCGCGCGCAGGATTGAGACGGCAGCTTCGGCTGTGGGACCGCTGCCGACGATATAGTCGATCTGCGGGCTTTCATCGAGCGCCTCTTCGACCAGCAAGACCTGCTGTTCAAGGCCCGTATCGCCGAACTTTGTGGCCACCAGCACCGCCGAGCTTTTCGCCAGTTCAGCGCGGAAGCCCTCTTCGACAAAGTCGACCCATCCGGCACCCTTTGGCCCCGGAAACCACGCCACGTTGACCGGGGGCGATCCTGCCGGATGGCGCGAGGCGATCAGCCGCCCTGCCGCTGCGCCCATTTCGTGCCAGGGCACGCTGGCCTTGGCCGTGATGCCATCATCGGCAATGTCATTTACCGCCGCGATCACCGGCTTTTCCGCAGCGATCTGCCGCACCATCGGGGTCAGCCCGTCATAAGAAACCGCCCCAAGGATGACGGCATCGAATTCAGGTCCGGCGCAGCCATGCAGTTGATCGATCTGGCGCGCAAGGTTGGGATAGCCCCCGGCTTCGAAGACATCGAAGGCAACCCCAAGCCGTGCCGCCTCTTCGACCATACCGAAATTGACGCTTAGCCAGTAGGCATCCTTGAGATGAGGATAGAGCACGCAGAGTCGCCACGGACGTTCGGCCTTGTCCAAGGGGGCGTAGTAGATCCGCTGACCGACGCTGGAGTCGTCAAAGGGTATGGACCGCGCCTCGAGCGGCCACGTCACATCGGCCATGACGGGGCTGCTTACTCCGGCAAAGAGCGCGGCAGCCACGGCGGCGCGGATGTAAAAAAAATTCAACAGATTTCTCCCGTGGACGCGTAAGGATGTTAGCCTATCGCAGGGCAACTCTGAGAGGGCAGATTTGCGAAAACTTGGCTTCCAGTCGAGTCTTGGTGGAAAACTCCTTTTTGCCATCGCGGTGATCGCCGGGTTTCCGGCTGCCACGGGGGTGTTGGGCTGGTTCGAGCTGCAAGACGTGGCGCGCAATCAATCGCGCGTTGTGACCGAAGCGATCCCTGCGATTTCCGAAGTGCGTGGCGTGGCCGAGGAGACCAGCCGCGTTGTGGCCGTTGCTCCGGAATTGGCCGCGATCACCGATGAGGCACAGCGCGCAGAGCGGGCGCTCTATCTGTTGCATCAGGTCGATAGCTTGCGGGATCGGATATCTCGGCATGCTGAATCGCTGGCCGATCTGTCAGGCGATGCGACCAATGCCGAGGCGGAGGTGCGCGGGGCCATCCTGACGCTAGACCGTCTTGTGCGGCAACGAATCGGGCTGCTAGAGCGCCGCGATGCACAGTTGCGCCAAGGGCTTGCCGCCGCCGTGGAATTGACAGAGATCGCCGACACCTTGGTGGCCAATGCCGAGATGGGGACGGCGGCCATCATCTCGAATCTCTACGAGATTGAGACGGAAACGCCGGATGATCGGCAGGCGCGGTTCGATGCGCTGGACAAGTTGATCGAGGTTGATCTCTTCCAGCTTGGCCTGATGTTTGAACTGCGGGCGCATGCGTCAGAAATCGGCCTGTTGCTGAACCGGGTACGGGCGGTCGCGTCGCAGAAGGATTTGGCCACGCTGCGGGCTGACCTGGACAGTCGGCTAAAGGTCGTGATGCGGCGCATTCTTGCGGTGAACGATCCCAGACGCGCCGAACGTGCGCTGGTGCTGTTGCGCGAGATTGGCGCGGGCCCGTCTGGTCCGCCCGACAGCGGCGGGTTGTTCGAAAGCGCAGGGGGCGTTCTGGACATCACCGCACAGATTGAGGGAGCAGAGGCCAATCTGCGCGTTGCGGCCTGGTCGCTCGAGGTGGCGGCTTCGGCCTTGGCCGACCGGATCGAAGCGCGCGCGGTGGAGGCGGGGACAGCTGCGGCGCAATCCATCCGGGCGACCCAGCAGCTTTATGCGCTGTCAGCCACTTTGGCATTGGCGATTTCGATGGCGGTGCTGTGGTTTTATGTGCGCGGCAACCTAATCCGGCGGTTGGACAGCCTGTCCGCCACAATGTTCCGCCTGGCAGCGGGCGAGACCGTTGCACCGATTGATCCGAAAGGGGGCGATGAGATCGCCAAGATGGCTGGCGCGGTCGAGTTCTTTCGCCGCCAGTCCATCGCAAATCTGGAGTTCGAGGCCGAACGCGAGCGTCATCTTACCGAGTTGCGCGCCCATCGCAACGAATTGCAGCGCTTGGTTGATGAACAGACAGAACAGTTGCGGGGCGAAGTGGCAGCCCAAGAAGCTGCACGCGCTCGGGCCGAAACGGCGGACCGGGCCAAATCGGAATTCCTCGCCATGATGAGCCATGAAATCCGTACGGCAATGAATGGCGTTCTGGGCATGCTACGAAGTCTTGCACGTGGCAGATTGGACCGTCGGCAGAGGGAACAGCTGGATGTGGCGCTTTTGTCAGGCAATGGCTTGATGGGGCTGCTGAACAGCATTCTCGATTACTCGAAACTCGATAGCGGGCTGGTCAGCGCCGAGATTGTCTCTTTCGATCTGGAAGCCGCCATTTCAGAGATCGCCCTGCTGATGGCACCGATGGCCGAGGAAAAGCAACTTGTGCTGCGAACTGAGTTTCCGGCTATCCCGCAGCCGCGGCTGCAGGGAGATATGGGCAAGATCCGCCAGATCCTGTTCAACCTCGTGTCAAATGCGGTGAAGTTCACGGCAACGGGCGAGATCATCATCCGGGTCCAAGGGCCGCAGCCCGATGCCAAAGAGCGGCGGATCTATCGGTTCTGCGTCGAGGATACCGGAAAGGGCATCGCCCCGGCGGCGCTGGACCGCATCTTTGCACCCTTTGAACAGGAACATGCCGATACCGCGCGCATTTACGGCGGGACTGGCCTTGGTCTGACCATCTCGCGCAGGTTGGCGGGGTTGATGGGAGGCGAACTGCGCGCCGAAAGCCGGTTGGGCAAGGGATCATGCTTCATACTCGATTTGCCATTGGAATTGTCACAAGAGGGCACCCTTGTCGCAGCGGAAAGCGCGGCGCAGGACAAGGTGGTGCCTTCACTGTCCCTGCTCGTCGTCGAGGATCATCCGGTGAACCAACAGGTGATCTGTGCCTATCTGGATGATCTTGGGCACCGATGGGACTTGGTGGGGCTTGGACTTGATGCCGTCTCCTATGCGGCGGAGCACCGATTTGATGCGGTGCTGATGGATGTCAGCCTGCCGGATATCTCGGGGATCGAGGCGGCCCGGAGGATTCGCGGCCTTGCCGATTCCCAAGCGGCGACGGTGCCTATCATCGGAATTTCGGCCCATGTGCAGCCCGAGGATGTGGCGGCCTGCCATGCAGCAGGCATGACCGAAGTCATTGCCAAGCCACTGTCACCTGAAAGCCTGTCGCGCAGCCTGGCAGGGTTGGGGCAAGGCAGCAGGGTTGCGACATCAGTTCTGGCCACGCTTTCCGATGTGGGGCCCGCGCGGACCTTGGCGATGCTGCACTTGATGCTGGACCGCTTGCCCCCCGAGGTCGAGTTGATCCTGACGGCAGTGCATCAGAATGATCACGAAATGCGGGCACGAGCCGCCCATCAGTTGAAGGGCGCTGTGGGCAATTTTGACATGCGTGTCCTTGTTGGTCTTCTGGCGCGGTTGTCGCGGCACAAGCTTGGGCCGGGGGATGCAGAGGACCTGCAGGATGCAGCGGCGGCGTTGATCGGGGCGACCGATCTGGCAGTGGCCGACTTACGACAATCGATTGCGGCCCTATCCAGGATGCCGCAGAATCAACCGTCGATCATGAGAGCGGCGCAGTAAAGACATAGCCCTCGCCATGCGAGGTGCCGAAGATACGCGGTACCTTGGGATCGTCGCCGAGTTTTCCCCGCAAGCGTTTGACCATGACATCAACGGTGCGGGTATTCGTGCCATTCTGGCGATGCGTGATCGTGGCCAACAGGCGGTCGCGATCCATGACCACACCGGGGTTCAGCACGAAGGCGCGAAGCATTTCATATTCACCGCGCGTCAGGTGGATGGTTTGACCTGCTGTGTCGGTCAGATGCCGTGCCGAGGTGTCAAAGCTGTAGCCCGCGAAATGGACAACCCGGCGGGTGAATTGCCGCATGGCCGCCGTCCGGCGCAGCAGATTCTTGACCCGTGCCAGCAATTCTCGGCGGTTAAAGGGTTTGCAGACATAATCATCCGCCCCCAATTCAAGCCCGACGATGCGATCAACGTCATCGGTCCGCCCAGACAGCAGGATGATTCCCACCTCGGACCGTGCGCGTTGTTCGCGGGTGATTTCCAGCCCGTCCTTGCCCGCAAGATTGATATCCACGATCAAGAGATCAGGGTTTTCCTGCGCCAACACGAGTTCGGCCGCCTCGGCACCGGCGCATTCGGTCACGCGATAACCGAACGATCCGAGATAACCTGCCAATGCCATACGCGTGACGGGCTCGTCTTCGATCACAACGATATGGGCCGCAGTGGGGATCAAGGCGCGTTCCTTGCGCAGCTGGCGTTGGGCTTTGTTAACATCTTGTCACAACTTTCTCTACACCATTCATCGTTGCGGTCTGACACATTCACAACTGGTCAATAACCTTTGCTGTCAGGAAAGCTTTCGACTTTCCGGGAAAAATCGCAGCCCCGCTTCGGGGCGGATCACAACAGGGACCGAAAACATGCACAGAAGATCTGGATTGCTTATTTCGGCGGCAGTTTGCGCCGTGTCCGTCGGAAGCGCCTTTGCCGAGGATTCTTCCGATCCTATCATCATCCCAATTCATAACTGGTCGAGCCAGATTGTGATGAGCAACGCCGTGGGCCAGATATTCGAATCCATGGGTAACTCTGTTGAATTTGTGTCGACCGACAGTCAGGCCGTCTATGAGTCGGTGCGTCTGGGTGATGCCACGCTGGAGATGGAAGTCTGGGAAGGGGCGTTTGGCGCGTCGTTCCGGGCTGCGGTTGAAAAGGGAGGCATCCATGAAGTGGCAACCCACGATGCGATCACCCGAGAAGACTGGTGGTATCCGACTTGGACAAAGGAAGCCTGCCCCGGACTGCCGGATTGGAAGGCGCTGAACGAGTGCGCGGCGCTGTTTGCCACGCCGGAAACCGGTGACAAGGGACGTTTCCTTGGTGGTCCGGTGGACTGGCTGAAGCATGACCAAGAAAAGGTTGATGCACTTGGAATCAACTTCACCGTGGTCAACGCCGGGTCTGCCGCAGCGCTGTGGGCCGAGATCGCTGCTGCTGAAAAGGACAAGACCCCGATCGTCCTGTTCAACTGGACTCCAAACTTTGCCGAAGCCGTCTGGCCGGGGGAGTTCGTAGAGTTCCCTGCTTGGGAAGAAGGCTGCGACAAGGATCCCGCCGTTGGCCCGCTGCCTGACAAAATCTATGACTGCGGCAACCCGGCGAAGGGCTATATGAAGATCGCGGCTTGGGACGGGATGAAGGACAAGTGGCCGAAGGCTTATGCCACGCTGCAAAAGGTGAACTTCACCAACGCGCAAATCGCGGAAATGGCCAAGCTGGTTGATATTGACGGGATGGAACCCGAAGATGCCGCCTCTGCATGGCTTGAGGCGAATGAAGCCGTCTGGAAGACTTGGACGGAATGAGCGGCCAAACGAGGCCCATTGGGTCGCGTTGACTGAGGCTTAACCCAAACCCGCCACCCGGTTCGCGCCGGGTGGCCCTTGCCTACGGGGTGCCGCGTGGCCGATCAAGACAGTGTCATCTCTTGCCGGAATCTGTGGAAGGTCTTTGGACCGGGGGCAGAGAACCTGAGCCTTAGCCCCGCAACAACGGCCGAAGACCTGCGCCGAAGCGGGCATGTCGCGGCGGTGCGCGATGTATCTTTGTCCATTAGCAAGGGTGAGATGCTGGTGGTCATGGGGCTGTCTGGATCGGGAAAGTCCACCTTGGTGCGCTGCCTTGCGCGGCTGATTGATGCCACCAGCGGATCGGTGACCATCGAAGGCAACGACATCGGCGCGATGACGGAAAGCCAGTTGATCGACCTGCGTCGTCGCAAGATGGGGATGGTGTTCCAAAGCTTTGGACTGTTGCCGCATCGCACGGCGCTGGAGAATGTGGCCTTTCCACTGGAAATGCGCGGGCAGGACCGTGTGTCGCGCATCGCGCGTGCGCGTGAGATGCTGGCACTGGTGGGGCTGGCGGGGCGCGAGGGCTATTTCCCGCGCGAATTGTCAGGCGGGCAACAACAGCGCGTCGGAATTGCCCGGTCTTTGGCGGTGGAGCCGGACATCTGGTTTCTGGACGAACCGTTCTCGGCGCTTGATCCGTTGATCAGGCGCGAGATGCAGGATGAGTTTCTACGGCTGAAGGGGATGATGGCCAAGACAATCGTCTTTATCACCCATGATTTCGACGAAGCGATCCGATTGGCCGACCGTATCGCCATCATGAAGGACGGCGCGGTCGAGCAATGCGACACCCCCGAGCGGATCGTTATGGCCCCTGCCACAGACTATGTTGCCAAGTTCACCTCTGCGGTTGATCGCTCGCGCGTGGTACATGCCGGAGCGCTGGTCGTGCCCGTTGAAGGGCGCAGCGTGCAGGGCCCGGCCGTTGATGCAGGTGACACCCTGCATGCCTTGGCGCGGCAGCTTTTGTGCGACATGCGCGACCATATCCCGGTTACCGCGCCAAACGGGGCGATGCTCGGGTTGCTTGACCGGGCGGCGGCGGTCGATATCATCCTTGGGCCAGAGACATGACCGCCTTGCCTGGATCGCAGAGCGGTATCAGGCTGGATCGCAAAGCTGTGTCCCGGCTGTTGCTGGTGGCGGCTGTGCTGCTGCTGATCGGGCGGAACCACCTGCCTGCCGGATTGTTGCGACTTCCCGAAGCGGCGGTGATCCCCTTTGCAGATTGGATCAACATTGGTTTTGCCTTTCTGCGCGACGATCTTGGGCTGATGACGCTGACCCGCGCCTTTGCCGATGTGGTGGAGTTCCTTCTCGATATAACGGCCAACCTGCTTTACGGGAAATCGCGCTGGCCGAACCTTGGCCCGATCCCTTGGGTGGCGATTGCGGGCACGGCGGCGGTGCTGGGCCATGCGCTAGGCGGTTGGCGCCTTGCGGCATTGGCAGGGGGCACCTTTGTCTGGATCGCGGTCATGGGCCAGTGGAAGTGGGCGATGGAGACATTGTCGGTGATCATTGTCGCATCACCCTTGTCCATTCTTCTGGGTCTTTTGCTGGGCAGCTTGGCGTGGCGGTCAAAGCTGGCCGAGCAGATCTTGAACCCGCTGCTGAACATCGCGCAATCGCTGCCTCATTTTGCCTATATGATCCCGGTTGTCGTGTTCATCGGTGTCGGCCCGAAGGCTGGGGCAATCGTGACAATCATCTTTTCGGTGCCGCCGATGATCCGGATGACGCTGCTGGGTTTGCGTGCGGTGTCGCCGGAGATCATCGAAAGCGGCAAGATGAGCGGGGCGACACGGTGGCAGTTGATGACGCGGGTGCGCTTGCCAGCGGCACGGACGGAACTGCTGATTGGGGTCAATCAAGTGATCATGCAAAGCCTCGCTATGGTTGTGTTGGCCAGCTTCATCGGCATGCCAGGTTTAGGGCAAAAGCTGTTGCAACTGTTGCAGGCTTTGAAGATCGGCCTGTCGGTTGAGATCGGGATCACGGTGGTGATGCTGGCTATTGTGCTGGATCGGTTGTCAAAGGCATGGGCGCATCAGCAACCCGAACACCACGACGTGGGGGCAAGCTGGCTGGCGCGGCATCGGATGCTGGCCTTGTGGTTGGTGGTGTTGCTGGCTGCATTTGCACTGTCTTTCGTCGATCCCTACTTCGTCGAGGTGGAGCGCAAGCAGGCCCTCAGCCTTGCCGTGCCTGTCGATGCGGCGGTGAACGGGTTTATCACACTGGTCAATCCTGTGACGGATTGGTTGCGCTGGTTTTTGATCACTTGGGTTCTGATCCCGCTGCGCGACAGCTTTCTCGCCCTCCCTGTCGCATCGGTTCTGATCGGACTGGCCGCGGTCGGCTGGCGGATCGGGGGGCGGCGGTCGGCGTTGATCTGCCTTGCCTTTGTGCTGCCGATTGCCATGTCAGGTTGGTGGGATCGCGCGATGATTACCGTCTATATGGTCTTTGTGTCTGTGGCACTGGCCTTGATGCTTGGGTTGCCCTTGGGCGTTCTTGGGTCGTCGCGGCCAGAGCGCGCGGGGCGATTGCTGTTGATCTGCGATACGTTGCAGACCTTTCCCAGCTTTATCTACCTGATCCCGGTGATCATGCTGTTTGGCGTGAATGATGTGGCCGTGGTGGCGGCTGTCGTGGTTTTTGCGACCGTGCCCATAGTCAGATACACAATCGAAGGGTTGCGGAATGTGCCCGCCGAAACCATCGAAGCAGCCGCAATGTCAGGGGCGAACCAGCGGCAAATCCTTTGGCAGGTCAGGCTACCGCTTGCCGTGCCGACGATGCTGGTCGGGGCCAACCAATCCGTCATGTTCGCTCTGTTCATGGTGATAATCGCCGCCTTTATTGGAACACAGGATCTGGGTCAGGAAATGCAACGGGCACTGTCGTCTACCGATGTCGGCAAGGGGCTGACACTGGGGCTGGCGGTGGCGTTCATGGGGCTGACCGTCGATCATCTGCTGTTGACCTGGTCGCGCAATAGAAACCGCGAGTTGCGAGGACTGAACGGCTAGAATCTGTCGCCAACCGTTCGAACCTGTGTGGTGATTTTCCAAGGCTGATGTTTCGTGAACCACATCTCTGGCCCGATGGTGGGTGAGATCATGGAATGACCACTTTCGATCAACCTCTGAGAGCAAGGTGCTGGCGCATTTGCGGAAGGTGAGACAGCGGTTTGGAGTTTCGGTGGCAACGGCGGTGCGGGTCGGCCAGCGGCAGCCCTCAGGTCGTGGACAAGTTCCCGGCAAGGTGGGCGGAATCCGCCGCGCCGTGCCTACGGGGGGCCGGGGAAGGGCTGCTCGCTCGGCGGCCGAGACGCCCGATCTGACACTGCGCGCCTTGACGATGGAACTGGCGACACTGGGCGTTCTTGTGGCCCGTGACACGGTCTGGCATTTTGTCCGCAAGGCGGGCCAGACGGTCAAGCAACGGCCCTGATGGCGGCGGAGCAGTTTCGGCCAAGTGTGGCGCGGTGCCGGGCACGCTGGCGGACGCATCTGCACCGGCCTGATCGCAAGCGATTGATCTTCATTGTTGAAACTGGGTCGAAACCAACATGAACCGAACCGGCGGCTGGACTGCGACGGTCCAGAGACCTACAGCCCATGTCCCGCATGCCCACAGAAATCCGCTCACCTTCTTGGCCGGGTTGCGACACGATGGCCTCTTCTCGCCTTTCGTGCTGGATCGGCCGATCAATGGAGAAATGCCCACGGCGTGGACGGGCCAGGGCCTGCTGCCGCTGTTGACACCCGGCATTACAGTCATTGCCGACAATCTGGGCCGCCAAAAAAGGGCTCACCGCCCACCAACTGATCCGCAATCCCGATCCACACGGCATCGAAGCCGCATGGCGCAGGGTGGGACCCCAGCGCCATGAATTCATCGCAACCGGGCGCAAGAACGACCTCTACCACGCAGAGTATGCTTCAGTGCGTGTCAGACAGTCCTTGAGTGCGCCACGGCACAGGCCACGGTGCGTGCTAGGCTTCCATCGCTGGTCGGGAGAGATCGTTGATCTCGTCAACCTGCTTAAGACGCCATTGCATCAGCGTCGACTCTTGCGCCCAATCGTTCTTGCAAACTGCCTGATCACATCCCTTGATCTAGCCTCTGCGCGGTGCTGTCGAACCTTGGACGGAAAGGCCCAGTGCAAGAGATTCACCTGACAGGCAAGACAAAGACTGCGATCTTTGTGAAGATCATCCCGACGGAGACATCCGCCGGGAGCCACTGTTGAGCTTGGTCTGCAAGGACCTACTTGGTCAGATCGGTCCAAATCCTCGTATAGAAAGCCTGCGCCTCAGGCGGGCAGGTTTGCTGGAAATGGCCCGCGGCTTTCAGGTTTTCGGGGATGATCATTTCGGGCGCATCGGCAAGACCGGGGTCCATGAAGGCATCAGAGCCGATGATACCGTTGCCGTAACGGGTGTAGTTCGAAATGAGCGCAGCATTTTCCGGGGCCATGATGAAATTGAGGAACAGCTTGGCATTTTCGACATTCTGGGCATCGGCCAGAATTGCGACATTGTCTTGCCAAAGCGAATAACCCTCTTTGGGATAGCCATAGGCAAAGCCCGCGTTTTCGGCCCGGATGCGATTTGCAGCCCCGCTCCAGAACACCGAGGCGTTGATGTCTTCGTTGATGAACTTCTCAAAGCTGGTGTAGTCGATCGAGGCCCATGACGGCTTGGCCGCAATCAGCTTGTCGCGCGCCGCTTTCAGGACGGCTTTGTCAGTGGTGCAAGGCTCGCCGCCGACATAGCGGATGGTCATGTCGATCACGTCATTCATGGAGGGCACGACATTGATCTTGCCCTTCAACTCTTCTGGCGGGTCAAGGAAGATCGCCGAGGTGTTGATATCGCCCTTGTAGACCTTGGTGTTGACCATCACCCCGGTCGTGCCCCAGACCCATGGCACGGTGTAATGGCGGCCATTGTCCCAATAGATTTCGACCCATTTTGGATCAACGTTCTTGAAGTTCTCCATCTGATTGGGCTCGGACTTCAACAACAGGCCCTTTTCGATGTAGATCGGCACCACCGAGGCCGAAGGCATCACGATATCGAACCCATGCCCGCCAGCCTCGATCTTGGCCATGGCGGTTTCGTTGCTGTCATATTCGGTCAGGGTGACCTTGACATCATAGGTTTTCTCGAACTTTTCCAGCAGATCGGGCGGCGTGTAGAGGCCGAAGTTGTAGATGTTCAGCGTGCCTTCGGCCAGGGCGGGGGCGGCCGAAAGCAGCAGGGCTGCCAAGGCCAGACGGGATGCAGATGTCATCAAAGTCTCCTCTGTCGGGGTCAGGTTTTCTGTCTTGTGGCCAGCCATGATCCCGCCACGATCAGCACGCTGATCAGCAGCAAAAGCGAGGAGATGGCATAGATTTCCGAGGACAGGTTGCGGCGCAACTCACCCATCAGATAGGTGGGCAAGGTTTCCTGCCCCGGCGATTTCAGGAAGCTGCTTATCACCACGTCATCCAGCGAGACGACGAAGGCCAGCATGAAGCCCGCAAGGATGCCGGGCGCCAACAGGGGCAGCGTCACTCGGCGAAAGGCATAGGCGCGGCTGGCGTAAAGGTCGGCTGCGGCGGTTTCCAACGTCATGTCCATCCCCTCAAGCCGGGCGCGGATCGGCATATAGGCAAAGGGGATGCAAAAGGTGGTGTGGGCCGCGATCAGATAACCAAGGCCGGTATAGCCGGTGGCCTGTTTCACTTGCGCCAGGATGATCAAAAGCGCGATGGCCAGCACGATTTCCGGCACCATCAGGGGCTGATTCAGCACGATGTGGATCGCGCCCTTGCCACGAAAGCCATCGCTGCGGGTGGTGGCCAGCGCCGCCATCGTGGCCAGCACCGTCGCCATAAACGCCGCGATTGTGGCAAGGACAAGCGAATTGGCGGCCGCGGCAAGGAAGGCCTCGTTTTGCAAGGCGGCAAGATACCACCGCAGCGACAGGCCCTCCCATTGGCCAATCACCTTGCCGGCGTTGAAGGAATTGGCGACCAGAATGACCATCGGGATGTAAAGGATGACAAAGCACACGACCGCCAAGGTGACCGCCCCCGGCATCCGACGGATGTCAAAGGCACGGTCAGCCATGGCGGCGGCCCCCGGTAGTAAGGCGGGTGTACCAGATCAGCGCCCCCAGCACCAAAAGCGTCAGGGTGATCGACAAGGCGGCCCCCAGCGGCCAGTTTCGGCCCTGACCAAACTGCATCTCGATCAGGTTGCCCAGCATCATCGAATTGCCCCCACCCATGATGCGGGGCGTGACATAGGCCCCAAGCGACGGGACAAAGACCAGGATCGAGCCGGCGATAATGCCGGGCCGCACCAAGGGCAGGATGACCCGGCGCAGGCAATAGGCGCGGCTGGCATAAAGGTCATAGCCTGCCTCTGCCAGACGAAAATCGAACTTTTCGATCGCGGCATAGACGGGCAAAACCATCAGCGGCAAGAACACATAGGCCATGCCCAAAAGCACGGCAAAGTTGGTGAACATCATCTGCAAAGGCTGCTCGATCAGCCCCAGTCCGATCAGGATGCGGTTCAAGACACCCTCGGCGCGGATGATCTCTTGGATGGCGATGGTGCGGACCAAAAGGTTGGTCCAGAAGGGGATCGTAATCAGAAACAGCCAAAAGCCACGCTGACGGGGCGCGCGGGTGGCGATGAACCAGGCCGTCGGCACCCCAAAGATCAGCGTCAACAGCGTCGTCGCCAAAGACAGCCCGACCGAGCGGAAGAGGATTGTGATATGGGCATCGGACAGTGATACGGTCTCGTCGAACATGTCGCGCTCAAACAAGACCGAAAACCAGCCCTCGCCCGAAAGAACCCATCTGACATTGCCATAATCCCCGGGAGTCAGCACCGAGTAAAGGACCACCACGCCCAGCGGCAGGATGGAAAACAGCGTGATGACCGCCACCGCCGGCAAAGCCAGTCCCCAACGGCGGCGGGTGTCTGCCGGGGTCATCTCAGCCCTCCATCACGCGCAGGGCGTCGGCGGGCAAGGCAAGGGTGACCCGCTGCCCCATCGCAAAGCTGACGCCGCCGCGCAGGGCATTCTGCACCCGCGCCACAAGCGGTGCCCCGCCGTCCAACGCCAGATAAACATGGGTATCTGTACCGAAATAGACCTGATCGGTGACGGTGGCCGCAAGGTTCAGCGCCTCGGGCAAGGGGCCGCCAAAGACCACATGTTCGGGCCGGATCATCAGCGTGACAGGCCCCGACGGTGCCTCGGCCAGCGCAAGGGTTTGGTCCTGAAAGCGCAGCGCGCCGCCAAGACCCTCGGCGGCAAGAAAACTCGACTCCCCGATGAAGCCCGCGACAAAGCGGTTGGCAGGGCGGTCGTAAAGCGCGCGTGGGGTTGCGATCTGTTGGACCCGGCCACCGCTCATGACCGCGATCCGATCCGACATGGTCAGGGCCTCTTCTTGGTCATGTGTCACGAAGATGAAGGTCAGTCCGGTTTCCTTTTGCAGTCGCTTCAACTCGACCTGCATCTCTTTGCGCAATTTCATGTCCAGCGCGGAAAGCGGTTCATC
>JAIYDR010000254.1 GCA_027487395.1 Rhodobacter sp. | reverse complement strand
TTTCGAAAAGAAAACGGGGCGCGGGAGGGAGCCGCGCCCGATCTGGTCAGCGTCCTGCGTAGATTTGCACGATGCGGTCGACGGCGGCTTCGACCGACATTTCCTCGGACTCGCCGCTGCGGCGCGAGGTGACCTCAACCACGCCATTGGCCAGACCGCGTGGGCCTGCGGTGATGCGCCAGGGCAGGCCGATCAGGTCCATCGTGGCGAATTTCGCGCCGGCGCGTTCATCGCGGTCATCGTATAGTGCTTCCAGCCCCTTGGCGGCGAGGGCTTTGTAGAGACCCGCGCAGGCGGCGTCACAGGCGCTGTCGCCTTGCTTGAGGTTGACGATCCCGACCGGGAAGGGGGTAACGCCTTCGGGCCAGATGATGCCCTTGTCGTCGTGGCTGGCTTCGATGATGGCGCCCAAAAGGCGTGACACGCCAATGCCGTGGCTGCCCATTTCGACCGGGACGCGTTCGCCCTTGTCGTTGACGACCAAGGCCCCCATCGATTCGGAATACTTGGTGCCGAAGTAGAAGATCTGGCCAACCTCGATGCCGCGGCCGACCTTGCGGTGCTCGTCGGGGATGGTGTCGAAGACGGCGGCGTCGTGGGTTTCATCGGTGCGGGCGTAGAGGGTGGTGAACTCTTCGCAGACCTTGGCCACTTGGGCGCGATCATCATAGTCGATGTCGCGTTGGCCCAGTTTCAGCGCCGTCACGCGGTCATCGTAAAACACTTCGGACTCGCCGGTTTGCGCCAGAACAAGGAATTCATGCGTGTTGTCGCCGCCGATGGGGCCAGAGGCGGCGCGCATCGGGATGGCGGTCAGACCCATGCGTTCATAGCTGCGCAGATAGCTGACCATGTGGCGGTTGTAGGCATGCAGGGCAGCCTCGCGGTCGATGTCGAAGTTGTAGCCGTCCTTCATCAGGAATTCGCGGCCCCGCATCACGCCGAAACGCGGGCGCATCTCATCGCGGAATTTCCACTGGATGTGATAGAGCGTCATCGGCAGGTCTTTGTAGCTGTTCACATGGGCGCGGAAGATGTCGGTGATCATCTCCTCATTCGTCGGCCCATAGAGCATCTCGCGCTTTTGGCGGTCGGTGATGCGCAGCATCTCTTGGCCGTAATCGTCATAGCGCCCGGATTCGCGCCACAGGTCTGCGGGTTGCAGGGTGGGCATCAAGAGCGGGATATGGCCCGCGCGGATTTGTTCCTGATGGACGATGTCTTCGATCCGCTTCAACACGCGATAGCCCAAGGGCAGCCAGGAATAGATGCCCGCCGCCTGCTGTTTGATCATGCCCGCGCGCAGCATGTAGCGGTGCGAGACGATCTGCGCCTCGGCGGGGTTTTCCTTGAGGACGGGCAGGAAGTAGCGGGACAGACGCATGGGACGGCCTTTGTGCAAAGGGTTTGGGACTTCCTAGCGGGAAGGGGGAGGGGAAGCAACGGTTGGGAGTGCGAGAGCGGCGGGTCAGGTTGATTGGAAGAGCGCTACGTTTGGTGTTGCCCCGATGCCCAAAGCATCGGGGCGCGCCCGCACCGCCCCCACGGGGCGGGCGCACATGTATGTGCACCCACCCCGCGGTGCGTGCGCGCCCCTTGGACGGTGCGGGAAGAAAATCAGAGTCTAATGCAGAGGGCTATTTTCCCCTCAGCCCTCACCCTGCGCCTCAAGCCAGCCCATCAGCGCGGGCCGCACGGTCACTGACCCGTCCTGCATCGCGGCCTCGATCACGCCACGCGCCGCTGACAGGTCCACCCGACGCAAAAGCGCCTTGACCGGGCCGATGGAGGCTGGGCGCATCGACAAGCCGCGAATGCCAAGGGCGGCGAAGGCCAGCGCCTCAATCGGTCGTCCGGCATCTTCGCCGCAGAAGGTCAGCGCGGTGCCGGTCTCTGCGCAGCGGGCCACGATATGGCGCAGGAAATGCAGGAAGGAGACGTTCAGGATGTCATAGCGGCGGCGGACGCGTTCATTTTCGCGGTCTGCCGCAAAAAAGAACTGTTTCAGGTCATTGCCGCCGATTGAGACGAAATCCGTCATCTCAAAGAAAGCGCGGGGCGCATAGGCAAGGCTGGGGGTCTCCAACATTGCGCCAACCTCAACCGCGGTCGGAACAATATGGCCGAGTGCTTTTTCGCGCTCCAACTCATTGAGGAACATGGCGCGCGATTGCACGAATTCGGCATGTTCGCTGATGAAAGGGAACATCACGGTCAAGGGCCGCCCCTTTGCCGCACGGATCAGGGCCTGCAATTGCATACGCAGCACGCCGGGTTTGTCCAGGCCCACCCGGATCGCCCGCCATCCCATCGCAGGATTGGGCTCATCCTGCGGCTTCATATAGGGCAGAACCTTATCCGAGCCGATATCCAACGTGCGGAAAGCCACCCGCTGTCCCTTGGCCGCATCCATCACGCGGGCATAAAGCGCTGCGAGTTCCGCGCGTTGCGGCATCTTGTTGCGCACAAGGAATTGCAATTCGGTGCGGAAGAGGCCCACCCCTTCGGCACCCGATCCTTCAAGGCTGGGCAAATCCGCCATCAGCCCGGCGTTCATCATCAGCGTCGTCACCGTGCCGCAGGTCGATTGCGCCGGAAGCCCCCGCAGAGAGGTATAGCGCTGTTGCGCCGCCGCCTGCATGGCGATCTTGTCGCGAAAGGCACGGGCGACGGTTTCTTCGGGCCGCAGGTGGACGATGCCCTGATCGCCATCGACAAGGATGGCATCGCCGTTCAACGCCTCTGTCACCACGCGGTCCGCATGGATCACGAGGGGGATCGCCAATGCCCGGGCGACGATGGCGGCGTGAGAGCCGACAGAGCCTTCCTCCAGCACCACGCCTTTCAGCTTGCGGCCATATTCCAACAACTCTGCCGGGCCGATGTTGCGCGCCACAAGGATCGGGTTTTCCGGCATCATCGCGCCGGTGTCCTTACCCTGTCCGGTCAGGATGCGCAGCAGGCGGTTGGACAGATCATCCAGATCATGCAGCCGTTCGCGCAAGTAAGCGTCCGGCACCTGTTCCAGCCGCGAGCGGGTGGCGGATTGTTCTTTTTCCACCGCCGCTTCGGCCGACAGGCCGCGCGCGATGTCATCCTCCATCCGTTTCAGCCAGCCGCGTGAATGGGCAAACATGCGGTAGGCTTCAAGCACCTGTTTTTGATCCTTGTCGAGGCTTTCTGCCGCCAGAAGATCATCGACCGACACGCGCAATTGTCCAACGGCCTCGCGGATGCGGTCGATTTCGGTCAGGGGATCGTCGGCGACGGGGTTGGTCACGACCACCCGCGCCTCATGCAGCCAGACCCGGCCTTCGGCGGCGCCTTCTTGGCCGACACCGCCCCGGATCATCACCGGTTGCTTGTGCAGCGCGCGCATGCCGTCGCCATCGCCGGAAAACAGGCCAAGCTCCGTCATCTCGGCCAGCACCATGGCCACGACTTCCAGCGCATAGATGTCATCTTCGGAAAACTGGCGCGCGGTTTTGGACTGGACCACAAGCACACCCAGCTTTTCGCCCACGCGCTGGATCGGCACGCCAAGGAAGGAAGAGTAAATCTCTTCCCCCGTTTCCGGCATATAGCGAAAGCCCTTTTCGCTTGGGGCGTTGGGGGTATTGACGGGCAGGCCCGTGCGGGCGACGCGGCCCACCAGACCTTCGCCCAGTTTCATACGCGTCTTGTGGACGGATTCGGGTCTCAGCCCTTCGGTCGCGCATAGCTCCAGCGTGTCGGCATCGCGGAAAAGGTAGATCGAGCAGACCTCGGTCCCCATCGAATCCGCAATCAGATGGGTGATGCGGTCAAGCCGATCCTGCCCCTTGCCGGGGGTCGCCAGCGTGTCCCGCAGGCGGCGCAGCAGTTTGCGGCTGTCGCTTTCTGTCCGTTCTGGCATGGCCCCGTTTTCGCGGTGCGGTGTCCGCGCCTTTCGTTTCCACTGTGTTTGCCTGCCTTTAGACCACAAGCGACGCATAAGGGAAACGGATTATGATGGGGTCTGCCGGGCCATCGGCAATGCTGGCCTCTCTGGCGATGTTAGACTCCGCTGGAAAGGACAGGAACGGACCAAGCAAAAAGCCCCCCGGACATGGTGTTCCGAAGGGCTTTGAACTTTTCACGCGCTGCGCTTTCAGGTGGTCGCGTCAGGCCTTGTCCAACTCAAAGGCGTCGTGCAACGCCTGCACGGCCAATTCCATATACTTTCGATCGATCAGGACCGAAATCTTGATCTCGGAGGTTGAGATCACCTTGATGTTGATATTCTCGGCTGACAGGGACGAGAACATCCGCGCCGCAACGCCCGCGTGCGACCGCATGCCGATGCCGACGACCGAAACCTTGGCCACATCGGTGTCGATGATCAACTCGTCATATTTGATCAAACCGGCGCCGCGGGCGTCTTCCATTGCCTTTTTGGCGCGCTCCACCTGATTGATCGGGCAAGAAAAGGTCATGTCGGTGACGGCGCCGGGATGCGCGTCATCGTAGTCCTTCTCCGAGATGTTCTGGACGATCATATCCACATTCACGCCCGCATCGGCCAAAGGCCCGAAGATGGCCGAGGCGACGCCGGGGCGGTCCTCGATGGTGAAAAGGGTGATCTTGGCTTCCTCGCGGCTGAAGGCGACGCCAGAGACGACTTTCGATTCCATGATTTCCTCCTCGTCGCAGACCAATGTGCCCGAGTTTTCGTCGGTATCTTCAAAGGATGACAGCACCCGCAGGCGCACCTTGTAGCGCATCGCCAGCTCGACTGACCGGGTTTGCAGGACTTTCGCGCCGAGCGAGGCCAGTTCCAGCATTTCCTCAAACGCGATCTTGTCCAACTTGCGCGCCTTGGACGATACGCGCGGGTCGGTGGTATAGACCCCGTCCACATCGGTGTAGATGTCGCAGCGTTCGGCACCGAATGCGGCGGCAAAGGCCACGGCGGTTGTGTCACTGCCACCCCGACCAAGGGTGGTCACGCGGCCTTCGGGGCTGACGCCCTGAAAGCCTGCCACAACGGCGACCTTGAAACCTTCGGCGAATTTGGCGTCGATGTTGTCGCGCGGGATCTTCCCGCTCGCGATTGCGTCGCGGCGTTGCTCGTCGGTCCAGCGCTCGGGAACGACGTTCAGCGCCTG
>JAIYDR010000048.1 GCA_027487395.1 Rhodobacter sp. | reverse complement strand
CCGCCTACGCCTCACCCGCGACGTGTTCCGCGAGCCGTTGCGACTTTATCCCCCTGTCCCGATGATGGTGCGCGAGAATACCTGCCCAGAGGTGATGCGCGACCGCCCGGTCGCCCCCGGCGCACAGATCGTGCTGTCGCCGTGGCACCTGCACCGGCATGAGCGGGTGTGGGAGAATCCCGACCACTTCGACCCCGCCCGCTGGCAGACCGAGGCCTGCCGTCACGCCGCGCGAGAGGCCTATATCCCCTTTTCCGCCGGTCCCCGTGTTTGTACCGGCGCGGGGTTTGCGATGGTCGAAGGCCCCCTGTTGCTGGCGCAGCTCTGCCGCGCGTTTCGGTTTGAGGCGATTGCGCGCGATGTGCCGGTCCCCGTGGCGCATCTGACGGTGCGGGCGAAGGATGGGATCAGGTTGAGGGTGGTGAGGCGGGTGTAACCTATTCAGGGCACCACGACAGGGATTGCCCCGATGCCCAAAGCATCGGGGCGCGCCCGCACCGCCCCACCGGGGCGGGCGCACATATATGTGCACCCACCCCGCGGTGCGTGCGCGCCCCTTTGGCAAAGGTTGCGACTTAAAACCTACCCCGCAAAATCCCCGATCACCGCCACCCCCGGCGGCATCGGCGCGTCAAAAGCCCTCAACTCGGCCGACGCCCCCGACAGAGGCACCACCCGTGACACAAGGGCCGAGACATCCACCACACCCCGCGTGATCAGGTCGAGAAGCGTGGGATACTTCCACGCGGGCATCCCGCGCGTGCCGTAAAGCGCCAGCTGCTTCATGTATACGGCGTTCATGTTGATCTCCATCCGTGCGGTATGGCCCGTCGGCAGACCCACCTGCACGTGACGGCCCAAGGGGCGCAGACAGTCGATCGACGCATTGGCCGTGGCCGCAATCCCCAAAGCCTCGATCGAGACATGGGCACCCCCGCCTGTCGCCTCGCGGATTGCCGCCGCCACATCGCCCTGGCGCGCATCAAAGGCGAACTCTGCCCCCAAACCCAAGGCATGGCTCAGCTTTTCGGGCACCACATCCACCACCACCACCCGCGCGCCCAAAGCCCGGCCCAGCAGCAAGGCCGACAGCCCGATCCCGCCCGTGCCATGCACCGCCAACCACTCCCCTGCGCGCAACTCCGCCCGCCCGGTCAAAGCATGCCAAGCGGTCGTCACCCGACACCCCAAGCCCGCCGCCAGCACCGGCGAAATGCTCTCCGGCAAGCGCGCAAGGTTGTGCGCGCGGGGGACCGAGATGTATTCGGCGTAAGCCCCCGGCTCGCCAAAGCCCGGCACGCGCTGGCTTTGGCAGATCGTGGTCAGGCCCTGACGGCATTCCGGGCAGGTGCCACAGGACAGGATAAAGGGCGCAATCACCCGATCCCCCACCCGCCACGATGATAGGGGGCCAGCCGCGACCACTTCACCGCAGTATTCATGCCCCGGAATAGCACCGGGTTTGACCTTGGGATGTTCGCCCACCCATCCGTGCCAGTCAGACCGACAGATGCCGCAGGCCAGCACCTTCAGCACCAAGCCATCCGCCTCACAGACCGGATCGGGGACGGTCTCAATGGACAGGTCTTGGCGATAGGCGGTCAGGATCGCAGCGCGCATCGGGAACCTCCGGACGGTTGAGCCAGCAGCCAAGCACCACCCACACCACAGGTCTGGGCCGAAGCCGACACCCGGGCGTCGCCACCAGACCGATTACAGGATTTCGACGCGGTAGCTTTCGATCACCGTATTGGCGAGCAGCTTTTCACACATCGCCTTGACCGCGACTTCGGCCTTGGCAGCATCGGTCTCGGACAGATCAAGCTCGATCACCTTGCCCTGACGCACACCAGTGACACCGGTAAAGCCCAAAGTCCCCAAAGCGTGCTGCACAGCGGCCCCTTGCGGGTCCAGAACGCCGTTTTTCAGCATAACGGTCACGCGCGCTTTCATCGGGGCCTCCGGCTTTTGATGTGGTGGCGCTGCCTTAGCGGGCCTGCCCCGCGGGGGCAAGCCTCAGTTGATCAGGGTGGGCTTGGTCGTATGCGTGACATTGGATGGCAAGACACCCAGACGGCGCGCCAGTTCCTGATAGACATCCGCCATCGGTCCCGGCTCGCGGGGTACGCCGTCGCGTTCCATCGCCTCGGTCGCGGTCCGCATGTCCCACAACCGGCAAGAGTCAGGGCTGATCTCATCGGCCACGATCAGGCGCATGAAATCGCCCTCCCACACCCGGCCGACCTCGATGCGGAAATCAGCAAGGCGAATGCCCACGCCCATCATCACCCCCGACAGGAAATCATTCACCCGCAGCGCCAAGGCGACCACGTCATCCAGATCCTGCTGATTGGCCCAGCCAAAGGCAATGATGTGCTCTTCGGACACCAAGGGCGAACCAAGGCGCTCATCCTTGTAGTAGTATTCCACAATCGGGCGCGGCAGCGGCGTGCCTTCAGGAATGCCCAAACGGGTGGAGATGTCCCCTGCGGCAAAGTTCCGCACCACCACCTCCAGCGGCACAATCTCGGCCATCCGCACCAATTGCTCGCGCATGTTCAGCCTGCGGATGAAATGCGTGGGCACCCCCACCGAATTCAGCCCGGCCATGAAGAACTCTGACAGGCGGTTGTTCAGCACGCCCTTGCCTTCCACCGCCGCAGGCGAGGGGACTGCGGGCGTCGGGGCGCTGTCATCCTTGAAGTATTGGATCAGAGTGCCCGGTTCAGGTCCTTCGTACAGGATCTTCGCCTTGCCCTCGTAAACCTTCTTGCGCCGTGCCATGAACTCTCCGCGACAAATGCAATCGGGGCGCTACCCGAGGGGCGCCCGCTGCTGCTGCGGCTATAGAGCAAGCGCCCCCCACCCGCAAGCACCCCCACTTGCACCGCGCCAGAACAACCTTGAATCTGCCCTCCCCCTTGCAGCGCGGGGTTCTCAGGGGCATATGGATAGCCAAGACGTTCAACGCAACGCACCGCACAGCACACCGTATTGGGGGCCCAGCCATGACCACCTTCGACGACCGCGATAAGGCTTTCGAAAACAAATTCGCCCATGACGCCGAGATGCAGTTCCGCGCCGAAGCGCGGCGTAACAAACTGGCCGGTCTCTGGGCGGCGGGGCTTTTGGGCCTGTCGGGCGATGCGGCGGCCGAATATGCCATGGCCGTGGTCTCGGCTGACTTCGAGGAAGCGGGCAACGAAGACGTGGTTCGCAAACTGGCCGGTGATCTGGGCGACAAAGCCAGCGCCGATGCGATCCGCGCGAAACTGGCCGAATTGCTTCCGATCGCCAAATCGCAACTGATGAGCGAGCTTTGAGTCAAATCGCGGCGGTTTCCCGCAAGACACGCTAAACGGGGCGTCCTTCGGGGCGCCCTTTTGTCGTGACAAACCCGCGCCAAATCGAACAAGATTATGCAGCAATTCGATTTGCCTGTTCTTGGGCCCGCGTGGCAAGACCGGCAGTGAACCGACATCAAGGGTGACATTCCATGTCCGACAACGCGCTTTCCCGTATGCTTGCCAGCCGCGACTGGATCATGGCCGACGGGGCCACCGGCACCAACCTGTTCAACATGGGCCTGTCCTCGGGCGAGCCGCCGGAACTCTGGAACGTCGATGAGCCGGGCAACATCCGCAAACTCTATTCCATGGCGGTTGAGGCCGGGTCGGACCTGTTTCTGACCAACACCTTTGGCGGCAATGCCGCGCGGTTGAAACTCCATAACGCCCAAGGCCGTGTGCGCGAATTGAACCGTGCGGGCGTCGAGTTGGGGCGTGAGATTGCCGACAAATCCGGCCGGACCGTGATCGTCGCAGGCTCGGTCGGGCCGACGGGTGAAATCTTTGAACCCATGGGCACCATGACCCATGCTACCGCAGTGGAAATCTTCCACGAGCAGATTGAGGGCATGAAGGAAGGCGGCGTTGACGTCGTCTGGGTCGAAACCATTTCGGCCCCCGAAGAGTACAAGGCCGCCGCTGAGGCCTGCCGACTGGCGGGTGTGGCTTGGTGCGGCACCATGAGCTTTGACACCGCCGGGCGCACCATGATGGGCGTCACCTCTGCCGCGATGAGCGAGATGGTCGAGAAACTTCCCAACCCACCCATCGCCTTTGGCGCGAACTGCGGTGTGGGCGCGTCGGACCTGTTGCGCACCGTTCTGGGCTTCGTCGCCCAAGGGACCGAACGCCCGATCATCGCCAAGGGCAACGCGGGCATCCCGAAGTATCACGACGGCCATATCCACTACGACGGTACACCAGAGTTGATGGCGGAATATGCCGTACTGGCGCGTGATTCCGGTGTGCGGCTGATCGGCGGCTGTTGCGGCACCATGCCCAACCACCTGCGCGCCATGCGCGATGCGCTGGAATCGCGCCCCAAAGGCCCGCGCCCAACTCTGGACACGATCAGCGACGCGCTTGGCGGCTTCTCGTCTGCTTCGGACGGCACCGGCGATACCTCGGGTGAACCCAAGCGCGAACGCCGCGGACGCCGGGGCTAAAGCCCGTCCGCCTTCCCCGTTGCTCAAATATCCTGCGGGAGGGTCCGGGAGGGTGCAAAACCCTCCCGGGGGTCTGCCACGCAAGCGACAGCTCCGTTCTTCCCCCCACCAAAGACCAACCGCTGGCGTGACGCAAATCTCTGCGACAGAGATTTGCGCGAAGTCTGTCTCAGACTTCGCCTGCCCTTACCGTCAGAACAGCGACAACTGATCCCCCGCCCGCACGGGCGGGGTGAACAGATCGCAGCGCAACGGCGGCATCTCTTTTTTCAACCCGTTGCGTGCCAGCGCCAGATCAAAGCGCTGGCGGATCAGGTCGGACCAGATCCCCTCCCCCCGCATCCGCTTGCCCCAATCGGCGCGATAATCCGCCCCGCCATGGCTGTCGCGCACCCGGGACATCACCTTGGCGGCACGTCCCGGCGCATGGGTGGCCAGCCAATCCTGAAACAAGGGCGACACCTCAAGCGGCAGGCGCAGCATGATCCAACTGGCCGCCTTAGCCCCTGCCTCGGCCACAGCGGCAAGGATCGGGTCAATCTCCGGGTCGGTCAGACCGGGGATCACCGGGGCCAGCATCGCGCGCACGGGGATTCCCGCCTCAGACAGGCGGCGGATCATCTGCAACCGCCGCGCGGGCGAGGGCGCGCGGGGTTCCAGCGCGCGGGACAGACCTGCGTCCAACGTGGTGATGGAAATCCCCACCCGCAGCAGACCCTTTGCCGCCATCGGGGCCAACAGGTCGATATCCCGTTCAATCAACGTGCCCTTGGTCGTGATCGCCAGCGGATGATTGCACCCAGACAACACCGTCAGCACCTCCCGCATCAGGCGATGCTCAGCCTCCAGCGGTTGGTACGGGTCGGTGTTGGTGCCAATCGCCACAGTCGCCACTTTGTAGGACTTCGCCCGCAACTCCCCCACCAAAACCTCGGCGATGCCGGGGCGGGCGATCAGGCGGGTTTCGAAATCCAACCCCGGCGACAGGTTCAGATAGGCGTGGCTGGGCCGCGCGAAGCAATAGATGCAGCCATGTTCGCAGCCGCGATAGGGATTGATCGACCGATCAAACGGGATATCGGGCGAGGTGTTGTAGCTGAGCGCCGAGCGGGGCCGTTCGTGACGCACCTCGGT
>JAIYDR010000299.1 GCA_027487395.1 Rhodobacter sp. | reverse complement strand
TGTCGTGAGATCGTCATGTCTGGGTGCGAAAAAGTTCACACTCTCGTTGCAGTGGCGACATGGGCAGGCTCTAGCCATTCGTCCGAATGTATCGCCACTGGAGCGTTGGGCATGCCCTTGAAGACATTAATGTTCAATACGGCACTTGCCTTCCGCAAAGCCCGCAAGGAGCCTATGGTCCATGAACTGGTCGAACGACCCAACGTCACAACGGCGTCGGCAACCCCTGACCCGTGGACGAAGGGGCTCTGTGCAGCGGGGGTGATTGGCTTTTGCATGGCGGACTCCGTCCCATCGGGCATAGTGCGCCGCATCGGGCTTTTTGGCGTCAGAGCAGATCCGACCACGAACTGTGCCTAGCTTAGCGGGGCGGGCGCCGCAGATTCGGATCAACTGGGAAACGACAGCGAATTGGGTCCGGAAGCGGACCGACTAGGGGGCAGAATGCTGGACGACAAGGCTGGAAACTTCTCGCTTGCCGGGGCGTGGATCGTTACACCACATGGCGTGATCAACGGCGCCGTTGACATAGAGGCTGGGCAGATCGCTGCCCTGCGGCCCGGGGCGCTTCCGCCGGGAGGCCTTGATCTTGGGGATGACTTCCTGATCCCCGGAATCGTCGATGTTCACACCGATCATGTGGAGGCACATGTCTTTCCGCGTGCGGGTGTGCAATGGGATTTTCTGAATGCGTTGATGGCACATGATGCCGTGGTGATCGCGGGCGGCACAACGACGGTGCTGGACAGTCTTTGCGTCGGCGCATCGGTCAAGCGACCCGAACGGCGAGACCTCTTGGTGCCGCTGGTGGCGGCGCTGGAACGGGGCCGCGGCGAAGGGTTGTTTCGTGCCGACCATCTTTTGCACCTGCGCTGCGAAATCTGCGACCCCGACACCGTTGCCCTGACTGACGCCACGATCAACAGCCCGCTTGTGCGGCTGGTCTCTGTCATGGACCACACGCCGGGTGACCGCCAAAGCCTTGATCGAGAACATTGGCTTGGCCGGATGGCCATGGATATGGGGCTTGATATGGCCGATGCGCGCAATGTGATGGCCGAACTGCTGGACCGATCAGCCCGCGTCGGTGCCGAGGTGCGCGCCCATGTGGTGGCGCAGGCGCAGGCGGCGGGTTTGCCACTGATGAGCCATGATGATCGGACTTTGGACCATGTTGATCAGGCGTGGGCAGAGGGCGCTACAGTCTGCGAGTTCCCGACCACGTTGGAGGCCGCGGCCCATGCCCGCGACAGGGGCCTTGCAGTGGTGATGGGTGCCCCGAACCTTTTGCGCGGTGGGTCCCAATCTGGAAACGTCGCGCTGCGCGCGCTCTTGGAAGCGGATTTGTGCGACGTTCTTTCCTCGGACTACATCCCGCGCAGCCCGCTGGACGCGGCCTTTGCCATCGGCTTTGACGACAGCCTGCCACAAGACCTGCCGCGCGCCATAGCGATGGCCACCGACGCCCCGGCGCGGCTGGCCGGGTTGTCTGACCGAGGCCAGATCGCCGTGGGTCTGCGCGCCGATCTGGTGCAGGTGCGGCGGAAGGGCGGGCATAACCATGTGGTTGGGGTGTGGCGGGAAGGGCGGCGCGTTTACTAAAGTGATAGCGAAAAGATTGAAAAAAAAGGACAGGTGCCTATGACACTCCTCAGAATTGGTGCTTGCCTTCGCGCCGCCGAGATTGCCGAGCACAAGGCGTGGCTCTTTGATGCCCAGCGCGACATCGAACTCCAAGATTTCATGACGCATGCCGCACTTGGCCCTGAACGAGAAGACAGGATCGCTTTCGCCAAGACCGCGCTATCCGGCCACGGCGGTCGGGTTGGTATCCATGGCCCCTATGAAGGTCTTGATCTTGACAACAAGGATGCGGAATTGCGGCCCCTGATCACGGCGCGGTTCTTGCGCGCGCTTGAGGCCGCCGAGGCGATCGGAGCGCGCCAGATGGTCCTTCATTCGCCTTACCGGGCCTGGTACGAAAACAACAAGCTTGCATCACATGGATATGCCGAGGCCAAACTGGAGCGCATCCATAAGGTCTTGGATCCAGTGGTCATGCGCGCTGAAGAGACCGGGATCACCATCGTGATCGAAAACATCGAAGACGTTGACCCATCGACCCGCCGCGCGTTGGTCGACAGCTTTTCCAGCCGCGCCATCGCGATTTCAATTGATACAGGCCACGCACAGCTTGCGCGGCGGATGTCAGGGGCGCCGCCGGTCGATTACTTCGTGCGCGATGCAGGGGCACAGTTGGCCCATGTGCATTTGCAAGATGTGGACGGCCACGCTGACCGTCATTGGCCCCCCGGAGAAGGTGAGGTTGAGTGGACGGCGGTGTTTCGCGCCCTGGCCGATTGCACAACCGCGCCACATCTGGTGCTGGAACTGCGCGACAAAACCCGCATTCCAGCGGGGTTTGCATATCTGCAAGGCCTTGGGCTGGTCGAATAGGGATCCTCAGCGTCGCACGACGGCAGCCTGTTCCAAACCTCAGGCCGCCACCGCCATCACCACCGACCCATCCGAGTAAATCATGCGCCCCGCGCGCAAAGTGGCACGAACGTGGCCAATGCCACTGTCATCTGCGATCACCAGATCGGCACGCATCCCCGGCGCTATCTCGCCGCGATCCGTCAGACCCAAGGCACGCGCCGGGTTCAGTGTGGCCAGAAGCGCAGCGCCGGCAAGTCCGTTCGGATCGGCCTTGGCCAGTTCCAGAACGGCGGGCAGCAGGGCGGAGGGATGGTAGTCGGATGCGAGGATATCCAAAAGGCCCATCCCGTGCGCCGCTCGGGCCGAGAGGTTGCCAGAATAGGACTGCCCCCGCAGCGCATTGGGGGCGCCCATCGCGGTGGCAAGGCCGCGGGCGCGTGCCTCGGTTGCGGCCTCGACCGTCACAGGAAACTCGCTGATCCCGGCCCCGAGCGCCTGCATCAGCGCCACCTTTTCCACCGTGTCGTCGTCATGGCTGGCCAGCGCCACGCCATGCGCGCGGCAGGTTGCGGATATGGCGCGCAAGGTCGCGGCCATGTCGCCCGCGGTTGACCGTTTCTCGGCAATGCGCCGCGCCACTTCGCCTTCTGCGTCAGTCTGGCTAAGACCCTTTTCGCGCGCAACGCGGGCAACATGCGCCTCGAGATCGCGATACTGACCTTGCCCTGGCGTGTGATCGGTCAAGGACACCAGATCGACCGAGCCCTCTGCGATCAGCCCTTCGACCACACGCAGCGCATCCGGAAAGGTGATCTCAAACCGGGCATGGACGCGGTGTTCCACCTTCAACACATCGCCCATCGATTTCAACGCGCGGATGATGGCGCTGGTCTGGTCGAAGTGCCGGATATGGCCATAAGCCGACCCCGGGTGAAAGCTGACAGCAGCATAGGCGGTGGTCACACCCGAGGCCGCCAGCCTGCGGTCAAGGTCGCGCAGGCCCAATTCCATCGGCATGCGGACATTCGGGCGTGGTTCCACTTCGCGTTCGACCATATCGCCGTGCATGTCGACAAAGCCGGGCAGCAAGAGCAGACCATCACCGACAATCGCCGCACCAGGCATTGGGGTTTGTGCAACTTCGACGATGCGGCCTTCGGCAAGGCGGACCGAGCCACGCGGGATCACGCGGTCAGGCGTCACCACCCGGAAATCAGACAGCCACATCTTCAGGCACCTCTTTCGCAGTCAATTCAATGTCACGATCAATCAGCCCAGCCACGTCGCCGGGATGGTGAAACACCCCGATCATCGCGACGCCCGCCGCCTTTAGGTCGGCCAGCCGCCGGACCAGTGCAGACCGCGCGCCGGCATCCAGGGACGCGGTGGGTTCATCCAGCAACAACAGCCGTTGCGGCAAGATCAGCGCGCGCGCAAGATTGACCTTCTGCTGCTCGCCGCCCGAAAAGGTGGTTGGATAGGCCCGCCACAGATCGCGTTTCACACCAAACTCGGCCAGCCAGCGGCGCGCTTCCTCTAGCGCCTCGGGCGCAGAGATGCCCGCCCGTCGCAGGGGTTCGGCAACGATATCCTCGGCCGCGACCCTTGGCCGCGCAATCAGGAACTGGGTGACAAAACCGATCTCACGGCGGCGGAGAAGAGCGATATCGACATCCGCCGCCGTCGCAAGATCAATCCGCCCTTCGGCTGTATGATACCAAATCCGCCCCGCGCTTGGCAGATAGCTGCGGTAAAGCGTCCGCAGAAGCGTGGATTTCCCCACCCCGTTCGGCCCACGCAAAAGCAGGAATTCGCCCGCGTGCAAGTCAAAGCTGATGCCGTCAAACGCGTGCAGCCTTTGGCCCAGATGATGCATTTGGAATTGCTTGGCGAGGCCTTCAACCTCAAGGACGGGGGTCATCGCGGGCCTCACAACTTTGCATGGACGAGTTGTTGCGTGTAGTCGTGCTGCGGGTCTTGAAAAATCTGGTCGGCCAGCCCTTGTTCGACCACCCTGCCCCGGCGCATCACCATGACACGATCAGCCATGGTGCGGATCACGCCAAGGTCATGGCTGACGATCACCATGGTGATCGCCCTGTCGCGCTGCAACCGCTTCAGCGTGTCAAGGACCAGCGCCTGCACGGACACATCAAGGCCCGTGGTCGGCTCGTCCAGCAACAAAAGCACCGGCTCCAGCGCAATCGCCTTAGCCAGTTGCACCCGCTGCTGCATGCCGCCCGACAGCTCGATCGGCCGCGCATCCATCCGCTCCAATGGGAACTCCGAAGCATCCAGTGCTTCACGCGCGCGGCCACGCAGCGCGGCGAAACTGCGCTCGCCCGCGATCAAGAGGCGTTCCGCGACGTTGCCACTGGAGGTGTGCTGCATGAGCAGGCCAACGTGCGGGTTCTGATAGACGATGCCGATGCGTGTGGCGCACAGCATCCGGCGCGCAAAACGGTCAAGGTCAAATAGGTTGCCGGGAAGGTCCGGCAGCGCCAACCGATAGTCGCCTGTGTCCGGCGTATCCTCAAGGTTCATCATCCGCAGCAGGGTCGATTTGCCCGACCCGCTTTCACCCACAATTCCCAGCACCTCGCCGGGGTAAACCATGGCAGAAACATCCTGAAGCGCCACCACATCGCCATAGCGGCGCGAAACGCCGGTCATCGTCAGCAATGGCGGCGTGGTCATCAGTTGCGGGGCTTGTAGCGCAAGCGCTGTCTCCGTGGCGATCATTGCGGCATCTTTCCGTTTTCATACCAGGTCGGACCGATCCGGATGGCGGCACCTTCCGCCTGACGGATCGTCTTGATGCCAAGATGGCTGTCCGATACCTCGAACGCCGACGAGCCATCGTCTTGTGGGATTTCGTTCATGAAATAGCCTGAGACGCCCGAGCGATGGCAGGTCAGCGCGGCATGGTCTTCGACCTGATAGGGCACATCGGAAAAGACCAGCGGTTCGACCCGGGTAAACGGCGGCACGGCATAAAGTCGCTTTTCACGCCCTGCCGACAGGAAAGTCAGATGCTGCGCCATATGCAGCTTTGGCACGTCCCAGCGCGGGATGGGCGAGGGCGTCATCACATGCCGCCCGTTCACCAGCGATGGATAGGCCGCGCCCTGCATGACCCGACCGGACCGAACGATCTGTTCATACAAGATAAGCCATAGACGCCCGTAATCGGCATCTGCATGCATCTGGCGGGCAACGGACATATTGGGTTCCACTGGCCGCAGGGGTTCAGGGTTCGGCACTTGCAAGACCAGCACTTGATCAGCCCGCAGCCGTTCTTCGGGGATACGGTGGCGGCTTTGCAGGATCGTGGCCTCGGTGGTGTCCCATGTCTCGGTCGCGCCCGACACTTTTGACAGGAAGGACCGGATCGAGGCTGCATTGACGCTGTCATCCGCGCCTTGGTCAATCACCTTGACCACTGAAGACGGCTTCAGCAACGTCAGGGTCACCTGCAAGCCACCCGTTCCCCAGCCTCGCGCCATGGGCACTTCCCGGCTGGCATAGGGCATCTGGCAGCCCGGAACGGCGATGGCCTTTAGCATCTTGCGGCGCAATTCGCGCTTGGCCGAGGCGTCGAGAAACCCGTAGGACATCGCCTCCCACGGTTTGGTCAAGCTGGCGAGGGTCATGCGGTCACCTTTACCGGCGCAGCAGGCGTTGCGGCCTTGGCCCCGCGAAGAGCATCCAGCGAGGATTGGAACGTCACATAATGCGGGAGTTTGAAGTGGATGCAGAAGCCCGAGGCTTCCACCGGTTCTGTGTGATAAAGGAAGAACTCTTCCTCGACGGGCGATCCCTTGGCTGCACCGGGCGCGTTCAAATCCAGCGTCGCACCCGAGATCACTTTGACCTCGTTCCAGCCCAGCGTCGCGCAAAAGCCCAGTTCCAGAAGACCCGACTTGCCCTTTGAGGTGACCTCGGCCTGCGAAACCTTGACCCGTCCGGCCGAGAACACCGTGCCGCGCGGATGGCGGACGCGCACCTCGGCCTCGGCCAGTCGCAACTCGTTCACTGTGGGGTGGGCATTGCCATAGCCGCGCATTGCCGAATAGCCCAAGGCCAGCATCCCGCCGGTATCGGCGCGGGCAAGGCTTTGCAGCCTGTGGGCGCGCTCTGCAGGGAACAACAGCGGCTCACGCGTCAGGTCGGGAATGTCATCGGGTGCCACATCAGTGCGCGCGGGGTCCGCCACGAGGCCCTGCGCCTTTTGCCAGGCCGCCAGAGAGGGTTGATGCGCAGGCGCGGCGACCGAAGCCGGATCAACCGCCGTTGGGATAAAGGGGACACCGCGCAGCACATCGGTCGCCAAAAGGCGATGCGCGTAGTCAAGGCTTGGGCCAAGGATTTGCCCGCCCGGAATGTCCTTGAACGCTGCCGATATTCGGCGGTGGGTGAAAAGCTGATCCTGCAACACCGCTTCGGCAATGGCCAAGCGCGGCTGCGTCGTGCGCCACGCGCGCAACAAAAGCACCGCCTCGTAGAGATCACCCCCTGCCTGCGCCAGCGCAAGGGCTGCAAGGTCAGGCTCATAAAGCGATGCCTCACCCATCACCCGGTCGATGAGCATTGGCAGCGCGCGACGGATCTCGTCCACGCGAGCAGCGTCGATTTGGCCCAATCCCGCGCGGTAGAGGCGCTCGGACTGGTCAATCGCGCGTTCGCCGCCACGGGTTGCAACATAGGCCATCACAGCACCTCGATTTCGGTCGAGCGCGGCAAACCAATCACCTGCGCGCCGCAGATCAGGAACAGATCGAACCCCGCCGGATAGCGGCACAGCGCTGCACGCATCGCCCAGAACTCAGGGGCGACGCCTGTCAAAGCAATCTCGGCAAAAGTCTCAATCCCGGGGCCGGTCAGCCGCAGACGTTGGCCCGGGCCAAACCCGACCTCGGCCACCACGGTAGCCCCCGCGTCAGGGTAAAGCACCGATCCGACGGCCACTTGTGTGAGCCGATCAATGGTGGTGCCCAGCGACAAAAAGCAGTGATCCGCTAAGGGCAAGGCGACCTGCGCCGCGCCGAAGGTGGTGATGACTTCTGCAAAGGCTGGATCATCGCAGAACACCCTGCACTCGCGGTCCAGCAACGTCTCGGCAAGTCCCGCCATTCCGGGTGCGGGCAAGTCTTGCACCGTGCCGGGGCGGGCAAGCGCCCACATCAAGGCCTCGAATGTGGCATTGGTGCGGGTCTCGAATGCGTCGGGCACCGGAACGGCTGTGATCCGTGACATCAGAATGTCTCCATATCGACGCGGGTGGCCTCAACCTCACGCAGGCGGGCGTTGTCGGCTGCAGCTTGCTCGGCAGCCTCGCGCCGCAGGAAGGCACGGATCGCTGGCGTCTGGCCAAGGCTCGCCGCGGCATCAACCACGGCCATGGCCATCGCGCGGGTCAGGTCGCGGCCCACGATCATGCCATAGCCTTCGGTTCCGGCGGCACGGATATGCGCCTCGGCCACCAACACTTCGCCCAGATGAAAATCGGTGCCCTGCACCGTGTCGCGCAGCGGCAGCATTACAAGGCCGGTGCGGCTTTGCACCACTTCGACCGCGCCAAGCCCGCCAAGCAACTCCTCTGCCAGAACCGCCAGTCGGTCAGCATCGGCACGGGCTAGGATGTCCAGCATCCGTGCATGGTCAAAGGGCTGGGCAGGATCGTCGCCTTGGTCAAACATGGGCGGGACTTTCCGGGGCGGCGTCGCCCTCATCCTGACTGTCAAAGGAAAATTGCACCCTGTCCGCGGCCCAAACGGCCTCGGCATAGGCGATGGGCCGACCCGCAGCGTCCACGTCGGTCTTTTGCAGCACCATCACTGGCTGGTCAGGATGCTGCATCAAGAGACGCGCCTCTTCGGCATCGGGGCGACGGGCGAAGACGATGGTGCGTTTGCGGAAGTAATCCGTAATGCCATGGTCGCGATAGATGTCTGTCACCGAAGCGCCGCCCTTTCGCTTTGCGCCAAGATCGGGAAAGCGTGTGGCACAGTGGTAAGACAGCCCAAGGCTGATCGGCACACCATCAGCCAGACCCCTGCGCAAAAGGCGGTGAACTGGGCTGCCTTCCGCAAGGCCCAACTCTGCCGCCACCCGCGCTGAGGCAGGTACGATAACATCGGCAAGCTGCTCGCCCCCGGGCGCGATGCCCTGCTCCAGCAAGTTTTGCCGAAACCGGGTACGTCGCCCGATGTGATAGCTGATGAGCGGGGCCACTTGCACAAACGTGCCGCGCCCCTGGTCCACACGCAGCTTGCCCTCAACCGCCAAAGCCGCCACAGCGCGCCGCACGGAGTGACGCCCGGCCTTAAACATCTGGCACAGCTGCACCTCGGTCGGCAGTTGCGCGCCTGGCGCAAGCTCACCGGCGGAGATACGCGCCGAGATATGATCACGAATGATCTTCCAGTTGTCGCGTCCCACACTGTCAATCCACAAATTCATTCGAATGACTTGCTTGTTATCCCTCCTTCGTTACGGCTGTATGACGTTAGGGCCTTGGCAAAGCGCATCATTTTGGCGTCGGATTCACAGTCAAATGCTGTCAGGCCAATGCAAGCCAGCCTCCGTCTAAGGGGTAAACATGCAGGTGGATATGTTCAATTAAGACCTTCGAATAAAGGGATGGGGACATCGCGCCGCCGCAAGATGGCATCGTCAGCCCTAGATCCAGGGCGAAACCGGATTGCATTGCCCTCGGGCTGCCCAACGAAAGCCGCTTATCACATTCTTCGGACTTAGAGTACCAAAAGGGCACTCCCCTCTGATGGCTTCACGCCGCATCAAGAGCCAGCTGCGTCTGTCCGCGCGTGATTGGGCGGTACCCAACGACAACCCGCTGAAACGTCACCAGAAGACCCGGAAGGTCAACATCCCCTACCGCGGCTCGGACGTCCTGCTGTACTTGCTGATCGACAGAATTGGCATCAAGGCGCAGGACGACGGCGCTTGCAAGGCCTGCAACCACAGAGGCATGAGGCGGCGCCTTCGATGCTCGCCAGTGCCATAACGCCATTGCCGCCGATGGCGCAGCCGCGATCATCCCGCCCCGAAAGAATGCCAAACCACGGAAACCGAACAGTCTCGGCGCCATGGCGCACCGAGAAGCTGCACACATAAAGACGGCTTGGGCGAACCAGCCTCGCAACGGTGGAGCGGTTAAGATCACCAAAGCCGCGCTGACACCACGATGCATGGCATCAAGTTTCTGGGTCAGCACGTGTCCGCACGCGACCCTGATCGTCCGGACGCAGAGTTTCAGGTTCGTGTCGCCGCCCTGAGCGGCTTCACATCCCTCGGCGCGCCCATGATGCAGGGCAAAAAAGGTCCGTCTGGTGGAAAGGGCGGTCCGGTCCGCATAGGATATGCGCAGCAAAGCCACTTCAACGTGAAAACGTAGGTCCACCAATCGCTGCGCCACTTTTCACCAGAGGCCCGGCCATCTCTCCCGTCTGCCCTGCCACGAAGGATGCTCACGTCGCTTGGACATTTGGCGCTTTCAAAAACTGGGGACTGTGCTAGCGTAATGGTTGTTTTTCAGACGCGGACTCACCGCAATAACTGTGGAAGTAGTGTGTCAGGTTGCGATCGCGATGTTCCTTCGTTCCAAGTGACCAAGTGACTTCGGCGGCAACACCGTCGATGTCTGGCGTGACACACGGCGCGACGTCTGACCTTCCTGCTGGCCTTATGCCAATGTCGGGGCGGCTGTGCTGAGGGCCGTTGGCTCCCACGACACAAAGCTTTTCGGCGAGACCGATCTGATGCGCGCGTTACAGCCTATGCTGCGTCACCCCGCCGATGAGGTTGCGGTGGCCCCCGGTCGTATTGCCTTGCCATCGGTGCACCTGCATCTGCCAAGCATGAACCGCCACGACGTCGACGGTCTTGTCCACGTCACGCAAAACCCCGTGTTCACGTCAAAGACTGCAACAACACCTGCTGCGGCGCGGCCAATGACGATACCGGCGTTCGTCAGTACGGCCGTTGGTGACTTTCGGCTATCCAATAGAGTTAAATCATAGGAGATCGAACTTGGCTCAAGGCACAACCATTAAAGGAACCGCCACAAAGGCAAAGAATTCATCTGAAAAGAGAAATTGGTGGGGGTCAAAAAAGAAGAAAGTCGAAGACGACAATGGTCCAAACGTTCCGATGCATAATCTCAGTTCACCGAGCGGCATTGCAACCGGGGGGGGCAAAGGCAAGCCAGGCCCGAAAAACGACAATCCGCAATCGATGGCCAGTGTTGGGCGACATAGTGACCGCAGCTCTTCCAGCGCAGATGATATTCCGAGGAATAATGCAACCGGGCCTTATGGCGTTCTGCCCGATGTTGGCAAGGCGAACAATAACAATCTGCATCTCTACGAAGCACACGATTCACCCTTAGGCAGCACGCCCACAGTCGCTCTTTCGCCGACCAAAAAGAAAGCGCCCAGCAAGAGTAGGAACAAAGACGGTGCCACCTCCAAGGCGCAGCCTGCCGCCGTACAAAATGCTAACAAGCCTATTCTTGCCAGTAGCTATGGGTCGACCAACGCCGCGAACGGTTATGATAAAATAAGTAGTGACATTCTTTTACCGAGTAGTTCGGTCAGTATGCCTCAACCTTTGCCCAAGGGCCCAAGTAATGCCACAAAGTTCTTTCGGAAGATAAAGCCGGAAACAAAAAAGGGGGTAGGCATCTATACAATCGTTGCCCTTGTCGTTACCGGAGGAATAGTATCGCTAGCGGTAACGGGTGCCTTAGGGCTTTTAAACCAAGTAGACGATAATCTAAGCCATATCCCGAAAGTTGCCAACCGAGGTGCCATGCCCGGGGCGACGGGCGATAAGGCAAATGGGGTCACGAAGACTGGAATCTCCGACTTTCAATTGCTTGCATTGACCGA
>JAIYDR010000035.1 GCA_027487395.1 Rhodobacter sp. | reverse complement strand
TCATCGACCGTCGGACATCCGCGCTGCGCTGGATGTGTTGACTGCGCATGGCGACGAGGCCCGGGTGATAGCCGGGGGCCACAGCCTTATTCCGATGATGAAGCTTCGCATGACCGCCATCAGCCATCTGGTCGATCTGCAAGACATCGCGGAACTGAAGGGCATCAGCATTGCCGGGGGTCGCGTGACCATCGGGGCGATGACCACGCAATCCGAACTGATCACCGATGCAGGTCTGAGTGCGTCGGCGCCCCTGCTGCGTGAGGCCGCTTTGCAGATCGCCGATCCGCAGGTGCGCTACATGGGTACAGTCGGCGGTAACGTTGCCAATGGCGATCCGGGCAATGACATGCCGGGGTTGATGCAGTGTTTGGACGCGACCTTTACCTTGGTCGGCCCGAACGGCAGCCGCGACGTGGCTGCACGCGACTTCTATCACTCTGCCTATGTGACAGAACGCGCTGAGGATGAGATCCTGACCCGCATCTCTTTTGCAGCGCAGACCGGCGGCTTTGCCTATGAAAAGCAAAAGCGCAAGATCGGCGATTATGCGACCGCCGCTGCCGCGGTGATGATCACCAAGTCGGGCGGCAAGGTATCGTCTGCCTCAGTGGCCTTTACCAACCTCAAGGACACGCCGGTCTGGTGTGCGGATGCCTCCGCGATGCTGGATGGCACCGCCTGTGATGAGGCCACGGTGAAAGCGGTCGTCGCCTCTGCCCTCACCGAGATTGACCCGCAGGCTGACGCGCGTGGCCCGGTGGAATTCAAGCGGCATGTCGCAGGGGTTCTCCTGTCGCGTGCCATTGCGCGTGCTTGGTCGCGCGCCTGAGGAGATGAGCATGACCCAGATGAAAATTTCCATGACGGTGAACGGCACGGCGCAAAGCGTCGAGGTCGAACCGCGCGAACTGCTGATCCATGTGCTGCGCGAGCGGCTGAACCTGACCGGCCCGCATATCGGCTGCGAAACCAGCCATTGTGGCGCCTGCACCGTCGATCTGAACGGCAAGTCAGTCAAGGCCTGCACCGTCTTTGCCGTGCAAGCGGCAGGGGCTGATATCACCACCGTCGAAGGGCTGGCGGGGCCGGATGGCCTGCATGTGTTGCAGGAAAGCTTCCGTGAGCATCACGGGCTGCAATGCGGCTATTGCACGCCGGGGATGATCACCCGCGCACATCGGCTGTTGCAGGAAAACCCGCGCCCCTCCGAAGAGGATGTGCGCTTTGGCATGGCGGGCAATCTGTGCCGCTGCACGGGCTATCAGAATATCGTTAAGGCGATCCTTGCGGCGTCAGACCGTATGGCCGCGATGAAGGAGGCCGCAGAATGAACGACCTGACACCGGACCGCGAAGAACGCACAGCCAAGCTCAAGGGCCTTGGCTCCAGCCGCAAACGGGTTGAGGATGTGCGCTTTACCCAAGGCAAAGGCAATTACGTCGACGACATCAAGATGCCGGGGATGCTGCACGGGGATTTCGTGCGCTCGCCCTATGCCCATGCGCGGGTGAAGTCGATCAACATCGACGCCGCGATGAAGGTGCCGGGGGTTGTGGCCGTGCTGACGGCCAAGGACCTTGCCCCCCTGAACCTGCATTGGATGCCCACACTGGCGGGCGACAAGCAGATGGTTCTGGCCGATGGCAAGGTGCTGTTCCAAGGGCAGGAAGTGGCCTTTGTCGTCGCCTCTGACCGCTATGCCGCCGCCGATGCGGTGGAACTCGTCGAGGTGGATTACGAAGAACTGCCCGTGGTCGTTGACCCGTTCAAGGCATTGGCCGAAGACGCCCCTGTGCTGCGGGAAGATTTGGCGGGCCAGACCTCTGGCGCGCATGGACCGCGCCGCCACCACAACCACATCTTCTTGTGGGAGGTGGGCGACAAGGAAGCGACCGAGCAGGCGATTGACGCCTCGGAAGTCGTGGCCGAAGAGATGGTCTACTACCACCGCACCCACCCTTGCCCGCTGGAAACCTGCGGCACCGTGGCCAGCATGGACAAGATCACCGGCAAGCTGAGCATTTGGGGCACCTTCCAAGCGCCGCATGTGGTGCGGACGGTCGCCTCCCTGCTGTCGGGGATTGAAGAGCATAACATCCGCGTCGTCAGCCCCGATATCGGCGGCGGCTTTGGCAACAAGGTCGGGGTCTATCCAGGCTATGTCTGCGCCATCGTCGCCTCAATCGTGACGGGCCGTCCCGTCAAATGGGTTGAGGATCGGATGGAGAACCTGATGGCCACGGCCTTTGCCCGTGACTATTGGATGAAGGGTAAAATCTCGGCCACCAAGGATGGCAAGATCACGGGCCTGACCTGCCATGTGACTGCCGACCATGGTGCCTTCGATGCCTGCGCCGACCCGACGAAGTTCCCGGCCGGCTTTTTCCACATCTGCACCGGGTCTTATGACATCCCGGTTGCCTATGTGGGCGTGGACGGGGTTTATACCAACAAGGCACCGGGCGGGGTGGCGTATCGCTGCTCGTTCCGCGTGACCGAAGCCGCCTATTTCATCGAACGGATGATCGAGGTTTTGGCCATCGAATTGGGCATGGACGCCGCCGAGTTGCGCGCCAAGAACTTCATCCGCAAGGACCAGTTCCCCTATCAGTCGGCGCTGGGCTGGGAATATGACTCGGGCGATTACCATACCGCTTGGGACAAGGCGATGAAGGCGGTGGATTATACCGGTCTGCGTGCCGAACAGGCGCAGCGGGTTGCCGATTTCAAGGCTGGCAAGACACGCAAGCTGTTGGGCATCGGTCTGACCCACTTCACCGAGATTGTGGGCGCAGGGCCGGTCAAGAACTGCGACATCCTCGGCATGGGGATGTTTGACAGCTGCGAAATCCGCGTCCACCCGACGGGCAGCGCAATTGCGCGGCTGGGCACGATCAGCCAAGGGCAGGGCCACGCCACCACCTTCGCGCAGATCATCGCGTCGGAGATCGGGCTTTCGGCGGACAGCATCACCATCGAAGAGGGCGACACCGACACCGCGCCCTATGGTTTGGGCACCTATGGCAGCCGGTCCACCCCGGTGGCCGGGGCGGCAACGGCGCTGTGCGGTCGGAAGATTCGCGCCAAGGCGCAGATGATCGCGGCCTACTTGCTGGAAGTGCATGACAATGATGTGGAATGGGACATCGACCGGTTTGTCGTGAAAGGCGCGCCAGAGCGGTTCAAGACGATGAAAGAGATCGCCTTCGCCGCCTATAACCGCGCCATTCCGGGTCTGGAACCGGGTCTGGAGGCGGTCAGCTACTACGATCCGCCGAACATGACCTATCCCTTCGGGGCCTATGTCTGCGTCATGGAAATCGACGTCGATACCGGCGTGCATGAAATCCGCCAGTTCTACGCGCTGGATGATTGCGGCACCCGCATCAACCCGATGATCATCGAAGGCCAAGTCCACGGCGGCTTGACCGAGGCGCTGGCCATCGCGATGGGGCAAGAGATTGCCTATGACGAGATGGGCAACAACATGAGCGCGACGTTGATGGATTTCTTCATCCCGACCGCGTGGGAAACGCCGAATTACGTCACCGACTTCACCGAAACCCCCTCACCGCACCATCCGATTGGGGCCAAGGGCGTGGGCGAAAGCCCGAATGTCGGTGGCGTTCCGGCCTTCTCGAATGCGGTGCATGACGCCTTCCGCGCCTTTGGTTTGCGTCAGGCCCATATGCCGCATGACCATTGGCGGGTGTGGAAGATTGCGCATGACCTCGGCCTGCATGGCTGATGGGGATCGGGGGGCGGCAACGCCCCCCGGCACAGACCATGAAAGACTGGCGCGACCTGCAATCTGATTTCGCCCGCCACGGTTATGTGGCGGCGGATGACCTGTCGATGGCCCTGCACATTGCGCTGGCGCTGGGCCGCCCCCTGCTGCTGGAGGGAGAGGCAGGCGTCGGCAAGACCGAAGTTGCGCGCACCTTGGCGGCGGTAAAGTCCACCGCCCTTATCCGCCTGCAATGCTACGAAGGCTTGGATGCGGCGCAGGCGATTTATGAATGGAACTACCAGCGTCAGCTTCTGGCCATCCGTGCGAGTGCCGAGGCAGGCGAGACGGGACGCGTGGTTGAGGCGCGCCTTTTTTCCGATGAATTCCTGCTGGAACGGCCCTTGCTGAAGGCCATCCGTCAGCCCGTCTCGCCGGTGTTGCTGATCGATGAGATCGACCGCGCAGATGAGGAATTTGAGGCCTATTTGCTGGAAGTGCTGTCGGATTATCAGATCACCGTGCCAGAGATCGGCACGATTTCGGCCATCACACGCCCGATGGTGATCCTGACCGCCAATGGCACGCGCGACCTGTCGGATGCGCTGCGGCGGCGCTGCATCTATGCCCATGTCGGCTATCCCGACCGCGCCACGGAACTGGCGATCTTGCGCTCGCGCTGCCCTGCCCTGTCGGACGCGCTGTCGCGCCAGATCATCGGCTTTGTGCAGGCCTTGCGGAAGGAAGAGTTGGACAAGAAACCCGGTGTGGCCGAGATGCTGGATTTCGCCGCCGCCTTGGCAGGCTTGGGTCTGGCCGATCTGACGGATGATCCGGTGGTGTTGCAGGCGGCGCTGGGGACACTTCTTAAGACGCAAAGCGACCGCGCGGCCGTCCCGACAGAGGTGGCACAGCGCATCGCGGGGAAGGCGGCATGAAACCCACCCGTTTCGCCGCGCGGGATGACGGACCCGCGGCGCGGGTGGCGGGTTTCATGGCGCATCTGCGGCTGAACGGCTTTTCCCTTGGCGTGGCGGAAACCGAACTGGCTTTGGCCGCCCTTGGGCAGGTTGAAGCGACCGATGCAGACACCGCACGAATGGCGCTGCAATGCGTCTGCGCGGGGTCGGCGGAACAGGCGGCGCGGTTTCCGGCCTTGTTTGACGCCTATTGGCGCAACGGTGGGCGGGTGCGGTCCAAAGCCGTGCCAACGCCGGTTCGCACGTCGATGGAGCGGATGCAGACCAGCCGTACCGGCAACGACAATGCCGCGCCATCGGGTGGGGGTGGGCGCATCGAAGCCCCCGATGATGGCGGTGAGGGGGAGTCAGAGGCGGGCGGAGAGGGCAAGCGCGTCGCCTCGCGTCTGGCCAATTTGATGAAGAAGGACCTGCGGGAGTTGGTCTCAGCCCAAGACATTCGGCAGGCCGAAGCGGTGGCGCGGCGCTTGGGGGCGGTGCTGTGCGACCGTCGCTCTCGCCGTCGGCGCGCGGCAAAGCGGGGGCAGGCCATCGATTTTCGTCGCACCATCCGGGCCTCATTGGCCACTGGGGGCGAACCCCTGGACCTGCGGCGCAAGACGCGGCCCGACCGCGCGGTGCGGATCGTCACGCTCTGTGATGTGTCGGGGTCCATGCTGGTCTATGCGCGGCCTTTCCTTGCCTTTCTGGCGGGGTGGATGCGGGCTGACCCGACCTCGGACGCCTATCTGTTCCACACGCGCTTGGTGCGGATTTCGGATGCCTTGCGTGACGAGGACCCGCTGCGGGCGCTGAACCGTGTGACGCTTCTGGCCGATGGCATGGGCGGCGGGTCGAAGATCGGGGCGGCGCTGGCGCAATTTGCGGTGCGTGATGCCCGCCGGATTGTGGGCGGGCGAACAGTCGTGGTGATCCTGTCGGATGGCTATGACAGCGATCCGCCTGCGGTGATTGGTGCGGCCTTGGCGAAGTTGAAAAAGCGCGGTTGCCGGATCTTGTGGCTGAATCCGCTCAAGGGTTGGGCAGGATATGCGCCGATTGCCGGGGCGATGGCTGCGGCCTTGCCCCATCTCGATCTGTTCGCGGCGGCCAATACCTTGGCCGATCTGGCGGCGCTGGAAGGGGAGTTGTCGCGGCTATGACACTGACATCACGCGAAAAAGCGCGGCTTGACGGGCATATCGCAAGATTGCAGGCCGAAGGTCGGGCCTTTGCCTTGGCCACGGTGGTGCGCACCGTCGATGCCACCTCGGCCAAGCCGGGGGGGAAGGCGCTGATCCTGGATGATGGCACCATCCTTGACGGCTGGATCGGTGGCGGCTGCGCGCGGGGCGCGGTCAGCCGCGCGGCAATGGCGGCACTGGCGGAGGGTCAGCCGAAGTTCATCTCGCTGCGCCCCGAAGAATTGCTCTCCGCCGAAGGTGTGGCGGCAGGGGATGAACGCGACGGCGTGCGCTTTGCCCGCAACGGCTGCCCGTCGAAAGGGTCGATGGATGTCTTCGTGGAACCCGTTCTGCCGCAACCGCGCCTGACTGTCTTGGGTGGCGGGCCTGTCGCGCTGGCGCTGGCGGATTTGGCGGGGCGCTTTGACTATCACCGCACGCTGGCGGCCCCCGGTCTGACCGGCGCACCAGAGGTAGAGGCGGTGCAGGACAGCTACCTTTTGGATTCGGCGGGGCGCGGCTTTGTTGTGGTGGCGACCCAAGGCAAAGGCGATGAGGCGGCCTTGCGCGCGGCTTTGGGTACGGCGGCCGAGTATATCGCCTTTGTCGGCTCGCACCGCAAATTCGCGACTTTGGCGGCAAAGCTTGCAGCCGATGGGCTGGACCCGTCGCGGGTGAAAGCGCCTGCGGGCTTGGACATCCATGCGATCACGCCCGAAGAGATTGCGCTGTCGATTTTGGCTGAGATCACATCCGCGCGGCGGGCGGGAAAACGGGGGGAAACGGCGAATGGCTAAGTTCTGGCGGATGATCCGGCGCTTGCGCCCCACGGCGGCGCAAACCGAGGTGCTGGCAACGGTCAAGTTTCCCTGCTGCTAAGGGCGCGGTAGGTGGCTTGTCCTGAACAGGTCAGGGACCCGCCACCACGCCACGGTCCATCAAAGCGCCGATTTGGCCTGCGCCAAGGCCAAGGATATCGGCAAGGATCGCTTCGCTGTGCTGGCCGAGCAAGGGTGCCGGGGCGGGGGCCACACGATCAAACGCGCCAAAGCTGACAGGAGAGCCGGGGACGGGCAGGTGGCCTACGCCGGGTTGGTCCATCAGGCTGAACATCGGGTTATCGGTGGACAGGTCAGGGTCTTGCGCCACAGCCTCGGCAAAGCTGCGGAAAGGGGCCCATGTCAGGCTCGCACCATCGAACAGCGGTGCAACCTCGGCCAGGCTGTGCGCTGCAAACCAAGGCCGCAGGACCGCGCCGATGTCGTGCCGGGCAAGCCAACGGTTGCCCTCCTCGGTCAGGTCCAGACCAAGGCGACGCGACAGCGCCTCCATGGCGTCACCTGTGCCAGTGACCTTCACCAGACCGCGCCATTGCCGATCCGTCAGCCCAATCACCATGATCCGCCGCCCACAGGCCAGCGTGAAATCCTGCCCGTAAGCCCCATACAGCGCATTGCCCGCCTTGGCGCGGTCAACGCCGTTCACCGCGACCTCGCCGATAATCCCCAAATGGCCCAGCATGGCTGCGGCCACATCCTTCAGCGACAGTTCCGCCAACTGCCCCGCCCCGGTGCGCAGGCGGTGGCGCTCGGCGGCCAGCACGGTGTTGACCACCATCTGCCCGGCGATGCAGTCCCAAGCGGGCAGGACATGTGACACGGGCTCTGTCGATCCTTCAGGACCGGTGGCCATCGGAAACCCCAGCGACGGGTTAACCGTGTAATCCACCGCCGGTTCGCCGCGCCGCGTGCCGGTCAGGCTGACCATGATCAGATCGCTGCGGCGGGCCTGCAGGGCGGGGTAATCCATCCAGCCCCGCGCACGCAGATTGGTCAGGAACACCCCCGCGTCAGGACCCGGCGCGGTGATCAGGGCCGAGACGATCTCTTGCCCTTCGGGATGGCCGATATCGACGGCGAGCGAGCGTTTGCCCTTGTTCATGCCCGCCCAGAACAGGCTGGCCCCGGTCTGGGTGACAGGCCAGCGCCGCGCGTCCAGCCCGCCTTGCAGACGGTCAAAGCGGATCACATCCGCGCCCATCTGCGCCAGCGTCATGCCCGCCAATGGCACCGCAACAAAGGCAGAGCCTTCGACCACGCGCAGTCCCGACAGTATCGCCATCGCCGTCCCCTCCCTTGCCGTTTGTTGTTTTTGACTTACCAGACGATGTCGGCCTGCATGCAGACCAGCCCGTCACCTTGCACGGTGGCGAGTGAGCCTGCCCCCGCCTCACCCCCCTCATTCCCCTGCAATGTCAGGCTGTCGAAATGGAACAGCGGCCGCACGCCCCGGAAGCGGTAGCTTTGCGGCATGGCCCCATTCGCTCGCGCCCGCGCCGCCTGCATCAGGAACATCGCCTGCATCGGCCCATGCACGACAAGACCGGGGTATTTCTCAACTTCCGTCGCATAGGGCAGGTCGAAATGGATGCGGTGGGCGTTGAAGGTCAGCGCCGAAAACCGGAACAGGCGCACCGTATCCATCGCGACCGCTTGCTGCCACGCGGCCTGAGGCGCGGGTACAGGCGGCGGCGGGGTGAATCGGTCGGGCATGGCGATATAGACGATGTCTTGCTCTTCGCGGATCGCCAGCCCTGCCGCGCCGGTGATGTCATGTTTGACGGTGACAAAGACCATACGCCCGGTGGAGCCGGTCTTTTCGCTGACCTTCAAAATCTCGGACCGGCGATGCAGTGTCTCACCGATGCGCAGAGGGGCCAGAAAGGTCAGCCGCCCCCCCGCCCACATCCGCCGCTCTAGGGGAACTGGGGGCAGGAACCCGCCCTTTGCGGGATGGCCATCGGGGCCAAGGTCCGTCATCGCGGCTTCTGGGGTCCATCCCATCCAGTGCCAGAGTGCGGGCAGAGGATCCCCTGCGGCACAAGGAACCGACACATCCAGCGTTGCCGCCATCTGGCTGGCCTGACGCGGGCTGATGGTGTCGGTTGCCGTTTCGACACGACCGATCCAGTTTGAGATTTCGACGGACATTATTGGTCTCGCAGGCAGGTTCTGGCGCAATTTTGTTGCTGTAAGTTGATGCGCATCCGCCTGAGGTCAAGGGCATACTCATGGCGACTCTGCCGTGCGATTTGGTGGCTGACAGGTAGCGCCGAAACCCAATGCCAAGGGGCACCCCTGGTTTGGCGAAGGGGGATCGATTCAACGACCTATCGACCACACCAAATCTGGTCTGGTTCGCAAGGTGCACTTGCTCGGCTCTTGCAGACGAAAAGGGATCAACGATGGTCGTCAGCGCCGCCGAATCGTTCGGAGGCCCAACCCTGATGTCTGTCGTCAGCCGAACCGCGCTTTCACAAGGGTCGGGTTATTGCGTCCTTCAGGCAGTCTTCTTTCGTTTCAGGGCCAAATCGAGCACTTCCCAAAGAATCTGCGCTCTGATCATCCCAATGGGGCGCTCATGCCGACGGGAGGACCGCACGATCCTGCCAGCTCACTTCAGCTTGATGCAGAAGTGCTTCCTTACCGGAGCCTCGATCTGCCATGTCCCCGAGAAGCCCGCATCCACCACAAAGCCATCGCCGGGGTGCAGGGTGACGGGGGTGCCGCCGTCGGGTGTGATCGTGATCTGGCCTTCGATCAGATGGACGAATTCGTAGAACTTGTAGACAGCATGCCAGGTGCCCACCGTCGCCTCCCAGGTGCCGCTGATCACCGACCCGTCGAGCGAGGTGTGCTGCACCCATGTTTTCATCGTCGGATGGCCGTCAATCTTGGTCCAGCCGTCCAGATCGGTGGTCAAGGGTTCAGGTCCGGGCGCGGGAAAGCGGAACACCGTTTCGGTCATGTCAAAGCCCCTCTGTGCGGTTTGCTTAGGTGGTAAGGGGCGCTTGGCGCTGTGGCAAGGGTTTCGCCGTGGAATTGAACGACGGCGCGTTGTCGCCTATGCATCGGCACACAGAACAGGGGGGCAGGGCGATGATCCGGCAGGCAACGGCGGCGGATGCCGCGCATCTGGTGCGCTTTATCAACATGGCGGCGGATGACCTGCCGCTGCATTTCTGGCGCAAATCGGTGGGGCCGGAGGGCGACGCGCTGGCCTATGGCCTTGAACGTGCGGCGCGCGCGACGGGCAGTTTCTCTTATCGCAACGCGTGGGTTTATCAGGTCGGGACAGAGGTCGCCGCCTGCCTGCTGGGCTATCCGGCCGAGGTGGACCCCGCCCCCATCGCCCCCGACACCCCCGCCATCTTCGTCCCCCTGCTGGAGTTAGAGGCTCTGGCCCCCGGCTCATGGTATCTGAACGTGCTGGCCACCTATGACAGCTTCCGGGGCCGCGGGATCGGGTCGGCGCTCTTGGCCGAGGCAGAGCAGATCGCCCGCGCCGCAGGGCACAAAACCATCAGTTTGATCGCCGAGGACACGCATCTGGACGCCCTGCGCCTCTACCGTGCCAAGGGCTATCAGGAAATCGCCCGCCGTGCGGTGGTCAAGGGCGATTGGGCGGTTGAGGCGTCAGAGTGGATTTTGTTCGTGAAGGGGATCTAAGCGCTTCGGCAACTTGCTCTTTCAAGCTTCACCGTCTCGGCCTGTTCGACCTTTCATCGATCAAAGGTTAATCCGGCAGAGGCCATCTTGAGTTCGGCATAACCGCGAATGACCTGCAGCACGGCCCGAAGGGTTTCATCATGCGCGCATTCAGCATCCATCTTGGAATAGACGAGACCATATTCGACAGGTGTCCATGTGCTGATGTCGGCAAGGTTGTGCTGAAGCTGAACCTCCAGCTTGTCCAAGGCGCGGGCGAACTTGGCCTCCTGCGTGATGCCGTCCTCATACTCCTGCCAAAGCCTATGCAATTCTCCGGCTGACTGTTGCGGCAGCATCGCCGCAAGGGTGGTCATGGCGCGTATTTCGGTCTCGACCTTGTCCCTTCGCCTGGCACTTTCCTCAAAGAACGGAGTGTCTCCGGTGATCGCCTCAGCGATGTCATGCAGGGTGATAAGGGCCAGCGTGCGGCCGATGTCGACCTTATGCTCAAGGTGAGGTGCCAGCATGATCGCGGCGACCGACATCATCCATGTGTGTTCCGCAACGCTTTCCTGTCTGCCGTCGGAGAGCCAACTGTGACGGAGTTCCATCTTCAGTCTTTCCGCAAGCGATAGAAAATCAACGATACGCTGTACCACCTCTTCGGGCGGGGCCATTGGCGCGGTCACGTGTCCTTCACTCCACCTTCAGCACGATCTTCCCCACATGCCCGCTGCTTTCCATCCGGGCATGTGCCTTCGCGGCATCCTCCAAGGCGAATTCGCTGTCCATCACGGGGCGCAGTTTGCCGGCAGCGATCATCGGCCATACGTTCGCCTCAACCTCTGCCGCGATCCGCGCTTTGGACAGGTCGCTTTGCGGGCGCAGGGTGGAGCCGGTGATCGTCAACCGGCGCATCATAACCTCTGAGAAGTTTAGCTCCACCTTCGTGCCTTGCAGGAAGGCGATCTGGACCAAGCGGCCTTCGGTCGCCAAGGCCTTGATGTTACGCGGCAGGTAGGGGCCGCCGACCATGTCGAGGATCAGTTGCGCCCCGCCTTCGTCCAGCATCATCGCGACGTAATCCCCGGTGCGGTAGTTCAGCGCCTTGTCTGCCCCCAACTCCTCACAGGCGCGGCATTTGTCGTCGGATCCGGCGGTGGTGAACACCCGTGCACCAAGCGCCTTGGCGATCTGGATGGC
>JAIYDR010000008.1 GCA_027487395.1 Rhodobacter sp. | reverse complement strand
CAGCCTGAGCAGCCGCCACAGCGCCCCTGTGGAAAGGTAAATCCACGCTGTGCGCACCAATTGCCCATAGGTCGCGGCGATCCCGTGGTGCATGCGGGCGCGGACGATGTCGGACCAGACCAGCACCTCGATCTCTGCCGTGATTTCGGCCCCGTCGATGGTGGCGGCGACGTGCCAGCCTTGCTTTTTGCCGGGGGCAAGGCGGATGGCGTGGCCCGACACTTGCGCCTGAAGCGCGGCTTCGCGGCGGTACATCTCGCGGTAGCGGCGGGCGGGAGAGGGGTCAAAGCCGGGGATATAGAACACCTGCCGCCGCTGCACCTTGGCGACGGGCGTGGTGGATCCTTTTGTGATGGTGGATGCGTTCATCCCATTACCCCTTACGCCATCATCAAAGCATGGGACTTGGGCAAGCGTAAGGCAGAACTGTCAGCCCAAAAGCGGGATGCCAAGGCGGTCAAAGCTTTCGAGAAGCCAAAAGCTGATGTCGGTGAAAGCGCCGGTCAGCAATGCCAAGCCCACCGCCAAAAGCAAAAGACCCATGGCGCGTTCGATGGTCTTCATGTGCCGCTTCAGCCGTGCCATCAACCCGACGGCGCGCCCGATGAAGAGGGCCGCCAGCAAGAAGGGCAATCCCAGCCCCATCGCATAAGTGCCCAAAAGCACCGTGCCGCGCTGGATCGAGCCCTCTTGTGCCGCAATTGACAGAATCGCGCCCAATTGGGGGCCGATGCAGGGAGTCCAGCCAAAGGCAAAGGCCAGACCGAGGACATAGGCCCCGAGCGCCGAACCGCCTTGGTCTCCTGCATCCAAGCGCGCCTCACGGTCAAGGATCGGGATGCGAAACACACCCAAGAAATGCAGGCCGAAGATGATGACAACCGCACCTGAGACTTTGGTAAAAATCTCTTGATTGGATAGGAAAAACGACCCGAAGGCCGAGGCCGCAAAACCCAAGAGCAGGAACACTGTCGAGAGGCCGAGGACGAAGAACAGGGCAGGCAAGATCACCTTGCGGCGGCTGTCGGTCTGGCCGGTCATATCTGACATGGAAATCCCGCCCATATAGGCGAGGTACGGCGGTACGATGGGCAATACGCAAGGCGACAGGAACGACAGCACGCCCGCGGCCAAGGCCACCAACATCGCGGGCAGCAGGCTTGCGTCGATGATGTCGATGCCGAACATGGGGACTCCTGTGATCTTGCGCCCTCTGATAGCAGGAACGGCGCGCTTGTCACTCGGGCAGGCGTCACATTCGTGTAAGCACGGAGTTCGGATGGACTGGAACGGCGAGATCGACCGCGAGATCGATTGCGAGGGGCTGTTGTGCCCGCTTCCGGTGCTGCGCGCCGCCAAGGTGCTGCGCAGCATGGCGCCGGGCGCGGTGCTGCGGGTGCGGGCGACGGATCGGATGGCGGCAATTGATCTGCCGCACTTTTGCGCCCAAGCGGGGCATCAGTTCTTGTCCGCTGAGGAACGGGACGGGGTGGGGATTTACCTGATCCGGCGCGGGATTGGTCTGGCAGAGTGATCTGGCGGCGCGGGCCCAAGGGCCCGCACGCGCTTTGACCCGGATCAGCGCGGGGCGCGCCGATCCGGGCCCTGGGGGGCTTATGCAGCCCCCGTCGCCCGAGCCGGGCGACTCCCCCGCAGGATATTTGGGCAACGGGGAAGGGGCAGAACGAAAACGAGCGGCAGGATGTCCAGCCGCTCGTTTCGTGGTGTGGGGTCTTGCTTAACGGCCGAGCGACCACCAGCCCTTTTTGCGCGGTTTCGCGGCGCCATCATCGTTGCCCGTATCCTGTGGATCGGGGCGCAGGGTTTCGGTAACCGGGACTTCGCCGGGATCAGCCGGGAAGGTGGCGTCAGTCGGCGCCGTTGTCGGGGCCGGTTCCGCCTGCGGCACCGGGTCTTGCGGGTCCGGTTGCAGGGCGACACGGGTGTTCACCGGGTCTTCGGTGGCGGCTGGGAAGGGCGCTGCCGCCTGTTCAGCCTTGACCTTGGACGCGGTCGATTTCGCGCGGCTGGCATTGCTGCGCGTCGTCGGTTTCTTCTTTGGTTTCTCGACCTCGGCGGTGCCGTCCACCGTGGCATCCGACACCGCTTCGGCGGGCGCGTCGGCGGCGGGCGCCTCGGGCGTCTTGGCCTTGGCCGTCTTGGGGCTGCGCGATGCTGAACTGCGGCTGCGGCTGGTCGGCTTTTTGGCCGGGGCGGCCTCTGTCGCGACCTCAGTCACCGCTTCGGCAACTTCGGTCATGGGTTCGGCCGCCACTTCGACAATCGGCGCCTCGGCGACGTCATCGCCGTCGCTGGCGGTCGATTCGTCATCTTCATCCTCGTCGCCCTCATCCGAGGCATCGGCCATGTCCTGACCAGATTGGCCAGTGCCCGTACCACTGCCGGGTTTCTTTTTGCGGCGACGGCGGCGCTTTTTCTTGCTGGAGGATGAAGAGCCGTTGCCCGACCCTGTGCCTTCGGCGCGGGGTTTTGCCGGCGTGGTTTGCGCCTCTTCGGCTTCCACGTCGGCCTCGTCTTCGATTTCCTCGTCGAAGGGCAGGTCTTCGTCTTCTTCTTCGACTGGGGCGCCCATCAGACCAGCGTGGCCAGAGACCACCGCCGAGGGTTCCGGCACCACGCGTGTGGCGGTCTTGAACTTCTCAAGCGTGAAATCGGGCGAGACCATCGCCGGGTCCGCCTCGATCCGCACCGACATGCCGTAGCGTGCTTCGATCAGGGCGAGGTGTTCGCGCTTCTGGTTGAAGAGGAAGTTGACGATGCCCACCGGGGCGCGCAACAGCACCTCTTTGGAGCGTTTGCGCGTGCCTTCCTCTTCCAGCGCACGAAGCACTTGCAAACCAAGGCTGTCATCCGAGCGGATCAGGCCCGTGCCATGGCAATGGCTGCAGGGTTGGGTGGTGGATTCCAGCATGCCCGGACGCAGGCGCTGGCGCGACATTTCCATCAGGCCAAAGCCCGAGATGCGGCCCACTTGAATACGGGCGCGGTCGGTTTTCAGCTTGTCCTTCAGGCGCTTTTCGACCGAGGCGTTGTTCTTGCGCTCTTCCATGTCGATGAAATCGATCACGATCAGACCGGCAAGGTCGCGCAGGCGCAGTTGCCGCGCGATCTCTTCCGACGCCTCAAGGTTGGTCTTGAGTGCGGTCTCCTCGATGGAGCCTTCTTTGGTGGCGCGGCCCGAGTTGACGTCGATGGCAACCAGCGCTTCGGTCACTCCGATGACGATGTAGCCACCAGATTTCAACTGCACGACCGGGTTGAACATGCCGCCGAGGTAGCTTTCGACTTGAAAACGCGCGAACAGCGGCATCTGGTCTTCGTAGCGCTGCACCACGCGGGCGTGGTTGGGCATGATCATCCGCATGAAATCCTTGGCGGTGCGGTAGCCCGCTTCGCCTTCGACAAGGATTTCCTCGATCTCACGGTTATAAAGATCGCGGATCGAACGTTTGATCAGGTCGCCCTCTTCATAGATCGGGGCGGGGGCGATGGATTTCAGCGTCAACTCGCGGATCTGTTCCCAAAGCCGCATGAGGTATTCATAGTCGCGTTTGATTTCTGGCTTGGTGCGCTTGGCCCCAGCGGTGCGGATGATCAGGCCAGCGCCTTCCGGCACTTCGATCTCTTGCGCGATTTCTTTCAGCTTCTTGCGGTCGGGCGCGTTGGTGATCTTGCGGCTGATGCCGCCGCCGCGGGCGGTGTTGGGCATGAGGACGCAGTAGCGACCCGCCAGCGACAGATAGGTGGTGAGGGCGGCACCCTTGTTGCCGCGTTCTTCCTTGACGACCTGAACCAGCATGATCTGCCGGACCTTGATCACTTCTTGGATTTTGTACTTGCGCGGCCGCGGTTTGCGCGTCTGGTTGATTTCTTCGGCCACGTCCTCTTCGGCGATCGACTCGATTTCGTCATCGGTGTCGCTGGCATGGTCGATGGCCTTATAGCCGCGTTCACCCTCGCCATTCTGGTCGCCATTTTGGTCGGTAACATGGTCATGGCTGTGATCATGACCATGCGCGTGGTCATCATCGTGGTCGTGTTCGTGTTCGTGCGCGGGCGCGTCATCTTGAACAGGCACGTCACCGGTTGAGAGTGCCGGGGTGGCGCGGGTCTCATCCACCAAACCGTTGTCACTGTCGTCGCCCAGATCGACGACATCCATCCCGCCGATTGCCGATGTTTTGATTGCATCGCCATTGGCTGAGTGCGGCTTGGGCGCAGGTCGGACCGGACGGCGGGTGCGACGGTTGTCTTCTTCGTCCTGCGCGCGGTTATAGGCGCGCTCTTCGTCCAGCAGTGCTTTGCGGTCGGCCACGGGGATCTGGTAGTAATCCGGATGGATTTCGGCAAATGCTAGAAAGCCGTGCCGGTTGCCACCGTAATCGACGAAGGCCGCCTGAAGCGACGGCTCGACGCGCGTTACCTTTGCAAGGTAGATGTTGCCAGCAAGCTGGCGTTTTGCGGCGGTTTCAAAGTCGAATTCCTCAACCTTGTTTCCGTCCACCACCACGACGCGGGTTTCCTCCGCGTGGGTGGCGTCGATGAGCATTTTCTTGGCCATTGATGTTCCAATGCGCCCCCGGATGGCCGATCCGGCCCTGATCGGGCCTGATTCTGGCATGAGACGGGACCGGGACGGTCAACCGAGGGGCGGCTTGTTCGGGCGAGGCGACGCACCGCGACAGGCAGGGCCATGCCCTGTGGGCATCCCTCGCATATCGGCAAAATGGGCGCGCGCGTCATCGCGGTTCTCTTTCGGGCGCACAGGGCGCCCACCTAAAAAAGCCCGTTTCGTCAAAGACTTGGCGGGCAAACTGACGACCTTGCGGCCGATCCGACTGTCCAAGATGCGGCGCGGTTTGTTGCGACCAGCAGGATGGGCAGAGAATTTCACGGCAGGGAAACCCCGCGTGGGTCGACCCTAGCGGGAAAGTGCTGCCAAACACAATGGGGGAATTTGCCGATGATGCGCTGGCAGGGCCATGCAACGGGCGGACCTGCCCAAAGCGGTGTCCGATCAGACGTAGTCCTGCCGTTGCAGCGCGTATTTCGCCATCTTTTCGTTCAATGTCCGGCGCGGCAGGCACAGCTCATCCATCACGGCGACGATGCTGCCCTTGTGGCGGCGCATGGTGTTGTCGATCAGCATCCGCTCAAAAGCTTCGACATATTCCTTGAGGGGCTTGCCCTCGGTGGTCAGGGCGGGGCCTGTGGCCTCGTTGTCGGCCATCAAAAGCGAAGCGATGGAGCCAGAGCCACGCCGGTTTTGCAACACTGCGCGTTCGGCGATATTGACCAATTGGCGCACATTGCCGGGCCAAGGCGCTTGCAGCAGTTGTGCTGCCTCTTGCGCGGTGACTTGCGGCGCATCGCAGCCGTATTCTTCGGCGAATTGTTCCGACAATTTGGCAAACAGCGTCAGAATATCCTCGCCCCGCACACGCAGCGGCGGGCAGAGGATGGTCATCGCGCCAAGCCGGTAAAACAGATCCGACCGCAAAGCACCTTCCAGCGTCGTGTCGGGGGCATGTTCGTTGCAAATGGCGATGATGCGGGTTTCGGGTGGAATGCCCTGGTCGTTGATAAAGGTCAAAAGCCGCGATTGCAGACCGTGTGAGAGCGACTCGATATCCTCAAGGCAGAGCGTGCCGCCCCGCGCCTCTTCGACCAAGGGCAGCGCGCCATCTTCGGCCGGGCCAAACAATTTGGCCGCCAGTTGGTCTTCGGACCATGCAGCACAGGACACGGTGACAAAGCGTTTGGACGCGCGCGGCCCCACGGCATGCAGCGCATGGGCAACAAGGGTCTTGCCGGTGCCGGTTTCGCCATCGATCAGGACATGGCTGTCGGCTTGGCCCAAATCGAGGATGTCTTCGCGCAGCCGTTCCATCACTGCCGAAGTGCCGATCAGTTTCTTCATCAAGACCGAGCCATCCGACAATTCCCGCCGCAGCGCGCGGTTGTCCAAGGTCAGGCGACGGGCTTGGGTGGCGCGTTTGGCCAATTCGGTCATGCGGTCGGGGTTGAAAGGCTTTTCGAGGAAGTCGTAAGCCCCCACCCGCATCGCCTCGACGGCCATCGGCACATCGCCATGGCCCGTGATGATGATGACCGGCAGTCCCGAATCCATACCCATCAGACGTTTCAAAAAGGCCATGCCGTCCATCCCCGGCATCCGCACATCCGACACCACGACGCCGGGGAATTCCGGACCGATGCCCTTGAGCGCTTCTTCGGCGCTGGCATAGGTTTCGGTGTCAAAGCCGGACAGAGCCAGCCACTGGCTGATCGACTGCCGCATGTCCGCTTCGTCATCGACGATCGCCACTTTCATCGCACGCGCCATCTTGCCCTCACTCTGCCGCTTCAACTTTTTTGCCCATAAGGGGCAACTGCATTTCGAACACCGCGCCACCGCGCTCGGCGTTGCGGGCTGTCAGGCGGCCGCCAAGATCAGTCATGATGCCCGACGAGATCGCCAGCCCCAGCCCAACCCCTTCGCCCGGTTTCTTTGTGGTGTAGAACGGCTCAAATAAGCTGTCCAAATTCTGGATGCCATGGCCATTGTCGCGCACCGTCAGAATCGCCACCTCACCTTGACTGAGGATCAGGTCGATCTGCGGCTGAGTCCGGTCCTTGGTTGCATCCAGCGCATTGCGCAGCAAATTGATGATCACCTGCTCCAGCCGGATACGGTCTGCCATCACCATCACGGGCTGGCGCGGCAAGGTGCGGGTGATCTTGACCACACGCAGTTTCAACTGCGGCTCCATCATCGACAAGGCCGAGGACAGGCTGGCGCGCAGGTCCACCGGCTCAAAGGCCTCGCCGCCCTTGCGGGCATAGGATTTCAACTGCCGGGTGATCGCGCCCATGCGTTCGATCAGATCGTCGATGCGTTGGAACGAGGACAGCGCCTCTTCGGGGCGCTTGCGTTGCAGCAACAGGCGCGCGCCAGCCAAATAGGTCTTCATCGCCGCCAGAGGTTGGTTCAACTCATGGCTGACCGCTGCCGACATCTCACCCAAGGCGGCGAGCTTTGACGATTGCGCCAGCGTCAGTTCCGCCACTTCAAGATCCTTTTGCACCTTCTCGCGTTCTGCGATCTCGCGTTGAAGACGCGCGTTGAGCAGGCGCAGTTCCGCAGACTCGCGCTGAAAACTGGCAGAACGTGACCAAGCCCGACGCGAGAGCATGTAAAAGGTAAAGGCCAAGAGGATGGCAAAGCCCATGATTTCCAGCGCCAAGACGCCATTCACTTGCTCGCGCACGGAATCGTAGGCTGTGAAGGTGACCATGCGCCATCCGCGGAAGGGCACCCGCGCCTCGGTCTTCATCACCGCCTCGCCGCGCAGATAGGCATCGGGCGGGCTTTGCGCCCAGTCGGTCGTCGCCTGCAGGGCGCGGCCCAGAACCGACGGCACATCGCGGGCCGTCATCGCCTGATCCAAGGGCAGGCCGCGCCAACGCGGCTCGGTTGCCAGAACCACGGTGCCTTCGCTGTTGGTGACCAGCACCGCGTCCTGCAAGCCTGACCAGGCGCGTTCGTATTTCATCAGATCGACCGCGACGACGATCACACCGGCCACCTTGCCGTCGATCCCGATGGCGCGGGAATAGGTGAAGTCATAGCCCCCGCCATCGCGGGATTGTGCGGTAAAGACGGTGTCCTTGGTGCGCTGCGCCTCAACGAAATAAGCTGATCCGCGATGGTTCGTGCCCAAGAGGTTGCGATTCGTCGCCCCCACCGTGCGCCCGTCCTTGTCGATCAGCAGGATCGACGCCACGCCAATCTCCGACTGCACCTTGATCAGCTTTTGCGAGGTCGAGGCGAAATTGGCCGATTTCAACGCCTCGGCCAGCATGGGATCGCCCGACAAAAGCAAGGGAACCACGGATGTCCGCTGCAATTCCGAGACGATGTTGCCGGAATAGAGCGCCAGTCGCAGTTCAGCGCGGTTGCGGGTCGTCTCGGTAAAGCGTTCTGACAGCCAGCGATTGGTGACCGCAATGACAACCACCGCCAACACCACCAGAAGGCCAATGGCAAGCTTTACCCGCCAAGAAATGCCCGGCGCGGGTTCCGTGTCATTGGTCATGGGGTCGGCGTCCTGCATGGGGTCACTGTAGGACTGCGATTTGCCAGCCTCAAGCGCTCGCCGTCCGCCAGACGATCACGCCAGCGTCAACCCGCCCATCAACGCGGTGAACATCGCAGCCCCATCCGTGCCGCCATGTACGGCATCCACCACCCGTTCGGGGTGGGGCATCATTCCCAAGACGCGCCGGTTCTGGGATAAAACGCCCGCGATATCGGCCATAGAGCCGTTGGGATTGGCGGCATAGGTAAAGGCGATACGGTCTTGATCTTTCAGGGCGGTCAGGCCGTCCGTGTCGATGGTGAAATTGCCATCATGATGCGCGACCGGCACATGCAGCGCCTGACCCTGGGCATAGCCCGCCGTAAAGGCGCTGTCGGTGGTGGCGACGTTCAGCGTGACCGTCTTGCAGATGAATTTCAGCCCTGCATTACGCATCAAGGCGCCGGGCAGAAGCTGCATCTCGGTCAGCACCTGAAAGCCGTTGCAAATGCCCAAGACATAGCCGCCGCGCGCGGCATGGGCCTTGATTGCCGAAGCGATGGGCGATTGCGCTGCGATGGCCCCGCAGCGCAGGTAATCCCCAAAAGAGAACCCCCCCGGCACGCCGACGACATCGGTGCCCTCGGGCAGAGTACTGTCCTTGTGCCAGACTCGAGCAACCTGCCAGCCTGCGCGTTCAAACGCCATCGCAAGATCGCGGTCACAGTTCGATCCGGGGAAGGTGACGACAGCGGCTTTCATGGGGCGCCCTCCAGCTTTGGGATGGGCGCGCCTTAGCGCAAGGCGGGCAGGGTTTCCAGCCCTAACGGCGGAAATGCGACAGGACGAACACGCGGATGGCCGAGGCAAGGCCGATCTCTCCATCACGGTTCACGTCAATCTCGGTGGCGAGTTGGTTCAGCGTTTGGCCCCGCTCGGCTGCGATGGCACGGAAGGCATCCCAGAACGCCGCCTCCAGAGAGACGCTGGTGCGGTGACCGCGCAGGGTGAGCGAATGTTTTTGCGGGCGGGCGGACATGGAGGCAGAATAGGGAGCGTGGCTGTCTCTGCCAACGCGAAATCTGTCGCAGATTTCGCAGCGATTTCTGGCGCAGAAATCGCGGTCAAGCCGAGGCGCATCGCGATTGAACCGAGTGGGATTCGGAATTTGCGTCAAATTCCGCACGATTTCTGCGTCAGAAATCGTCACACGACGCGGCGGATGGGTTCGCGGTTACAGATGATGAACTGCCCAGCGTTTTCCAGCACCGTAAACCCTCGACGCTGCATTTCTGCCGCAAACGCCTCGCGCCCGACATAGCGTTCCACGTCGCGCACTTGCCGACGGATCACCGCGCCATCGCGGGCGGCTTGCGAGTTGAACAGATGGGCAAACCAGCCCTCTGCACTGAAGGGGAGCAGATCGCGTGTCATCCCCACATTCTGCCGCCTTCCGGTTAACGGGCGGTTAATCCGTCTCCGCCCCGTCCTCACGCTGATGCCCGTCCAGATGCCGCGCGATCTTTGCCGCGCGCGCGGCCTCCAACTCCCGCTCGGCCTTGGTCCGGCCGAACTTCGCCGCATTGGCATTGCCCTGCGCGCGGGCGGCCTTGCGGTCCGCCGCTTTGCGTTTTGCGCGCAGGTTAATGATGTCGGCCATAGGTCAGCCTTTAGGCCCAATCATGTCCTCGGGCCGCACCACGCGGTCAAAGGTTTCAGCATCGACAAAGCCCAGGGCGATCGCCTCTTCCTTGAGCGTGGTCCCGTTCTTATGCGCAGTCTTCGCCACTTTGGTGGCGTTGTCATAGCCGATGGTGGGCGCAAGGGCGGTCACCAGCATCAGCGATTCCTTCATAAGCTTGTCGATGCGCGCCACATTGGCCTGCGTGCCGACCACCATGTTATCGGTGAACGACCCCGCCGCATCGCCCAAAAGCTGCATGGATTGCAGCACGTTATAGGACATCATCGGGTTGTAGACGTTCAACTCGAAATGCCCTTGGCTTCCGGCAAAGCCCACGGCGGCATCATTGCCCATAACATGGGCGCAAACCATGGTCAGCGCCTCGGCCTGAGTGGGGTTGACCTTGCCCGGCATGATCGACGAGCCAGGTTCGTTCTCCGGCAGGATCAACTCCCCCAGACCCGAGCGCGGACCAGAGCCCAGCAAACGCAGGTCATTGGCGATCTTGAACAGCGCCACGGCCACGGTTTTCAGCGCACCCGAGAACATCACCATGGCATCATGGGCGGCCAGCGCTTCAAACTTGTTCGGCGCGGTGACAAAGGGCAGGCTGGTGATATCGGCAATCCGCGCGGCCACCCGCACATCCCAGCCCACACGCGTGTTCAGCCCGGTGCCCACGGCTGTGCCGCCTTGCGCCAGTTCATAGATGTCGGGCAGGCAGGATTTCACCCGCGCGATGCCCTTGTCCACCTGCGTGGCATAACCCGAGAACTCCTGCCCCAAGGTCAAGGGTGTCGCATCCTGCGTATGGGTGCGACCGATCTTGATGATGTCCTTGAATTCCGCCGACTTGGCCCAAAGTGCTGCCGACAACTTTTCCAGCCCCGGCAACAACACACCGCGCGCAATCATGCCGATGGCGACATGCATCGCGGTGGGGAAGGTGTCATTGGAGCTTTGCCCCATGTTGACATGGTCATTGGGGTGGACGGGCTTTTTCGACCCCATCACACCGCCCAGCATTTCGATGGCGCGATTGCTGATCACCTCATTGGCGTTCATGTTTGACTGAGTGCCTGACCCCGTCTGCCAAACCACCAGCGGAAAGTTGTCGTCAAACTTGCCCTCAATCACCTCTTGCGCCGCCGAGCCGATCGCGGTCCCAAGCTCGGCCGAGATATCGCCCTGATCGATATTGACCAAAGCACAGGCCTTTTTGATCACGCCTAAGGCACGGATGATGGCGACGGGCTGACGCTCCCATCCAATCGGGAAATTGATTATGGAGCGTTGGGTCTGTGCGCCCCAATACTTGTCGGCAGGAACCTCCAGCGGGCCAAAGCTGTCAGTTTCGGTGCGGGTGACGGACATCGGGCAAGCCTCCTGATTTCGCTGGGCCACCGTTTATTGCGCAGCCCGCATGAAATCAATCGGCATACCGTCGCATACCGACATCAATGCTTGCGGAACTTGTCCAGACTGACGACCTGCGCGTCATGCGTAGGCGGCGGGTCGTCGTCGCCATCATCTTCGCCGCTGATCTCATCGCTGTCGTCGTCGGAATGGGTTTCAAACCGCAAGCCAAATTCGACAGATGGATCGACAAAGGTGCGTACGGCGTCAAAGGGGATCACCAGTGGTTCCGGCTGGTTTCCAAAGTTCAATGTGACGGAAAACTGGTCTTCTTCGATAATCAAGTTTTCGTACCAATGCTGAATCACTACTGTCATTTCAGAGGGATAGCGCGATTTCAGCCAATCGGCGATGGCGACACCGGGGTGGTTGGTGTCAAAGGTGATAAAGAAATGATGCGCCCCCGGCAGGCCGTTCTTGGCCACATCACGCAAGACTGTCTGAATCAGTCCGCGCATCGCGCGATGCATGAGATTGCCGTAGTCGATGCTGCGCGCCATGGATCGCCCCTTCCGTCGTCTTGCTGCACCATAGGGGGGATTCGCCCTAGAAGGAAAGACCCTGCGCTCTCGCTGCCGTTGCGGCCTGTGATCAGGGGCATCGCCAGACCACCCCGATGGGCCGACGCATTGAGGCGTTGGGACCCTGCAACAGCCGGGCAGAATGCCCCGCCGGTTGGCAACCGGCGGGGTGGGTTGAGGGTTACTGTCGCTCAAGCAGCAGACTGGGCAAGCAGCAGACTGGGCAAGCAGCAGACCGGGCAAGCCGTAGACCGGGCAAGCATCAAACCAGCCTGCCATCCGGCCCACGCATCCGAGCCGATTCGTCTTACCAAACCCTAAATGCGCCTGTTTTCTCTGCGGCAGGTATCCTTGGATGGGTCCGGGAGCGTGGAAATCCCTCCCGGGGGCAGTCCAGAGTACGTCGCCTCAAAGCCCGTCAAAGGCGCAAAGGGCATGCACTTCCATACCCATCGCTTGTAGCTTCTTGCGCCCCCCCAGATCGGGCAGGTCCACGACAAAGGCGCAACCCACCACCTGTGCGCCAAGGCGTTCGATCAGTTTGATCCCGGCCTCTGCCGTCCCACCTGTGGCCAAAAGATCATCCACCAGCAGCACCTTTTCGCCGGGCAGGATGGCATCGTCATGTACCTCAACGGTCGCTTCGCCGTATTCCAGCGTGTAGCTTTCGGAAATCACGGCACCTGGCAATTTGCCCTTCTTACGGATCGGGATGAAGCCGGTGGACAGTTGATGCGCCACCGCGCCGCCAAGGATGAAGCCGCGCGCCTCAAGCCCCGCCACCTTGTCAATCCGCATCCCGGCATAGGGGGCCAAAAGCTGATCCACGCACATCCGAAAGCCGCGCGGATCGGCGAACAGGGTGGTGACATCGCGAAACAGGATCCCCTCATGTGGGAAGTCCACGATGGTGCGGATGTAGTCTTTGACGGTCTTTGCCATCGGGTCAGCCTTTCAACACGCGGCCAGCCACCGCATCGAGTTTTTCCAAAAGATCGGGGTCGCGTTTGTCTGGCGCGGTCATCAGCGCCATGTCCAAGCTGTGGTCACAGCCCTGTGGGCAGGATGCGCGGTCGGCACGAAGAAACCCCGGCAGCCGTGCCACCAAGGCCCGCGCATTGCCCGCATTGGCGGTCAGGGTGCGGATCACTTGCGCCACATCCACCGCCGTATGGTCCGGGTGCCAGCAATCGTAATCCGTCACCATCGCGACCGAGGCATAGCAAAGCTCTGCTTCGCGCGCCAATTTGGCCTCGGGCATGCCGGTCATGCCGATGACATCCGCGCCCCAAGACCGATACAGCCGCGATTCGGCGAGGGTGGAGAATTGCGGCCCCTCCATCGCCAGATACGTCGCCCCTTCATGCACCGTCACGCCCGCCGCACGCGCGGCATCGGCGCAGGCGGCAGAGAGGCGCGTGCAAGTGGGGTGCGAAAAGCCGACATGGGCGACGCATCCTGACCCAAAGAAGGATTTCTCCCGCGCGAAGGTGCGGTCGATGTATTGGTCGACGATCACGAAATCGCCGGGTTTGTAATCCTGCCGCAGCGATCCCACCGCCGAGACCGCCACCACATCGGTGCAACCCAATCGTTTGAGCGCGTCGATATTGGCGCGGAAATTCACACTGGTGGGCGAATGCATATGCCCGCGCCCATGGCGGGGCAGAAAGGCCATCGGCACGCCGTCAAGGCGTCCGGTCAGCATCTGATCCGAAGGCTCCCCCCACGGGGTGGTGACGCTGACCCATTCCGCAGCTTCCAGCCCGTCGATCTGGTACACCCCCGATCCGCCGATCACCCCGATCATGGTCTGCATGGCACTCGCACTCCGTCGTGGCTGGCATCGCGGCGCAGATTAGCAGGACAGGGCGGGCGGGGAAGGGGCTGTTTTCGTCCAGAGGCGGCAGGGAAAAGACCGCAAGGGGCTGGTCGGAATCGCGGCGCTGGTGCAGGCTCATCGACTGACCGGTTGCCAAGAAAGTCCTGTGATGCCTCGTACGCCACTTTTGCTTGCCGCGATCCTGATCCTTGCCGGCTGTGTTGGCAGCGGCGGACGAACCACCGTTTCCGCTGCACAAGAAGTGCCGGGTGACGTCACCGGCGCAGCCTGTCACAAGGCTGTCGCCTCGGCGGTGGGCCGGTCTGGCAATGACGTGCTGATCTATGACCGCCGTGCTGCAGGTGACGGGGTGGAGGTGCGCGTCACCGCCGCTGGCCAAAGCGGCCCGTGGCGCTGTCTGGTGGGCGCGGATGGCACGGTCACTTCGGTCGCGCCGCTGTAAGGCTTCAATCGTCTGGACGTTCCAAGGTGATCACCTCCCGCACCACGGTGTAATCGCGATAGCCCAAGCGGGCGACGGGCTTGAAAGCGGTCACATCAAACCGCCCGCCCTTCAGGCAATCGTCGCGCAGGTGGATGCCCACCACCTCGCCCAGCACCATGAAATCCTCGGCCCCCAAGAGGGCGATCACCTCGGTCACGCGGCATTCCAAGGTGGCCGGGGCCTGCGCCACGCGCGGGCAGTTGATGCTGTCACATTCCGCCTTGGCCACGCCGCAGGCCGCGAACTCATCCGTCCCGCGCGGAAAGTGGCGCGAGGTGTCGGACATCACCTGCAACATCGCCTCCTCGACGATATTGACCGCGAAAACCCCGCTTTCGCGCACCGCCGCCAGCGAGTCTTTCACCCCGGTCGAGGAAAACATCACCTGCGGCGGTACATAAGCCGTCGCATTGAAAAACGAATAGGGGGCCAGATTGTCCCCCAGCGTTCCGCGTGTCGAAATCCAGCCCACGGGGCGGGGGGCCACGATGGCGTTGAAGGGATTGTGCGGCAGGCCGTGGCCATCGGCGGGGCGGTAGAACATGCGAAGTCCCAGAGTTTGGCGGCAGCAGGCCACCGGGTGATTTGATCCTGACGTAATCGGGTGTTATCGGCGTTTCCACAAGATTCGGGCAAAGGTCCGGGGCAGAGGGGCAAAGCGCGCGTGTACAGGCTGGAAGAAGAGACCGAGGCCGACTGGTGGGAGGTTGAGGCGCTCTATGACCTCTGCTTCGCGCCGGGGCGGACGGCGTTGTCTTCCTACCGTTTGCGCGATGGCGTGCCGACCGTGGCCGCCCTGTGTCTGACCCTGCGCGATGCCGATGGCACGCTGGCCGCCGCGATCCGCTATTGGCCGGTGGAGGCGGGGGGACAAGATGCGCTGCTGCTGGGCCCCGTTGCCGTTCACCCCACGCGGCAAGGCGAGGGGTTGGGAGGACTTTTGATCAACGAAAGCCTTGCCGAGGCGCGGCGTTTGGGGTGGGAGCGGGTGATGCTGGTGGGCGACGCGCCCTATTACAGCCGCTTTGGCTTCCGCAAGTTGCAGGGGATCGAGATGCCGCCCCCCACCAACCCTGACCGCGTGCTTGGGCTGGCCCTGCGCGCGGGCGCATGGGACGGCGTCAAGGGGCCGGTCACCAAGGCGACCTGAACGCCCTTGCGCCGAGGCGCAGTCGCGCACATCTTTGGCCAATGGACAATGATACTCCCGCCGATCCCGTGATGCTGCCCGCCATTGCCGCGCCTGACCGCAGTGCTGAACTGCGCGCCTTGGCCGACCGTCTGGCGCGGGCCAATGGTCCGGTGATGGGCCTTATCCTGCGGTTGGGAGGCACTTTGGAGGGGCGGCTCGATGCGCTGCCCGAGTCTGTGAAGCGCCAGATCGAGGCTGCAACCGAACGTGCGCTGTCGGTGGCCTTTGGCCTTGCCGCGCAGGGCGACAAGGGGCCGGATCTGGGGCGCAACGGCCCGATGGCGGCGGCTGTGCTGACCGGGGCGGCGGGGGGCGCGGGGGGGATTGCCACCTCACTCGCCGAATTGCCGGTGTCGGTGACGGTGATCCTGCATGCGATTAGGCGCGAGGCGCGGGCGGCGGGCTTTGATCCCGACGATCCGGCGATCAAGGCCGAATGTCTGCGGGTGTTCGGCGCGGGGTCGCCCTTGGCGGCGGATGATGGGGTGAACACCTCATTCTTCTCAGCGCGGTTGACGGTCACGGGTCCGGCGCTGAACCAGTTGATCCGGACGGTTGCCCCGCGATTGGCAGCGGCCTTGGGGCAGAAACTCGCCGCCCAAGCCGTGCCAGTCTTGGGGGCTATCGCCGGGGCGGGCCTGAACGCCGCCTTCCTGCAATGGTACCGCGAGGTCGCCGCCGTCCGCTTTGCGCTGCTGCGCCTGTCTGAGCAGCACGGGGTGGAAGAGGTGATGACGCAATTCGCCGCCGTGGCGAAGGCGAAGGCGCTGCCGAAGGGGTGAGTGCGGGAGGCCAAATTG
>JAIYDR010000151.1 GCA_027487395.1 Rhodobacter sp. | reverse complement strand
GGATCGCCACGGCGGCGGGTTCGGCGGGGCAGGTGATCGGCGCACCCTTTGCCGAGGTGCTGTTGCAATCCTATCCGTGGCAAACGGTTTTCGTGATTTTTGCCGTAATCATCTTGCTCGCCATGCTGGCGCTGCCCTTCCTGACCAGCCCCCCTGCTGCCACGAAGCAAGAGTTGCAGGAAAGCCTTGGCGCCGTCTTTTTGCGCGCGCTGAAAGACCCAAGCTATACAATGATCTTTTTGGGTTTCTTTTCCTGCGGCTATCAGCTTGCCTTCATCACTGCGCATTTCCCGGCTTTCGTGACCGAGCTTTGCGGTCCCATTGATCCGTCAGGCATGATCGCGGGCATGGGGATCACCACGACATCGGGCCTTGGGGCGTTGTCGATTTCGCTGATCGGGCTGTTCAACATCGTCGGCACGATCACGGCGGGGTGGCTTGGCAAGCGCTATACCAAGAAATACCTGCTGGCTGCGGTTTACACGGGGCGCACCATCGCGGCGGCGGTGTTCATCCTGCTGCCGATCACGCCCGAGTCCGTGCTGATCTTTTCCGCGGTCATGGGGGCGCTGTGGCTGGCGACGGTGCCGCTGACCACAGGGCTGATCGCGCATCTTTACGGCCTGCGCTACATGGGAACACTTTATGGCTTTGTCTTCCTGAGCCACCAGCTTGGCGGTTTCATGGGCGTCTGGTTGGGCGGCAAGATGTACGACCTGACCGGTGGTTATACGGTGGTCTGGTGGATCGGCGTCGGGGTCGGCGCTTTCTCGGCGCTGGTACATCTGCCCGTGCGCGAGAACCGCCCAACCCTGACCGCCGCTGCCTGACGCTATTCGGCAGGCCGGAAAGGTTTGACGATCAGGATCCGCAGATCATCCTTGGGCGTGTAGTCGGTCTTTTCCATCACAAAGGTCGTGGGGCCGGTTTTTTCCAAGCCCTCAGCGCAGAGCGAGACGATGTTCTCGGGCGCGCCTTTGTCCACTGTCAACCGAAACGTGCCGATGGGTCCGGCCCAACTGTTGGCGGTGCGCAGAACATAGTCGATGAAATGTGCTGTTCCCATCACATAGCTTGTCCCATCCGCCTCTGTCACGGTCAGGCGTTTCACCAGCGCGCGCGAGGTGCTGTCATCAATGCAATACTGCGCCTGCGTTTCCAGATTGTACTCCTCGGTCACAGGATGGCTCCAACTGAACAGCCCACCGGGAGAGCGGTTGTCGTAGCTGTGGCTGACGGCCAGCGCCTGACCTGCGGGAAAGGTCTGGGTCCAGTGATAGCGGATCACCACGGACCATTGCGGCAGCGCCTCAACCGGAGAGGCATCGTCAGCGCGATAAAACTCGGCCAGTCCCGCCGCCTGCATCGCCGCTTGCTGGTCGGGCGAGAGCGCGACCAACGCTGTGTTGACGCTGTCATAGTCCAGCGCAAGTGGAATACCGAAGCTGGCAAGCTGAGCGGTCACATCCTTCCCTGGCGTATCATAGGCCACCGCACCCGAGGCCGCGTCCCACCAATCCCCCGCCAGCACTGCCACGCGGTCAATCGTCGGCGTCATGGCTTTGCCGTCGACCGTCACGGTGAAGTTCAGCAGGTTGGGCTGCGTCGGATCGTCGGGTAGGTTGAAATCCATGTTCCACATTTGCCCAAGGCTGATGGGGGGCAGGGGAAAGATCACCTCGCCCGTCACATCGCTGGCTGAGGTGTTGCGGAACACATACTCCACCTTGATGCGGTCCAGGCTGATGAACAGGTCCTCGCTTTCCATCGCGACATCTTCGGTCTGGCCAAAGGTTAGCCCGGTTGCGGAAATTCCGCCGAAGCCGTCATTGGCAAGGGCCGGCGAAGCCGCGAGTAATCCAAGAGCGAAAATCCAAGACCGCATGAGACACCTCTGACTGAACAGGTTTCCATTTCAACCCGCTATCGCTCATTCTGGCAAGCGCCCAAAACTTCAGCACCTTGCCCTTGCGCACGCGCTTTGTAACTGTGCCGCCGAAGGAGGCCCTTCATGCGCGCCGGTATCGTCTGTCTTATTCTTGGCTATGTCCTTAGCCAGTTTTACCGCGCCTTTCTGGCCGTGCTGACGCCTGTCTTGAAGGCAGAGCTCGGGGCGACGGCCGAGGACCTCGCCGCCGCATCGGGGCTGTGGTTTCTGGCGTTTGCCCTGATGCAAATCCCGGTGGGAGAGGCGCTGGACAGGATTGGCCCGCGCCGGACCACGGCGGTGCTCTTGGCCATCGGCGGGGCCGGGGGAGCGGCGGTCTTTGCCACGGCGGGCGGGCCGGGGGCGATCAAGCTGGCAATGGTGCTGATCGGCATTGGATGCGCACCTGTGTTAATGGCGTCTTACTACATCTTCGCGCGGGTTTACGCCCCTGCCGTCTTTGGAACGCTGGCCGGGGCGGTGATCGGGTTCGGCTCTTTGGGCAACATCGCCTCGTCCTTGCCCTTGTCGATGGTGGTCGATCTGATTGGCTGGCGCGGGGCGCTTTGGGCAATGGCGGGCTTGACGCTGGTGGTGGCGGCGGCGATCGCACTGGTGGTGCGCGATCCCGAACGGGCCGAAGGCGCGGGCAAAGGGTCGGTTCTGGACGTGCTGCGTATCCCCGCGCTTTGGCCGGTGCTGGCGATGATGACAGTGGCCTATGCCCCTGCCGCCGGGGTGCGCGGGCTGTGGACGGGGCCTTACTTCACCGATGTCTTCGGCGCGGATGCGACGGCGATTGGCCGCTCGACGCTGGCGATGGGGGCGGCGATGGTGCTTGGCAACTTCGCCTATGGGCCGTTGGACCGCCTGCTTGGCACGCGAAAATGGCTGGTGTTTGGTGGCAATGCGCTGATGGCGCTGTGCCTGACGGGGCTGTTCTTGTGGCCCGATGCCGGGGGCTGGGTGACGTTGGCGTTGCTGTGCGGCGTGGGCTTGTTCGGCTCATCCTTTCCGATGGTCGTCGCGCATGGCCGCGCTTTCATGCCGCCGCATCTGGTGGGGCGAGGGGTGACGCTGATCAACCTTTTTGGCATCGGATCAACCGGGCTGTTGCAGATCGTCACAGGACGGCTGCATGGCGCCTTGGCCGATCCGGCGCAGGCCTCGGCCGCCTATGCCGGGCTGTTTGGCTTTTATGCCAGTCTGGTGGCGCTGGGACTGGCGATCTACCTGTGGTCGCGCGACAGCCTGAAGTGACTTTCGTTTGGCTTTGGCGGAATCCGCTTTTCCCGCCAGTGGCGTTGCGGTAACACGCCCCGGTCTTTCAATAGGGGAGAGACGGGTCAAAGGAGAACCCCGATGGGCTACAAGGTCGTTGTCGTCGGTGCCACGGGCAACGTTGGCAAAGAGATGCTGAACATCCTCGCCGAGCGCGAGTTTCCGGTCGATGCAATCGCGGCGCTGGCGTCGCGCAAATCGCTGGGCACTGAAGTCAGCTTTGGCGACCGAACTTTGAAGACCCAGGACCTCGACACTTTTGACTTTACCGGCTGGGATATCGCGCTCTTTGCCATCGGCTCAGACGCGACCAAAATCTATGCGCCCAAGGCGGCGGCCTCGGGCTGTGTGGTGATCGACAACTCGTCGCTCTATCGCTACGACCCAGATATTCCGCTGATCGTGCCGGAAGTGAACGCGGATGATGTCGTCCGCTACAAGAACAAGATGATCATCGCCAACCCCAACTGCTCAACCGCGCAGATGGTGGTGGCGTTGAAGCCGCTGCATGACCGCGCCCGCATCAAGCGCGTGGTGGTGTCCACCTATCAGTCGGTGTCGGGCACCGGCAAAGAGGCGATGGATGAGTTGTGGAACCAGACCAAGGGCATGTATGTCCCCGGTCAGGAAGTCGCGCCCAAGGTCTATCCCAAGCAGATCGCTTTCAACGTGATCCCGCATATCGACGTTTTCCTGGATTCCGGTGAGACCAAGGAAGAGTGGAAGATGGTGGCGGAAACGAAGAAGATCCTCGATGCCAAGATCAAGGTCACCGCGACCTGCGTGCGCGTGCCGGTGTTCGTCGGCCATTCGGAATCGATCAACATCGAGACCGAGGATTTCCTTGATTGGCAAGAAGCGCAGGACATCCTGCGTGAGGCACCCGGCGTGCTGGTGATCGACAAGCGTGAACCCGGTGGCTACATGACCCCGGTCGAATGCGTGGGCGAATATGCCACCTATGTCAGCCGCATCCGTCAGGACAGCACCATCGACAATGGTCTGAACCTGTGGTGCGTGTCCGACAACCTGCGCAAAGGTGCTGCTCTGAATGCGGTGCAGATTGCCGAAGTGCTGGGAAGCCGTTGCCTGAAAAAGGGCTGAGGATTTTGCTGTAAGGATTTGGAAAGGCCCCGCTGAAAGGTGGGGCCTTTTTGTTTTCAGTTAGGCCTCATGCTTCTGCGTTTACAGTCGCGCGGGGCAAGTGACCCGCGCGTGTCGCACCCTTTGGATCATGCTCGCCCGTGCTGCCCCAGCACGGGCCGCGCCCGCCCGCCCCTTGGCGGGCGCGTGAACGCGCCCACCCGGGCAGGCGCGCCCCGTGCCCAAACCTTCGTCATCCTGACACCCCCTTGCCGCCGCGTTGCCGCGTCGGCAATCGGACCGAAGAAAACGTCCACAGGACGTTTTCTTCGGTCCTCTCGTCCGGCCGCAGCGCCAAACTGTCCAATCCCCCTTCCCGCCGCGCCCCCTTTGCGCCTAACCTTCCTACATTCCTCTCCCCGGAGTTTCCCTTGATGCGTTTCCTTTCCCCCATCGCCTTTCTCCTCCTCTCTACCGCCGCTTTTGCGGATACGCTCACCGCGCCATCGACCATCACGGCGGTCACCGTCTTTGCCGATGCCGCACGGGTGACGCGGACGGTGACACTGGACCTGCCCGCAGGGCGCCACAGCTTGACTGTGACCGACCTGCCTTGGGCCACCGCGCCTTTGGGCCTGCAACTGACTGTCCCCGATGGTGTGACGTCGGGTGCTTTGTCGTTAAGGGCTGGCCGCCTGACCCCCGCCGAGGCCACCAAGACCGCCGCGCAACAGGCCGCAGAGACCGCCTTGGACGCCGCCCGCGCGGCCTTGGTGCAGGCGCAGGCGGATCGGGACGGTGCACAGGCCGAAGTGGACGCCGCCGAGGCGCGCGCCGCCTTCCTGAACCGTGTCACTGCTGACATCGGGGCAGAGATCGGGCCGGGGCAGGTTGTTGCTATGGCCGAGACCATCGCCTTAGAGACCCTTGCCGCCAAACGCGCCGCCGCCAATGCCCGTGCCGCGCTGCCTGCCGCCGACCGCGCCGTGACCGATGCCGAACTGGCCGTCGCAAAGGCGCAAGAGGCGCTTTCCGCCGTCACGCCTGATGCCATTGACGGGCAACACCTGACCGTCGCCATTGACGTGGCCAAGACGGGCCCCTCCACCCTGACGCTGACCCATTTGGTTGAGGGGGCCTATTGGCGTCCGGCCTATGATCTGTCGCTGACGCGCGGCGACGCGCCGGCGTTGGTGCTGGATCGTGGGGCCTTTGTCACCCAAGACACCGGCGAGGATTGGCGCAGCGTGGACCTGACACTGTCCACCGCGCAATTGACCCAACAGATGACCCCGTCCGAACCTTGGCCCAAACTGCGCCGGATCGCCCCGTTCGAGCAGCCCACAATCAGCGTCTACGCCGATGAAAAGACGATGCCTGAGGCCGTGATGGCCGCTGCCCCAATGATGGCCGAGATGACGGCATCGGATGACCTTGTGCTCTATCATTTCCCCGCGCCCGTCGATGTGGCAACCGGGGTCGAGGATCTGCGTATCGCGCTGGACCGGATCGACCTGGTCCCGACTATCGAAGCCCGCGCCATCCCGGCGCTGGACCGGACGGCATTTCAGGTCGCCCGCTTCACCAACCCCACGTCAGAAATACTGCTGCCCGGTCAGGTGCTTTTGACCCGCGACGGTGCGGTGATCGGGACCACAGACCTAGAACGCCTCGCCCCCGGTGCGCAAACCGAAGTGGGCTTTGGCCCCATCGAAGGCCTGCGCCTGAGCGCTGCGCAGCCCGACCGGGCCGAAGGGGATACTGGCATCATCGTCAAGTCCAACCGTCAGGAAACGACGATGGTCTACACGGTGGAAAACCTGACCACACGGGATTGGACGGTGCGGCTGTTGGAGACGGTGTCCTATTCTGAACAGGACGACCTGACGGTGGATGTCACCGCAGATCCCGCACCTGTTGAAATCGACGTCGATGGCACACGCGGGCTTTGGGCGTGGTCGCTGGCGGCCCCGGCAGGGGGCAAGGCAAGCGTGACAGTGACCGAATCCCTTGGCTGGCCTGCCGAAATGCTTTTGCAGCCCTGACTCGTTTTGGCGGAAAAGTCGACATAATGGCGCAGTTTCATCGCGGCATCGCCGCTAACCCGCCATAAACCCGCCGGGATTTGGCAACAGTAAGAATGGGTCGCCTATCCTGACCTCTGGGCCGCAGTGAATCCGAGTGGTGGTTTTCATCCGTTTGTCAAAGGGGAGCACACCCCTTGGCGGATTGGCCAGCCCGTCCCGCTCGGCCATGTCTCAGAGGAGAGCCTTGGGAGTTGAGATGTTCCGTTTCTTGATTGCACCGTTCCAGAAATCCAACGCAGCCAAGGCGGTTCCCCCCGCGCAGGGTGATCTGGCGCGGCTGGAGTTCGAACGTCTTTTTCGGGACGAACTTCAGGCCCACAGCCAAAGCATTGCCCAAACGCGCGGCGCTCTGCCCGGAGCCGATCCGGTGCACGCCTAATCTTTTCTCGCTCAAACGATCCGGGCGGATCAAACCGCGGAAAAGCCGCCCTTGGCCGGATCAAACTGCTCGAGCCCACCCTCGCCAGTGTCGGTCCACAGCCCGTGCAGCGTCAGGCGGTCATCCTCGACCGCTTCCCGCACAAAGGGAAAGGTCATCAGGTTTTCCAAACTGACCAACACCGCTTCTTTTTCCAAGGCGCGCAGACGGTCCACCTCTGGCACGTCGCGCACCCGTTCAAAGCCGGGGCGAAGGATGTCCATCCAGCGGCCAACGAAGCTGGATTTTTCCTCCAACTGGGGCGCAAGGCCGCAGCACATGTCATGGCAGCCCTTGACCCCGCCGCAGTTGGAATGGCCCAGCACCACGATATGCGCCACACCCAGCGAAGTGACCGCGTATTCCACCGCGGCTGAGGTGCCGTGATATTCGCCATCCGGGTTATAGGGCGGTACAAGATTGGCCACGTTGCGGTGGATGAAGAACTCCCCCTCATCCGCGCCGAAGATCGAGGTTACATGCACCCTGCTGTCGCAGCAGGAAATCACCATGGCACGTGGATGCTGACCGGCAGCAGCCAGACGGCGATACCATGCCTTGTTGTCCTGATAGGTCGTGGCTTTCCAACCCTGAAAGCGGCTGATCAAATAGGCGGGCAGCGGGCGGGCCTGGTGCACGGGACAGCCTCCATCTTCTTGTCGTCGTCTCGTCATCACAGGCGGCTTACGCAAAAGGCTAGGAAAATTCGAGTGTTTATTTGCCCGCGCGGAAAGGATTCGTTCAACCGCATCGGAAAGCATGGCGCTTGGGTGTGAAACGAATGGGGTGCAGCCATGCCGCCGAAACCGGCCGCAGGGGTCGTGGTGCTGACGCCACGCGAAAAGATACGCGAGGATATCGAACCCTTGGTAACGATGTATCGCAATCTGGGATCAGATTCGGCCGCGGCGGTGGTCAATCGCAGCATATCCGATCTGGGGATGGAACTGGCCGGGATCGCCGACTGCATGATCTTGCATGATATGTCGCAATTGGCGCAGCCTTTGGCGCGGGTGCAAGGGCTGGCGGAAAGCCTTGGCTTTGTGACGCTGGCCTTGGTGGCCGCCGATATGCGGCTTTGCCTGCACCGGGGCGATCCCACCGCCATCGCGGCCGTTTGGGCGCGGCTGTGTCGCGTGGCGGAAAAAGCGCTGGCGGGGTGACGGCGCGCACCCTTGCCATTGGGCGCTGCCCGTCGCAGGCTGCAGTGCACTCCTGCCAGAAAGCGCGCCCGCCATGACCGATGCCCCGCACTTCGCCGATCCTGCCGCCGCCCTGCCGCTGCATGTCGTGGGCCCAGATGCGCTGCCTGCCTGGCTTGCGGCCTTGCCAGAGACCTGGCGCGGCTGGTTGACGGCCACAGGTTTTGCGGCGGGCTTGGGCGAGACCTGCCTGCTGCCCGGCCCTGATGGCCAACCGATTGCCGCCGTGGCGGGGCTTGGCTCTGACACGGCCCGCCGCCGAGTCCGCTTTGGTCTTGCCAAAGCGGCGGCCAACCTGCCCGGACGGGATTGGCAGCTTCAAGGCGATTTGACCCAAGCGCAAAAGGATGAGGCCGCACTTGCCTTTTTGCTGGCGGCCTACCGCTTTGACCGCTACCGCCCCGGCAAACCTGCGGTCCCTGTGGCGCGTCTGGTCTGCCCGGAGGGCTGCGACGCGGCGCGTCTGCTGACGATGGCGGAGGCCGAGTTTCTGACGCGTGATCTGATCAACACCCCCGCCGCGGACATGGGCCCGGATGCGTTGGAGGCGGCGTTCCTGTCCCTGGCCAACCGGTTCGGCGCTGTGACAGAGGTGATCCGGGGCGATGACCTATTGGCGCAGAACTTCCCGATGATTCATGCCGTGGGCCGTGCCTCGGACCGCGCCCCACGTCTGATGCAGTTTCGTTGGGGCACCAAAGGCCCGCGACTGACGCTTGTAGGCAAAGGCGTGTGCTTTGACACGGGCGGGCTGAACATCAAGCCGACTGGCGGCATGAACCTTATGAAAAAGGACATGGGCGGGGCGGCCACCGTGATGGGTCTGGCGCAGATGGTGATGGCCTTGGATCTGCCCGTGCAGTTGCGCGTGATCGTGCCTGCGGTGGAAAACGCCATTTCAGGTACTGCGATGCGGCCGAAGGATATCCTGACCTCACGCAAGGGCCTGACGGTTGAGGTGAATGACACCGATGCCGAAGGGCGGTTGATCCTAGCCGACGCGCTGGCCTTGGCGGTTGAGGAACCCTGTGATGCGCTGATCTCGATGGCCACGCTGACCGGCGCGGCCCGGGTGGCGGTAGGACCTGACCTCGCGCCGTTTTACACTGATGATGACGATATCGCCGCCGCCTTGGCCAAGGGGGCAAAGGCCGGCTTTGATCCGGCTTGGCGCATGCCCTTCCACGATGCTTATGACCCGGTGATTGAACCCGGTATCGCCGATCTGGACAACTCTCCCGGCTTTGGCTTCGCCGGGTCGATCACGGCGGCGCTGTTCCTGCGGCGGTTCGTCGGTGAGGCGCGTTATCTGCATTTCGACATCTACGGTCATTGCCCCAGTGATGCGCCTGCCCGGCCCAAGGGCGGGGTGGGGCAGGGCGCGCGGGCGGTGCTGAACGCGCTGCCCGATATCCTCGGGCTTTGACATGGACCGCCGCCTGACGCCCTTCTCTGGCCGAGTCGCCTTGGACAGCTTGCGCGGCCAAGTGGACGCCCCGGCCTTCACGGCAGGCGAGCCTGCCGCCGTGGCGCTGCCCTTGGTGGACCTGCTCGCCCGTCCGGACGGCCCACGCGATCGGCAACTGCCTTTGGGGGCGGGTCTCACCGTGGTGGACCGACACGACGGCTGGGCCTTCGTGCAGGCGACGCGCGATGGATATTGCGGCTGGCTGCCGATGGCTGCCATTGGCCCCGCGCTCCTGCCCACCCATTGGATCGCCGTCCCCGCCAGCCACGCCTATACGGCACCCAAAGTGCAAGCCTCTGACCGCTTCGCCCTGCCGATGGGCGCGCGGCTTAGGGTCACCGCGACCGTGGGCAGCTTTGTTGAAACGCAGGTGGGCTTTGTGCCCTTGGCCCATCTGCGCGCCATCGGCCAAACCTTTGACGATCCGGCCGAGGTGGCGCTGACGGTGCTCGGTGCGCCCTATCTTTGGGGCGGCAATTCCGCTGCGGGTCTGGATTGCTCGGGTCTTGTGCAAATCGCCTTCCATGCCTGCGGGCGCGACTGTCCGGGCGACAGTGATCTGCAACAGGCCATCGGCCAAGCCCTTCCCGAAGACACCGCCTTGCGTCGAAACGATTTGATCTTCTGGAAAGGCCATGTCGCCCTGATGCTGGATGGCGCGCGGTTGATCCATGCCAATGGGCATAGCATGTCCGTCGCCATTGAAGATCTGTCCACTGCCACCCGCCGAATCGCTGCCCAAGGCGGCGGTCCTGTCACCAATCGTCGTCGCCCCTGACCCCTTCCCCGTTGCTGAAATATCCTCGGGGGGAACGGCGGTTGCGCCGTGGGGGGCAGACGGCCCCCCCTCTGCCCTGACAGCGGCCTTGGCCGATGGCGGGGCGCATCGTGGATGCGCGGGCTTGCCCGCGCATGCAATCGGATCATCTCACCCGATCATTCAACCGGACGGATCAGCTTTTTCTCCAGCACCTTCAGCACTGCCGCAAGCTCATGCCCGCGCCGCAGCACCTGACCATCGGCGCCGATCACGGCGTAAACACCCTGCTTTGCCCGCAGCTTTGGACGTTTCTCGATGCGATAGAGCGGGAATTCCGCCGTGCGTCGGAAGACAGAGAACACCGCCACATCCCGCAAGGCAGAGATCGCATAATCACGCCATTCGCCCATGGCCACCATCCGGCCATAAAGCGCAAGGATAACTGACAGTTCCCGCCGATCAAAACTTACCTGCTCGTGCGCTGAATCGCCGAGGGGCAGGCCGATGGGAAGGCTGGGCGGGGGCTGCATGGTCATCGCCAAAGTCTAGGACAGGCGCACCGGGCAAATCAAGCCAAAGCCATACGCATCGCAAAATCCAGACAGGCCTGCCACGATGCCCGCAAAATTCCTTTGCCTCACCGCAATTCGGCCCCGTTGCGCGGTCATACAGGGTGCATGTCTCGTGGCGCGGTGGTGAGGATCTTCGCCCCCAACCTAGCCTTGCTGCCGCGTTACGGGGCATGACCGGGGGCTGTGCCGTGAGGCACAGCCCTCTACCTTCCCTTAACCCGGAAAACCTGTCGCCGTGCGAATCTCGCCGGTTTCAAAGCCGCGCCAGCTTTTCTGCATCGGGTTCAGCCGTTTGACTGCCGCCGGATGCGCGGGGTCCAGCACGCCAAGCCGTACCAAAAGCGCCGCCACCGCCGCCTCGGCCGCGCGGCCTGCACCATCGGTGATCTTCAGCGCAAGCCCCATGCGCCGTTCGGGAAGGATGGCCACGAACACGCCTTCGGCCCCGGTCTTGATCGCCACCCGGCCCCCCATGGCCCGCATGAGTTCGGTACATGCCCGACCCTCGCCTGCCACCATTTCGGGATAGGTCGCCATTGCAGTGGACAGCCGTCGCATCGCGCTTTCCCGCGCTCCGCTGCCATCTGCTGCCGCAAAGCGGGCCATCGCGCGCGCCAACCCATGGACCGAGGTGGCAAAATTTGGCGCCGAGCAGCCATCGACGCCCCAACCGGCAATCGCCTCTCCCGTCACCGCCTCGAAGGCGGCGCGGGCGGAGCGCTGCACAGGGTGGTCGATCTCGATGTAATCGGCCCCGCCGCCCAGATGGCGGTTTAGCGTGACAAAGCCTGCATGTTTGCCCGAACAGTTGTTGTGCAGCTGGCAGGGACGTTCATGCCCAAGGATCAGGCGGTCGCGCTCGTTCCGGTCATAGGGTTCATGCGACCCGCAGCGCAAATCCGCTTCACCCGCACCAAGCCCGGCCAGCCAGTCGCGCACGGCGTGGACATGCAGCGCTGCCCCTTCGTGGCTGGCGCAGGACAGCGCCAACTGCCGGTCGGTCAGCCCTGCTGCATCGGCAGCGCCGCTTTCGACCAAGGGCAGGGCCTGCAACATCTTGCAAGAGGAGCGCGGAAAGATCACCGCCGCCGGATCGCCCCAGCTTTCGACGATGCCGCCGGTGTCATCGCAAATCACGGCATGGCCGATGTGGGTGCTTTCCAACAGCCCCCCGCGCCACAATTCGGCCATCGCCGCTGGCTTGGACATGGTCATCTCCCTCACAGTTGCGCGATTTTCCGCGCGAATACGCCCATGGGGGTCTTTCACCGTCAGGGCTTTGTGCGTAATAACGGTAGAGAGTTGAACAAGATCGCGCCAGCCTTTGCCCGTCGTTCAGGGCAGATGTTAGAACCCGGCAGTCGGGCGGGCAGCGGTCATGAGGCGCGACAGTCTGGAGGCTATCCCATGAAGTCCATGTTCGGGCGTGTTCTGCTGGCAGGGGCCTTTGCCATCGCCGCAAATTCCGCGATGGCGCAGGAATCCACAAATGTGGTGGATGTGAAATCGGATTGGAGCGTGTTCACCGACGGAACCCCCAAGGAATGCTGGGGTGTGACTGCGCCAAAATCGACCGCCGCAACCCGCGACGGCACCGAGGTGACAGTGCGCCGGGGGGAAATCCAACTGTTTGTGACCTTCCGCCCCGGTGCCGGTGCCGCGGGAGAGATCAGCTACACGGGCGGCTATCCCTTCGCAGAGAAGTCCACTGTGACCGTTGCGATTGATGGCACTGTCTATGAGATGTTTACCGAAGGCGAATGGGCTTGGCCCGCGACACCGGATGCCGATGCCCAACTGCTCGCCGCGATGAAAAAGGGCGCTGAGGCGGTGGTGACCGCGCGATCAGGTCGTGGCACCCAGACCGCTGACACCTTCAGTCTGCGCGGCTTTACGGCGGCGATGACCGAGGCAGAAGCGCGCTGCCAATAAGCGCTTTGCGTTACCGATCGCAGGGGCCGCCCCGCTCGGGCGGCCTTTTCCTGTTCTGCCTGTTTCGTTTTCGGACCGAATGCCTTATATCAAGCGCTTCACCGCTTCAGGACGCCGCCCATGACCCTTTCCGCGCCGATCACGCAGGATGTGCTGACCCTTCCGCGCAAGCTGCCCGAAGGCGGCAAGATCAATCTTGTCGGCCTGACCCGCGATCAACTGCGCGCGGCGCTGGTTGCTGCGGGCACGCCGGAAAAGCAGGCCAAGATGCGGCTGGGGCAGGTCTGGCAATGGGTCTACCATTTCGGCATCCGCGATTTCGCGCAGATGACCAACCTGTCCAAGGACTACCGCGCGCTCTTGGCCGAGCATTTCGTGGTCGAACTGCCTGAGGTTGTGACGCGCCAAATCTCGGCCGATGGCACGCGCAAGTATCTGGTCCGGATTGCAGGCGGGCATGAGGTTGAGACGGTCTATATCCCCGAAGAAACCCGTGGGACGCTGTGCATCTCTAGCCAAGTCGGGTGTACGCTGACCTGTTCCTTCTGTCACACCGGCACGCAAAAGCTGGTCCGCAACCTCACTGCGGGTGAGATTGTTGGGCAAGTCATGCTTGCCCGTGACGATCTGGGCGAATGGCCGGTGGCCGGTGCGCCCAAGGAGGAAACGCGGATGGTCTCGAACGTCGTGCTGATGGGCATGGGCGAGCCGCTGTATAACTTTGAGAACGTCCGTGATGCGATGCAGGTGGTGATGGATGGCGAGGGTATTTCGCTGTCGCGCCGCCGCATCACGCTGTCCACCTCTGGGATCGTGCCGGAAATCGCCCGCGCGGCCGAGGAAATTGGCTGTCTTTTGGCGGTCAGTTTCCACGCGACGACCGATGCCGTGCGCGACACACTGGTGCCGGTGAACAAGAAATGGAACATCAAGACCCTGCTGGACACGCTGCGGGACTACCCGCGTCTGTCCAATTCGGAACGCATCACCTTTGAATATGTGATGCTGAAGGATGTGAACGACAGCGACGCCGACGCCCGCCGTCTGGTCAAGCTGATCGCGGGGATTCCGGCCAAGATCAACCTGATCCCCTTCAACGAATGGCCCGGTGCGCCTTACCAGCGATCGGATTGGGAGCGGATCGAGGCCTTTGCCGACATCGTCTACAAGGCCGGATACGCCAGCCCCATCCGCACCCCGCGCGGCGAGGACATCATGGCCGCTTGTGGCCAGTTGAAGTCGGCCACCGAACGCGCGCGCAAATCGTCCAAAGAGATCGCGGCGGAAGCGGGGCTGTAGGGCCTTTCCATAACTGCGGTAAGTGCGCGTCCCTTGCGTTGGGACATTGCAAGATTGCTTCCCCCCGGTGCGCCTCTCCCCTACACTCGCCCCATGCGCGTGTTTTTGTTGTCCTTGCTTCTCGCCTTTCCCGCCCTTGCCGATCCGGCATTGAACGGGGAAACTCCGCCCGACGCAGCGATGGGGGGGCATATGGCCTATACGGGAACCGAAGGCGGTTTTCAGGACTGGCTGATGGCCTTTCGCCCCCGTGCATTGGCGGCGGGCATTGCGCCGGCCACGCTGGATGCCGTGGATACCCTCAGCTTTGATCCCGCTGTGGTGGACAAGGACCGCAACCAAAGCGAGTTCACAAAGCCGATCTGGACCTATCTTGACAGCGCCGCCTCCGATGATCGCATCGCCGCTGGCGTCAAGGCGTTAGCGCGTCACCGCGCCCTCTTTGACCGGCTAGAGGCCGCTTACGGCGTGGAACGAGAAATCGTCGCCGCCATCTGGGGGCTGGAGTCCGCCTATGGCACGTTCCGGGGCGATATCCCGACACTGCAAGCGCTGGCGAGCCTTGCCTATGACGGGCGGCGCGGCGCGTTCTTTGAGGCACAACTGATTGAAGCGCTGAAGATCGTGCAGGACCGCCACGTCTCGGTCGCCGGAATGCGCGGCTCATGGGCCGGGGCGATGGGGCATACGCAATTCATGCCTTCGTCGTTTTGGACCTTCGCCGTGGATTTTGACGGCGACGGGCGGCGCGATATTTGGGGCGATGACCCGACAGATGCGCTGGCCTCTGCTGCCGCCTACCTGTCGAAATCCGGTTGGGCGCAAGGGATGCCTTGGGGGGTTGAGGTCCGCTTGCCCGATGGATTTGACTATGCCCAAACCTCTGAGCGGGTGAAAAAACCCGTCGCTGACTGGAGGGCGATGGGTGTGCGTTTGGCGGATGGCGGGGCGCTGCCGGATCACGGCTTGGCCTCGGTCCTGTTGCCTGCAGGGCATCGCGGGGCGGCTTTCCTGATCTTCGCCAATTTTCAGGTGATCGAGACCTACAACAAGGCCGATGCCTATGTGATTGGCGTGGGTCATCTGGCCGACCGTCTGAAGGGCGGTCCCCCGATTCGCGGCGCTTGGCCGCGCGAGGACCGCGCCCTGACCCGCGATGAGCGGGTGGAGTTGCAACGCCTGCTGACCGCTGCGGGCTTTGATGCGGGTGGGGTGGATGGGCTGATGGGGCCAAAAACCATCGCCGCCGTGAAGGCGTGGCAATTGGCACAGGGGTTGGTGCCGGATGGCTATGCCAATCCGGCGCTGTTGGAGAGGTTGCGGTAGGATGGGGTTGCGTGCTGCTGTCCTTGAAGATGCAGGGATGCTGGCGCGCATCCATCATGCAAGCTGGGCTGAGACGTATCCCGGTCTGTTGCCGGATTCAGAGATTGCGCGCTTTGACCTTGCCTTTCGCCAAGCGCAATGGGCGCGCATCCTGCAACCTGATCCGTCAAAGCGTGTGTTTCTGGTGCCGGAGGCCGGTTTTGCTGTGATGGGTCCGCAGCGAGAGGCGGCTTTGGCGTTGGAATATCCCGAGGAACTCTACTCCCTTTACGTCCTTCAGTCGGCGCAGCGGCGCGGGATTGGTCGCGCTTTGCTGGTTGCCGTGCGCTCTGCCGCCGCGTTCTCTGCCTCTGTAGTGGCGGG
>JAIYDR010000388.1 GCA_027487395.1 Rhodobacter sp. | reverse complement strand
GTCGCTCGTAGGTTCGCGTGCAGACCGTGGCTTTGGACCACGGTCCAAGACGAACCGTTGCGCCGGTGGTGTTTAAGACTCCATCTCCACCGTCAACGGATGGTGATCCGACGCCACACAAGCATTATCCACTGTCACCGACCGCACCCGCCCGGCCAAATCGCCGGTGACAAAGCAATGGTCCAACTGCCGCAGCCGTTTTTCCCCCGCGATCATCTTTTCATGGCTATGCAAGCTGCCGGGGCGTTGACCCGCTGCCGCCACGGCATCGACAAAGCCGCCCGCATAACGCGCGCCGGGGTGATAGGGGGTCTGGCCGCAGATGCGGCTGTATTCCGCGCTGAAGGGTTCGGCATTGAAATCGCCCATCCATATGGCGGAACTGGGGTTTTCCGGCTCGGCTTGTCCTTCGGTCCAGTTGCGGCTGGGTTCGTCATCGGTCCCGCTCCAGGGTCCGCCCTCAAGGGGCGCGCGCGCGTGATGGGACAACAGGAAGTCGATCTCTTCCATCCGTTCCTCAACGCCCACATGCGCGAGGTGGATCGACAGCACGCGGACGGGACCAATTGGCATGTGGATCATCGCTTCAAGTGCCGCGTTCTGGGTGTTCAAGGGATCAATCATCCGCCGCTTGGGCAAAGGCCAAAGGCGCGACCACACAATGGGCAAGCGCGATAGGATCATCGTGCCGAACTGTCGCCGCCGGTTCTGCACGCGCCCGTCGACCACCTCTGAGGCATCCATGTCAAAGGCAGGGCCGTAAACCCAGTGATGCTGCGGCAAGAGGTCGGACAGGATTGCCGGTTGGTCATCCATCCCGCTGCGGGTCCAGTTCCGCTCTACCTCTTGCAAGCAGATGATGTCGCCGCCTGCGATCACATCGGCGATCCGGCGCAGGTCATAGCGGCCATCGCTGCCAAAGCCGTATTGGATGTTGAAACTGATCAGCCGCATTCCTGCCCCTTGGTTGCCAGCCCTGCCCGGACCCTTGGGGCAGACGGCCAGCAAAGGCGCAAGCCGTGCGCTTGGCAAGGCGGTTCCACCGAGGCGCCAACCTGAAAAACCAAAAAACCCGAGGCGGACCCCGGGTCTTTGATACAGTGGTGAGCCGGACAGGATTCGAACCTGTGACCCGCTGATTAAAAGTCAGCTGCTCTACCAACTGAGCTACCGGCCCACTGTGAAGCGGGTGATTATGGGCTTAAGCCGGGGGGGTCAAGGGCTAAAAATGCCGCCTCTGGCAGAATCTTCCCGGCTTGCGTATATCGACGCGCATGATGGAACAGCATGTCCCCCAAGGCCTGCCCTTCATGAAAATGCATGGGCTTGGCAATGACTTCGTGGTGATCGACTCGCGTGGGCGCGGGGCCGATGCGGCTGGCGTTACGACGCCTGCGCTGGCGCGCGCGCTGGGCGACCGCAATCGAGGCGTGGGGTTCGACCAGTTGGCAGAGATCCGGGACTCGGATGCCGCCGACGTCGCACTGGATTTCTGGAATTCCGATGGCAGCCGTGCCGGGGCTTGCGGCAATGCCACGCGCTGCGTGTCGGATTACATGATGCGGCAGTTGGGGCGCGATGCCGTGACGCTGGTCACCGTGCGGGGCGGGTTGTCGGCGCTTCGGCGGGCGGATGGGCTGGTGTCGGTGAACATGGGGCATCCGCAGCTGGATTGGGCCGATGTGCCGTTGTCCCACGCGATGGACACGCTGCATCTGCCGATGGTGGGTGATCCGGTGGCGGTGGGGATGGGCAATCCCCATGCGGTGTTCTTTGTCCCAGATGCGACGGCGGTGGATGTGGCGGGGCTGGGCCGAGCAGTGGAGCATGACCCCCTGTTCCCGCAGCGCACCAATGTGGAATTTGCCAGTCTGACCGGCCCTGATCATTTGCGGATGCGGGTGTGGGAGCGCGGGACTGGCATCACCCTCGCCTGCGGTTCGGGTGCTTGTGCGACGGCGGTGGCGGCGCATCGGCGCGGCCTGACCGGGCGGCAGGTGATCATGGATGTGGATGGTGGGCGGTTGGAGATTGATTGGCGCGACGATGGCGTCTGGATGACCGGACCCACGGCGCATGTGTTTGATGCCGTGCTGACGCCCGCCTTTCTGGCCGCTCTGGCATGACCGCGCCGGTCTTTGCCACGCTGGGCTGTCGCCTGAACGCCTATGAAACCGAGGCGATGAAGGAGTTATCCGCCGCTGCCGGAGTGGAAAACGCAGTTATCGTAAACACTTGCGCCGTGACGGCTGAGGCTGTTCGGAAGGCCAAACAGGAAATCCGCCGCCTGTCGCGCGAAAATCCCGGTGCCACGATCATCGTCACCGGTTGTGCCGCGCAGACCGAGCCTGAGACCTTTGCCGCCATGCCCGAAGTGGCGCGCGTGATTGGCAATCATGAGAAAATGCAGGCCGACACTTGGGCGGGCCTTGCGTCGCGCGTGCCTGACCTGATCGGTGCCACCGAAAAGGTGCAGGTCGATGACATCATGTCCGTGCGCGAAACGGCGGGGCATCTGATCGACGGCTTTGGTCGCCATCGCGCCTATGTGCAGGTGCAAAACGGCTGCGATCACCGCTGTACCTTTTGCATCATCCCCTTTGGGCGGGGAAACTCGCGGTCGGTTCCGGCGGGTGTCGTGGTGGAACAGATCAAGCGTTTGGTGGGCAACGGGTTTAATGAGGTCGTGCTGACCGGGGTGGACCTGACCTCTTGGGGGGCTGACCTGCCCGCGCAGCCTCGGCTTGGCGATCTGGTGCTGCGGATCCTGAAGCTGGTTCCCGATCTGCCGCGCTTGCGGATTTCCTCCATCGACTCGATCGAGGCCGATGAGGCGCTGATGCAGGCCATTGCGACAGAACCGCGTCTGATGCCGCATCTGCACCTGTCCTTGCAGGCAGGGGATGATCTGATCCTGAAGCGGATGAAGCGCCGCCACCTGCGCGATGACGCGATCCGCTTTTGCCAAGAGGCGCGCCGTCTGCGCCCCGATATGGTCTTTGGGGCCGATATCATCGCGGGCTTCCCCACCGAAACCGAAGAGATGTTTGTCCAGTCGGTCAAGCTGGTTGAAGACTGCGGCCTGACCTTCTTGCATGTCTTCCCGTTCAGCCCGCGCAAAGGCACACCCGCCGCGCGGATGCCGCAGGTGAAAGGTCCCGTCATCAAGGACCGCGCCGCCCGTCTGCGTGCCGTGGGGGATGTGGCGCTGAACCGGCATCTGATGGCGCAAACAGGCCAAACCCATCGCATCCTGCTGGAAGGCCCGCGCCTTGGCCGGACCGAGCAATTCACCGAAGTGAGTTTTGACCGCGACATGCCCGAAGGGGCCATCGTCACGGCCCAGATCAAGGGCTGGCAGGGTGACCGGCTGACCGCTTAAGGCGTCAGGTTCGTGCCGGTGATCTGACCCAGCGGGCTGAGGATGATCCGCGTCGCGCTGCGGAACGTGATGACCGCCCCCGGCAACAGCCCGACTCGCGCGGCGGCATCGCCACGGAAGGCGGCGTTGACATCATCAATCCCGCTGATCAGGCTGATCAGCGCTGGCGAGGTTGCGGCGGTGAAATGTCCGGTTCCATCGCGGAAGGCGGCCACGTCAACATAGGTCACATCCAGATCTGCCAGCCGGCTGACATCCTCTAAGGTGCCCAACCGTCCTTGCTGGCCGGTGATGAAGCCCGAAAGCCGCAAAACTCCATCCCGAGGCGAGCCGAAGATGATAAAGGGTTCAGGCAACTGGCCGATGGTCTTTGCGGTCATGCGGAACACGTCGACGTCAATGTCGGGTGAGATCAGCACCACGCCGTCAATGCGGTTCATCAAGGCCTTGTCGCCGCGCAGGGATATCTGGCGCAGCGCCTCCATCGTCAGATGGGCGCCCATGGAATGCGCGACAAGGATGATGCGCCGCGCCCCCGCGTCTGACACATCGCGGATCAACTGTTCTAAACCATCGCGGGCAAACAGCACCGACTCGCGGTCCTCGACATAGCCAAGCGGTTGCGCCGCCGAGGGCCAAGAATACTGCACCGCCACGCCGGGAAGTTGCAGATCATGGTCCAATTGGGCAAAGCGATACAGCCCTTCGGCAAAGGTGTTGTTGAAGCCGTGAACGAAGATCACCGCCTCATTGTTGTTGGTGGCAAGGGCGCGGGACAGGTCGGTGCGAAAGCGGGCGTTGGTCGGGTAAAGCACCTGTGCGGTGGTCAGGAAATCGGTCTTTGGATCGGGCTTGGCGGGGTGTTTGGGAAACACCACCTTGCCCACCTTTCGCATGGGCGGGATAGCGATGTCATAGCGGGCCAGATGCAGCGCTTCAGACCGTTTCGGGCCATAGGAGCCGTCATCCCCCAACTGCCGCGTGGTGCCGACGAACAGCGGCACAATCGGGCCGAGTACGGCATCGGGCGGAACGGCCGTGATCATCCCGCGCGGCGCGCAGGCGGTCAGCAGGGCCAGCGCAAGCGCGGGCAGCAGTCGACGCAGGGGCGTGGTGGTCATGACCAAGCTGTCCGCCTTTCCCGTGGTCCGGTCAAGCAAGGCTTTGCCCGGCGGCGGCTTTGGGTCACAAGACGTAGCGCGACAGGTCCGCTGACCGCGCCAACTGGCCGACATTGTCTTCGACAAAGGCCGCGTCAACCGTGACGGATTGGCCAGACCTGTCCGGTGCGGTGAAGGACAGTTCCTCGAACACCCGTTCCAGAATGGTGTATAGGCGGCGCGCGCCGATGTTTTCCACGCTGCGGTTCACATCCGCCGCGATGCGGGCCAAGGCGGCGATGCCATCGGTGGTAAAGGTCACCGTCACCTCTTCGGTGGCCATCAGCGCGGTGTATTGCCGGGTCAGGGCATTGTCGGTTTCGGTCAGGATGCGGACGAAATCGCCTTCGGTCAGCGGTTGCAACTCTACCCGGATCGGCAGGCGGCCCTGCAATTCGGGCAAGAGGTCCGACGGTTTGGCGATGTGGAAAGCACCCGAGGCGATGAACAGGATATGGTCGGTCTTGACGGGGCCGTATTTGGTGGAAACCGTGGTGCCTTCGATCAGCGGCAAAAGATCACGCTGCACGCCTTCGCGGCTGACATCGGCACCGCGCGCATCGGACCTGGCACAGATTTTGTCGATCTCATCCAGAAAGACGATGCCGTTTTCCTGAACAGCCTCCAGCGCTGCGGCCTTAACGGTTTCATCGTCCAGCAGCTTGTCGGCCTCTTGCCCCAGCAGGATGTCATAGCTTTCAGAGACGGTCATTTTCTTGCGCGTCGACCGCCCGCCAAAGGCCTTGAACAGGTCTTGCAAGCCTTGCATTTGCATTTCCATGCCATTGCCGCCGGGAAACATGCCCATCGGCGGGGTGGTGTCTTGCACCTCAAGCTCGATCACCGTGGCGTCCAGTTCGCCGCGTTTCAGCTTGCCGCGGAACATGTCACGCGTCTGATCACGGGCGTCTTTGCCAGCCAGCGCCTCAATCACCCGATCTTCTGCGGCTTTCAGGGCGCGGGCTTTCACCTCGTCGCGCATACGGGCGCGGGTATCCACCATCGCGGCATCCACCAGATCGCGGATGATGCTGTCAACATCGCGGCCCACATAGCCCACTTCGGTGAATTTCGTGGCCTCAACCTTCAGAAAGGGGGCTTTCGCCAGCTTGGCCAGACGGCGGCTGATCTCGGTCTTGCCCACGCCCGTGGGGCCGATCATCAGGATGTTTTTGGGATAGACCTCATCGCGCAGATCGTCACCCAATTGCTTGCGCCGCCAACGATTGCGCAAGGCCACCGCAACCGCCCGCTTGGCATCGCGCTGGCCGATGATGAAACGGTCAAGTTCCGAGACAATCTCGCGCGGGGTGAGGCTGGTCATGATCGCATCCTGTAAGGTCCACCCCCGATGTAATCCTTGCTGGGACGAAGGCCAAGGGCGGGTTGAACTGTATGGACGGAATGTATATACAAATGGGGCAGCGATCGCGATTAAGCCTGCATTAACCCTGCCGTGCCAGCCTTGGCTTGAGACAAGGCTGGGACCGGAGATGGAGTTTGAGTGGGATGAGAATAAACGGCTTAAGGTGCTGGAAAAGCACGGGATAGATTTTGGCAAGGCGGGCCAGATATTCCAGATCCGGCACATTGTACTTGAGGCGAAAAGTGAGGTTGAGCCACGATTCATCGTAATTGGCTTTCTGAATGGGGAATGGATTGCAGTGGTGTTTACCTATCGGGGAAAAGCCTGCCGTTTGATCACGGCCCGAAAAGCGAGGGAAAATGAGCGAAGAGCGTATCGTTCGATACACAATTGAACAGTTGATGCAGATGGAAGACCGCACCGACTGGGCCCGCCTTCGGGCGGAGGAAGCGGCGGGACTCGAGCCTGAACTTGACGAAGAAGAGATTGGCATCGAGTGGGATTGGGACAACGTCAAGCTGGTCATCCCGCCGATCAAGAAAGCCGTCTCTGTCCGTCTGGATCAGGATGTGATCGAGTTTTTCAAGGCGCAGGGGCCGGGGTATCAGACCCGGATGAACGCAGTGTTGCGGTCCTTCATGCTGGCCAAAAAGGACAAGGCTTAGCCCTTGATCGTTTCCACCGTCAGATTGCCGTTGGTATAAACGCAGATATCTGCGGCAATCGCCATGGCCTTGCGGGCGATCTCTTCGGCGGTCATGTCGGTCTGCATCAGCCCGCGCGCGGCGGCGAGGGCGAAGTTGCCGCCCGATCCGATGGCGGCGATGTCATGTTCGGGTTCCAGCACATCGCCCGCCCCGGTGATCACAAACATGTCGCGTCCATCGGTGACGATCAGCATTGCCTCGAGGTTGCGCAGATACTTGTCCATCCGCCAATCCTTGGCGAGGTCGACGCAAGCACGGGCCAATTGACCCGGCGCGGATTCCAGCTTTTTCTCCAGCCGTTCCAGCAGGGTAAAGGCATCCGCCGTCGATCCGGCAAAGCCGCAGATCACATCGCGCCCACCCGGCGATAAGCGGCGCACCTTGCGCGCAGTGCCTTTGATGACGGTTTGGCCAAGGCTAACCTGACCGTCGCCTGCCACCACGACCTCTCCGCCCCGCCGCACGCCGAGGATGGTGGTTCCGTGCCAGCCGGGAAACTTTTCGTCGCTCATGGAGGCCTCCGATCTTCGGGGGGACTATGGCTGGGAGAGCGGCGCGAGACAAGCGGGCCGGTCGTATGGGCTGATCGGCGGATGTGGGGGTTTCACACCCCCACACCCCCGTGGGATATTTGAGCAACGGGGAACGGACCAAGCAAAAAGGGCGGCCTATTGGACCGCCCCCTGTTCGCGATGTGAACGGACTTAGATTGCCGACTGGATCCAGTTGGCCAGTGCGGCCTTGGGCGCGGCACCAACTTTGTTCGACACGACCTGCCCGTCCTTGAACAGGAACAGCGCCGGGATACCGCGCACGCCCAGTTGGGCGGGGCTGTCGGGATTTTCGTCGACGTTGACCTTTACGATCTTCACCTTGCCCGCGTATTCCACGGCAAGTTCTTCCAGCGCGGGGCCGATTTGACGGCAAGGTCCGCACCATTCGGCCCAGAAATCCACCACGACGGGCACGTCGGATTTGCGGACTTCGGCATCAAAGGTGGCATCGGTGACGGCTACGGTCGCGGCGCCCATCGTCATTTCTCCTGATTGGAATTCGGCCATGGAAGCTAGGCATCTGGCGCAGAGTCGTCAAGCTATCGTGGTGCGGGACAGCGCCGCACTCACGATATCGGGATGGAAGGTCACAAGTTGCCCGGTCCGGGTCCAAAGAATCGCAGTGTCGATCCGCCGGTCGGGGTAAATCTGCGACAAGGCCAGCGCATAGGCCCCCAACTGCCGTAGCAGCCCTTCGGGTGTCGCCTCGGGCCGGTCGGGGATCATGCGGTTGGACTTGTAATCCACCGCCAGCACGCGGTCTGGGGTGACAACCAGCCGGTCGATCGTGCCCAAAACAGCGCGTATTGTGCCATCCGGCAGGGTCAGGCGGGCGGTGACCGAGACCTCTGCCAGCGTGTCGGGGGCAAAAAGCGGGGCAAGGGCGGGGCTGGCCAAAAGCGCCGACGCCTCGGCCAGCACATCGGTGCAGAGGATGTCATCGGGGATCAGGGCTGCTGCCAGCGCAGGCCATTCGCCGCGCGGCACCTGCGGCAGGTGTTCGAGCAAGAGGTGCAGCGCAATACCGCGTGCCTTGGCGCTGTCTTCGTCCAAGCCATCGCCGGGCAGGGCCTTTGCCCCGCCAAGGTCAGAAGGCGCCAGCGGCGGCAGTTGGCGCGGGGCGATTGGCGCGGGGTTGCGGGTCCAATCGGGCAGGGTGGCCGGTTCCGGTGGTGCAACCGAGGCCTGCACCATCGGCGCAGGCCAATCGCCACAGGCATGGCGCAGCCGTCCCCCGGCGATGGGTGCAGCCCCGGCGGCCTGCATCCCTTGGGCGACCAAGCGATACCACGCGCTGTCCTTTTTCGCCTCTCCCGCGCCGCAAACGATCAGCCAGACGCGGGCGCGGGTCATGGCGACGTAGAGAAGGCGGAGGTTTTCATCCTCGGACTTTGCGTCGCGGGTGGCCATTGCGGCAGCCATTGCGGCGGGGCGTTGGTCTTTGGCCACCTTCCAGACCGGCTTTGTGCCGATCAAGGCCACTTCATCCCGGTCCTGCGCCTTGCGGTCCACGCATTCGGGCAGGATGACGATTGGCGCTTCCAGCCCCTTGGCCCCATGCACGGTCATGACCCGGATGCGCTGACCTTCGCTGTCCATCTGGCGTTTGACTGTCACCTCATCGGTGGCGAGCCAGATCAGAAAGCCTGTCAAACTTGGCACTTCAAGCCGTTCATAGGCCATCGCTTGGGACAAAAGCTCGTCAATACCATCTTCGGCCTCGGCCCCCAGACGGGCGATCAGGCGTTGGCGGCCCTGATAGCGGGTCAGGATACGGTCCAAAAGATCATAGGGTCGCAGGAAATCTGACTTGTCGCGCAGGTCTTGCAGGGTTGCGTGGGTTTGGGCGATCAGACCACCGTCTGCCGCGCGGGTGCGCATCACCTGCCACAAGGGCCCCTGCCGGCCATGCGCCAGCGCGTAAAGCTCGCCTTCGGTCCAACCAAACAGCGGCGAACGCAGGACAGCGGCCAGCGAAAGGTTATCCTCATCGGTCGAAAGGAAGGACAGCAACGCCGACAGGTCCCGCACCGCCAGTTCCGCGCCCAGCTTCAGCCTATCCGCCCCGGCGATGGGCAGGCCGCGCGCCTTGCAAGCCCGGATGATCTCGGCAAACAGCATCGAGCGGCGCTGCACAAGGATCAGGAAATCCCCGGCATGGGCAGGACGGTTGCCGTTTTCGGTCGGGATCACAAGACCTTGGGCCAGCAGCGTGTCAATCTCGGCAGCGATCTGTTCGGCCAGCCGCGCGTTGTGATGGCTTTCAGTGACCAGATCGACGGGGTTTTCCCAATCATCCTCGGGGGCGGTCTCGGCCGGGTCGATCAGCGGCCACAGGTCCACCCGTCCCGGCATTGCATCGCGAAAGGCGATATGACCGACCGCGCCACCCATGGCCTGCGGGAAGCGGTTGGCAAATGTCTCATCCACCACCCGCAAAACGGCCGGAGAAGAGCGGAACGAATGCTCCAGTTGCAGCGTCTGGAACGGACGGCCCACGCTTTGGAACCGGCGTTCGAAATCGCCGTGCTTGGCGTCAAAGGCCGCGACATCAGCGCCTTGGAAGGAATAGATCGACTGCTTCTTGTCGCCCACGACGAACAGCGTGCGTTCCTCATCCCGCGCCCCTTGGCCCGCGGTGAATTCGGCGGCAAGGCTTTCGATCACGCGCCATTGGTCGGGGCCAGTGTCTTGGGCCTCATCCACCAGAATATGGTCGATGCCGCCATCCAGCCGGAACAGCACCCAAGCGGCGACCGAAGGGTCGGTGAGCACTTTGCGTGCGCGAGAGATCAGGTCGTCAAAGTCCAGCCAACCCCGCGCCGCTTTGCGTTGTTCGTACAGCGGCAGAAAGGCCCCGGCAAAGCGATGCAGCACGGTAGATTTCGCCGCTGCACGCAGGGCGATCCGGGTTGGGCGGGCGGCTTCCACCCGGCGCATCAGGTTCTGCAACCGGTCGCGCAGGGCTTCGGGCAAGGCGTTGCGCAGGTCTTTTGTGGGCAGGGTGTCCAGCTTGGCGGTGAAGGGTTCCTTTGCCGACTCTCCGGTCAGAAACAGGTCTTCCAACCCGGCCAGCAGGGTGAGGGTCGGGCGCGTAAAGTCCATAGCCGCCAGTTTGGCCGCGATCTTGGCATCGGTGGGCTTTCCCGTCGTCATCCGGGCGATCAGGTCCGGCATCCACAGAGGTTCGTCGCCCAGAAGCACTGCGGCAAGCAAGCTGTCGGGGCTGTCCCCAGCCGCAAGCCCAAACAGCGCGCGGCAGCCGGTGGCGTCCAGCGGCGGGTCGAAGTTGTGGCGATGACCTGCAACCTGTTCCATCAGGGTGGCGAAGTCCTCTCCGGTCCAGGCCGCTGCCAGATCGGCCATCACGGCAGGGTACAAGTGATCGGCCATATCCTGCACGATCTCTTCGCGCAGCAATTTGGCGGCCCGGTCATCAAGTTCGGTGAATTGCGGAGAGACTCCGGCCTCAAGCGGGAAACGCCGCAGAAGCGTGGCGCAAAACGAATGGATGGTCTGAATCCGCAAACCCCCAGGCGTTTCAATAGCCCGCGCAAAGAGTTGCCGCGCGCGCGCCAGACGGTCGGCGGTCAGGTCTGCGCCTTCGCCAAGCTCTGCCAAAGCGGCGCGCAGGGCAGGGTCGGGTTTCATCGCCCATTCGCCAAGGCGCTTGAACAGACGGTTCTGCATCTCGGACGCGGCGGCTTTGGTGTAGGTCAGGCATAGGATGTGCTGCGGTTCTACCCCGCCCAGCAACAGACGCGCCACCCGGTCGGTCAGCACGCGGGTCTTGCCGGACCCTGCATTGGCCGCCAACCACGTTGAGGCGCGTGGATGCGCGGCCTCAACCTGTCTTGCACTTGCCGCAGTCAGAACGTCGGTCATGCCACCTCCCCGTCATCGCGCCCGACATCTTCGGGCAAAGGCGCGTCGGTCAGTTCCCATTCGCCAAAGCGCGACAGGTGGTCGTAATCGGTGCCTTCGCGCGCCGAGAACAGCGCCCGCCGCGCGGTATAGCCCTTGCTACGCTTGGCGTAGCTGCCGATCAGGCGGAGCAGGCCCTCCCAGACCTTACCGATCACCTCTTCGTTCATCTCGGTCTCGGCCTTTTTTGGGTTTGCGCCAAGGCCGACATAGGTGATGCGCGCCACCTCTGACCCCGTGAGCGCGGGGAAAGCGCCGCGATGGATCATCGCGGCGATCAACAAGAGTTGCTTGTCGAAATTGGCCTGCATCGCGGCGGTGGGCGGCTCACCCGTCTTGTAATCGATCACTGCCAGACGGCCATCGGGCAAGCGGTCAATCCGGTCGGGTTTGCCTTCCAGTTCAAAGTCAAAGGGGTCCAGCCGCAGCTTGTGACTCATTTCTTCCAAGAGGATCGGCGTGCCGCTTTCGGCATCGGTGGACAGGAAGAAATCCGCCGCACGGTCCAGCCGCGCCAGCCACAGCAGACGCGCGGCGGGCCATGGGATGTTGTCGTCCAGCACCTGACGCGCGGTGTCGATCAGCCGCGCACGGGCAGCGGGGCGGTCTTCGGTATCGGGGCGTTCGCGGACAAAGCGTTCAAGGATCAGGTGCAAGACTTGTCCGCGCAACCGCGCATCGGGTTGTGCGCGCAGCGGGTCGAGCGGTTTCAGCCGGAGGATATCGCGCGCGTAAACCGCATAGGGATCACGGATCAACCGCGCGATGCGGGTCACGGGCAGATGTTTGGGCCGATCCGCCACCGGGGGCCGGGGCGAAGGACGGCGGGCCAGCGTCAGCCGCGCATCGATCAGCATCTCAGCGGGCGGCAGGTCCAACGCCGCGGCCATGTCCAGCCAGTACCGACCGCGTTCTTTCATTGCCGCCAAGGCATCCGGTCCGTTGCGATCCGGTAGGCCAGCCATCAGGTTCGTCAACCGGTTCAGCCAACGCGACGGCACGGTTTCCGCATCTGCGTTCCGGATGGAATGGGTCAGAATCACCTCCGGCGCAGCGATGGCCTGCTGATAGTCATGCGCCGACAGGCCGATTTGACGCTCTGGCAACAACAGCCCCGCCTTTTTGCGCATCTGGCGGTTCAGCCACGGGTCTGGGTCTGGCAAACGTGGCCAAGACCCGTCGTTCAACCCGCCAAGGATCACCAGTTCGCTGCCCGCCTCGCGCGCCTCTCGGGGTCCCCAAAGCCGGATATGGGGGTGGGGCTGGGTGTCGGATCGCACCTCGCCCTGATTGACCAGCGCGTCGAACAGGTCGCGGTAATCGGCGACGGTCAGCGTGCCGCCGTGTTCGGCCTCGGCGGTCAGATTATCCATCAATTTCAGAGCCTCAACCCCGGCGTCTTTCTCCCATAACTCCCCCGTTCCTGCGCCTGCGCCGCGCGACAAGGCTTCGGCCCGGGCGCGGTGGCGGGCGATGTGATCGGCCAAGGGCAGGGGGGTGGGGTCTTCGACGCCCTCAAGGGCTGCGATCAGGGCCGCCGCCCAATCCGAAGCGCCGGGCTCGGTTCGCTTGGCCGCCCAGTCGCGCAACATATGCGCCGTGGGAAAGGCAGGCCCCTTGGCGCGCAGTTGAAGTTCCAGCGCGCGGGTCAGCAGCAGATGCACACCCCGGTGGTCAGCCGAAAATGTGAACGGATGTTTTAAAATGATCAAAAGTGCATCCGACGTCAGCCGCCGCCCCTGCAAGCCCGCGACATGGCGCAGAAAACGCCCCGGCGGCGACAGCGCCAACGGCTTTCCGGCGGAGTCGTCAGGCGCGATGCTCCACCGATCCAGCGCGGCAGTCACCAGACGGCCAAGGGTGCGATCTGGGGTAATCAGCGTGGCTGCGCGGCCATTCTCTGCCGCTTGTCGCAGGATCAGGGCGATGGACAGCGCCTCTGTCCTTGGGGTCTGCGCCTCAATAAGCGTCATTTCGGCGGTAGAGGCGATCAGGTCAGACAGGCTTTGGCCTTCGGTCAGCCATTGGTCCGTCACAGGTGCAGGCCGCAAGGACAAAGAAATCAGCCGGTTCCGCGCCGTGTTGGTGGGGGTGTCGTCGGTCCAGCGCTGCACATCGGTTGGTTCAGCGTCCAAGGCCGAAAGCAGGCGGCGAAAGCGGTACTGCGGGTGATCTTCGGCGGTCAGGACATCGTCCAGCCGGTCCCAAACCAGGGCTGGCATGTCGAAATCAAATCCGGGAAATATCAAACAACCATTCGATAATCCTGCCACCGCCTGCATGAACCGGAAAACTGTCCCGCGCGATCCAGTTGATCCGGCCACCATCACTGGCCCCGGCGGAGGGGCCAGCTGCCACAGTGCGATCAAGCGATCAACGATCATCCGTTGCCGCGCCCCACCGTCGGGTTGGGTGCTGCCATCAAAGAAGCCGTTGACGATCCGCAGAAAACTCTGCGTTCGCGCCCAATGGCCGGAATGATTGCTGACATCCAGCGTGGAAATCTGGTCGGGAGAGACACCTTCTACCTGCATCTCCTCCATCAACGCGGCTAGCCCGTCGGCCAGATCGTAAAGCGCCGCCCGCGGGGCAAGATCAGGCTGCGCGCGCAGCAACCCATCCACCAGTTGCGCCAGTTCCAACCTGCGCCGCAGCGGCGGCACGGCGTCGGGAATGTCGGCAAATGGCCGGTCTGGCGAAATCTCTGTCAGCACCCGCAGGCGTGGCAGGATCATCGCACCTTCGGCAAAGATTGCTTTCACCCGCTCTCGCATGCGATTGGTGTTGAGGTAGAGCGTCACCGCCGCCATCGCCTCAGGCGGTTGATCTTGCATGCGCCGGATCAGGCCGGACACCAGCGCGCGAGGAAAATCCACGCCGGGGGGAAGGGCAAACAACCGGTCATGCATCGGCGGCGTCTTCGGCCAGCAGTTGCTCGGCTGCGGCCAAACCTTCGGGTGTGCCAACATCGCACCAACCGCCACGATGGATCACGCCATAAGCGCGGCCCTGTGCAATGGCCATGTCCCACAGCCGTTTCAATGAGAACACAGATTCTGGAATATCGGCCAAAGCCTCGGTTCGGATCAGTTGTACACTGATATAGGCGGTGGAAAGCTGGCCATTCGCCCAGGCGATGCGGCCATCCTTTCCCAACAGAAAGTCTTTCCCTGCATGACAACGCGCCTGACCAGCGGGCAACAGCATAACCAGAACATCCATTCGGGAATTGTCCCACTCCGCGAGCAACCGTGTCAGGGGATTTTCTCCTGTCCAGATGCCATCAGGGTTCAGGGTGAAGACCGGGCTTGCGCCGCCAAGCAAAGGCAGCGCCTGACGCAACCCGCCGCCGGTTTCCAAGGGACGCTCCCGCTCCCACGACAGGGCGACATCGCGTCCGGCAAGGTGGCGTTCAAGCATCTCGCCCTTGTAATGCAGGTTCACCACGGTGCGGGTGATCCTCGCCGCAGCCACCATATCCAGCGCGCGGTCTATCAGCGGCCGGCCTGCGACGGGCAACAAGGGCTTGGGCCGGTCAGCGGTCATCGCGCCCATGCGGGTGCCCAGACCGGCAGCGAACAGCATCAACGGTGGGGGTGTGTGCCGCATTGCGTACCGATCCTTGCGATGATCTCGGGGGTGGGTTCGGGCAAAAGGGTTTCACAGATTGGGCGTAAGCCTGCCAGCGCGGGATGCGTCAGGTTGCGCTGCAATTGGCCCCAGACGCGTGGCAAGAGGGGCAGATAGCCCGCCTTACCACCCTTCAGACAGAGCCGTGCGAAGATGCCCAGAATGCGGAGTGCGCGTTGTGCGCCCAGAACCGCATAAGCCGCGAAAAAGGCATCAAAGTCTGCCCTGGTCGCAGTGACGAAATGGCGGATCAGCGCGGCTTCTAGCGCCGCGGGCACGTCACGGCGGGCGTCTTGCAGCAGCGAGACCAGATCATAGCCCGGCTGTCCCATTTGCCCGAGTTGAAAGTCCAACAGCCCCAGCCCCGCCAAACCCGGACGATCGGGTAGCCACAAAAGATTGTCGGCATGGTAATCGCGCAGGATCAACACACGCGGGCCATCGGCATGGGCAGCCAACAGGGCGGTCAGTTCATTCTGGAAAGCGGCGCTGTCGCCTGCGTCCCCAAGGGCTGCGAAACGATACCAATCCGATGCAAAGCAGGCTGCTGCCGCCCAGCCCTCTGCCGAAAGGTTGGGCAGGCTGGCGGGTGTGGGGTGGGCTTGCACATGGATCAGCACATCGACGGCCAGTCGGTAAAGCAGGACCTCTTGCGCCGGCTCTGCCGCCTCGGACGCAACGAGACGATCGCCCAAATCCTCAAGCAACAGAAATCCTTTTGCCAGATCACGGGCAAGGATGCGTGGCGGCGATAGGCCAAGCCCGGCCAAATGGTCGGCAATGCGGATAAAGTCGGCGGGATCGTCGCCTTTGCCAAGGGGGGCATCCATGAGCACCGCAGTCCTTGCGCCAAGCGTCAGGCGGTCATAGCGGCGGTCTGACGCATCGCCCGCCAGATGGCGACGCGCGGCGTTGCCCCAACCTGCCCGTGCCACAAACGCATCTGAAAGCGCGCGTCGGTCGGTCATTTTGCCCCCCAATCGCGGCGCAATGCGGCGGCCAAGTCCGGACGCGGGCCGGGGGTCACCTCAGCCAGACGCTGGTCTGCATCCGGGATCAGGCGCAGGCGGATGGCACTGGTGGGCAGCAGGGACCCCATCCGCTCGGGCCATTCGATCAGGCAGATCGCGGTTTGAAAAGCGTCGTCGAGCCCGAGTTCCAGCACCTCATCCGGATGGGTCAGGCGGTAAAGATCCGCGTGCCAGATGTCCACATCTGCCTGATAAGTCTGGATCAGAGTGAACGTGGGCGAAGGCACGTCTTCGGGAAAGCCGAGACGCGCGCGGATCAGGGCGCGGGCGAAGTGAGTCTTTCCCGCGCCGATGGGACCATCCAGCGCCACGATGTCACCCGCCCCCAAGCGCGGCGCAAACCAGCGGCCAAGCCGGGTGGTGTCCTCTTCAGAGGGCAGGAGAAAGCTCAGCGGTGTATCGGCCATGCGCGAGAGTCTATCGCGCCCATCCGTGACCGCAAGCCGAAGCAACACGGATCGATCAAGCGGGCCGTTTCAGCGCGGTGAAGATTGCCATCTCGCCCGGATCAGAGGCGAGACGAAAGGTGGCAAGTGTCGCGCCACCGGAAATCGCTTTCACCTCGCAAAAGATCAGGCGGCCGTCTTGCAGGCGGGTGATGTCTTCCCAAGCGGGAACTTCGTCTTCGCGCATGACGAAATCTGCGATGCGTTGCCAGATCGGAGACGGTGCGCCCCGCGATTGCCAGAAACTCACGAGGTCGACCAAGGCGGCGCTTTCCAGTCCTTCGCCATGATCACGACCCCAAAGCCGGCCGTAAGCCGCGTTTGACATGGTCAATTGCCCCGACGGTGCAAAGACCGCGATGGCATCATCCACAGTGTCAATGACCGCCTGCCCAAGGTCCAGATCGGCGCGATACCGTTGCACGCGCGTCACCTCGGTCGATATGTCTTCGAGCATCAGCACAAGCGAACCGTCGGGCTGAGGTCGACCCACGATGTGATAGGTCTGTCCACTCGGCATGTTCCACTCATCCTCATACATCCCCGTCGCCGAGGCATCCTCCATCCCCGCCAATTGCCGCCGCCAAGACCGGTAGTCACGCGGTTCGGGCAACAGGTGGCGGTCGCGCATCGCATCCAGCATCCCGATCAGCGTGGGACGCGCGGACAACAGCTCCACCGGTAATCCCGTCAAGTCTGTCAACGCGGGGTTAAACATGGTCAGTCGTCGTTGCCGGTCAAAGATGGCAAGCCCCACAGGCACATGCGAAAAGGCGCGGGTCAGGTTTTGCATGAAGTCATGCAGCATGGTTTCGGCGCGGACCGCACTGTCCGCCGACAGCGCAAAGCACAGCCGCGTGGTGCCAAGATCAACGATGGTCAGGTCATACCAGTCGCGCCGACCGTCCCGACGTTCGATCGACTGCCGACGCGTGCGCGACGCGCTATCTCCATCTGTGGGGAAAATGCGGGGCAGTGGCCAGCGGATCGGCGTCTGGTCGGTCAAGACATCCTCAAGCTTCAGAAGATAGGCGGCATTGGCCCAAATCACATCACCTCCGAGACGTTCACGCCAGCACGGCCATGGGGCATGCATCGCCACGTCGCGCAAACCTTCGACCTCTTCGGTCAAAACGGCAATTGCGACGGGGGGAGCGTGGCCGACGTCACGGCCTGATCGGGAGTTTATCGGCCCTTTATCGGTTTGCCCTGCATCGGAAATCGTAATCCGCACCAGCCCGCCGCGCAATTCGGCCTGCAAGACCAAAGCCTGCGGTGCATCCGCCGCCGAGGCGAGCGTAAAGCGACCCTGTTGCCCAAGCAGGCGCAACCGTTCTTCTGCCGAAGGGAAGGTCAGCGCCAGCCATTCTGACAGCCGTTGCCAAGGCGACCCACGGCCTTGTCGGGTGGCAAGGATGGCCCGCGCTTCTGGTGAGCAATCCAGCATGGTTTCACCGTCGAAGATGAAAACCGCCTCATTCCGGGTGTCGTCATAGAGCGGTCCATCGCGATTGGCGACAAGATGACCCGGCAGCAAGGCCAAAAGCAGCATGCCCATGGCCACGGCTGCAACCGCGGCGGCCAGTATCTGCGCAAAGGCGGCCAAATCCCCTATGTTCATTTCCATTCAACCATGACTCCAAGCACAACCATGGCGTGAGTCGGTTAATGGGTCGTTAACATCGATGGTGAAACCGTGTCAGACCTCAACGGGTCTGTTGTCGCCAAGCCCTTGGCCAGGGTCGGTCTGCGCGGTGATCTCGGCCAGGGTCCAGACAACCGCCACAATGGCGCCACAGCGCTCGGGGCGTTCCGCCGGGCTGAGGAAGGGATCGGCGGCGTTGGCAAAGGACAATTCCGCCCCGGTCCGTTCCAGCAGTGTTTTGGCGATAAACAGGCCCAGGCCCATGCCTTCGTATTCCGGGCGACGGGCAAGGTCCTGATCGGCGCGACGACTGCGGACGAAAGGATCGCCGATACGGCCCAGAAGATTCGGCGGATAGCCCTCGCCGTCATCGACGATTCGCACGATCAGACGGTCAGCGGTCCATTGCCCGTCGATCCAGACCCTGCTGCGGGCGAAATCGACAGCATTCTGCACCAGATTGCGCAGGCCGTGGATCAGTTCTGGCCGCCGCAACACCAAGGGTTGCCGGTCCCCGCCATTCGGACCTGGGATGCAGGAGAAGTCCAACGACTTGCCCCGATTCAGATGCGGTTCTGCCGCCTCGCGCAGGACGGCATCCAAGGGTGCCTGCCGAAGATGGAGATCGTCCTTTCCCGCCCGCCCCATCGACCGCAAGATATCCCGACAGCGATCCGCCTGATCGCGGATCAGACGGGCATCGTCCAAAAGGTCGGGTCGGTCGGCCAGCTCTTCTATCATCTCTGCGCTGACCAGTTTGATCGTGGCCAGAGGCGTGCCCAATTCATGTGCGGCGGCCGCGACGACGCCCCCAAGGTCCGTCAGTTTCTGTTCCCGCGCCAAGGCCATTTGCGTGGCCAATAACGCATCTGACATGGACCGGATTTCCAGCGCGACCCGCCGGGAATAAAGGCCAAGGAAAACAATCCCGATCACAATGGCCAGCCAGAAGCCGAATTCAAAAAAAGCGGGAATTTCCAGCACCAAGCCTGAATCGAACCGAAGCGGCACGTTGATCAGGGCAATCGCCGTGATGAACAGAATCGCAAGCGCCCCCAAAAGCAGCGTTGTCCGCAACTCTAGCGCCGATGCCGAGATTGTGACCGGTGCAAGGATGAGTAAAGCAAAGGGGTTGGTCAGCCCTCCGGTCAGATACAAAAGGAACGCCAGCTGTGACAGGTCAAACAGCAGGGTCAGCATCGCCTCGGGTTCTGACAGGCGCTTGTTCTGTGGATAGATGAAGATTGAAATCAGGTTGGCGATGACCGATGCGCCCACCGCCATGTAACACAGGCCCAGCGGCAAAGAGACACCGTAAACCCAATCGGCCACGGTGATCGCCGCCAACTGCCCGCCAATGGCCATCCAGCGCAGCAGGATCAGCGTCCGAAGCCGGACCCATTCGCTGCGTGTGTCGCGGAAGAAATGCCCAAGCCCGGGTCGGTCCATTGTTTTCGCCTTTGGCGTGACCATAGCGTGACCACTTTACACATTGTTAAGGCCAGCCGCATCGGGGATCAATGGATGCAGCAGGGTTTGGGCTATGGCGCGAGGCGATTGATGACACGACTTTATGCGGGTTTGGCGGCGGCAGCGGTTGCAGGATTGCTGGGCGGAACGGCGGGATATGTCTACTTTGCCAAAAGCGACGATGCCTATGCCGGATGCCGGGCCGGTGCGGTTGGGGGGGGCGACATCGGCGGGCCCTTCACGCTGGTCGACAAGACCGGCAAGACTGTGACCGACAAGGAGATCCTGACCAAGCCCGCGCTCGTCTATTTCGGCTACACCTTCTGTCCCGATGTCTGCCCGTTGGACATGGCCCGCAATGCAGAGGCGGTGGATATCCTGCATGGCAAAGGGCTTGAGGTTACGCCGCTCTTTATCACCATCGATCCTGATCGCGACACACCACAGGTCGTCGGCGAGTTTGCAGCCAATATTCACCCCAGCGCGATTGGTCTGACCGGCTCGGCAGATCAAGTCAAAGCGGCTTCGCAGGCCTACAAGACCTATTTTCGCAAGCAGGAAGCAGATGATCCTGAATACTATCTGATGGATCATTCCACCTTTACCTACCTGATGCTGCCCGGT
>JAIYDR010000312.1 GCA_027487395.1 Rhodobacter sp. | reverse complement strand
TCAAACGACCCGCGCGGCAGGGCGTTCAGCTTTTTCAGCCGCAGCTGTTTGGTGATCAGCGACTGCACCGACCCCAGCATGGAATTCCGTACCGGCCGCCCTGCGCCATGCAGGAATTTCTCCACACCTTTCAGGGTGATATAGGGGAACAAGCCTTCGCCCATCCGCGTCAGGAACAGGTATTTGTAATTCAGCACCCCGCCCAGTTTCTTGGGCATCTTCCAGATCAACTCGCGCGCCACCACGGTGACGCTCAAGGCCGCAGGCTCCAGCCCCACTGCGATATCGCAGGAGGATTTGCCATAGCCGATCACCACCACATGCTTGCCGCGCGCGTCGTCCTGCTTCAGGAATTCCGACGAATGGCAGATCGTACCGCCTGATGCCTTGAACGCCTCAGCCCCCGGAAAGTCGGGGATGGCGGGGGCTGAGAAGATGCCGTTGCAGATGGTCAGGAAGTCGAAATCCTCTGTCGCCTCTGGCTGCCCCTTTGGCGCATAGGTCACATTCCAGCGCCCATCAGCCCCTTGGCTGGCATGGGTGACAGGGGTGGACAGCCGGATCAGGGGCTTGAGGTTGAACTGATCGGCATAGGAATTCAGATACGCCTGCACCTGCTGACCGCTCGGCCATTCCGGGTAATGCTTCGGCATCGGATAATCCGACAGGCAATAGGTGTCCTTGCCGTTCTGGGTCGAGACGCCGGGATAAAGCCGCGTCGTGCTCCAGACCCCGCCGACGTCATGCACCTTTTCAAAGACGGTGACCTGATGGCCAAAGTCGCGCAAATGCCGCGCGGTGGTCAGACCGGCAAAGCCAGCCCCGATGATGGCGATTTTCATTTTCTGTTCCCTGTTGGTTTTTTTGCCCGTTCTGGGACGGTCTGGATCAGGACATCAAAAGCGGGATTGCGGGCACCGCCTGTTCCGGCCCCATCGCGGTGTATCCGCCGTCGACGCAGATATCCGTGCCGGTGATAAAACTCGCCTCATCCGAACACAGGAACAGCACCGTCGCGGCCACCTCTTCGGGGTTGGCGACGCGGCCCAGCAGATGGAAAGGCGCAGCCACGGCATCGGTCTTGGCGCGGTTGCCGTGGGTCAGTTGGTCCATGATGTTGGACCATGTCCAACCGGGGCTGACGGCATTGACGCGGATGCCCTTGGGCGCAAGGTCCATCGCCTGATTGCGCGTCAGTTGCAGGATCGCGGCCTTGGAGACAGGATAAAGCCAGCGCCCGGTCTGCGCCACGCGCGAGGAGATCGAGCCGAAGTTGACGATCGCGCCCTTGTTCCGCGCCAATTCCGCCTCGGCCGCCTGCATCAGCATCACGGACCCCACCACGTTGACGTTCAGGCTTTCCAGCCATTCCGCCCGCGTTGAGGCCGCACCATTGTCGAGGTAGGAACAGGCCACGTTCACCAGAAAGTCGATCCGGCCAAAGCGGTCTTTCGTCGCCTGCACCAGTGCCGCAATCTGGGCGTCGTCGCGCAGGTCGCAGGTCTGGAACGCCACGCCATCGGCGAATCCCTCGCCCGGCACAATATCGGCGACCATCACCTTGACCCCCGCCGCGACAAAGGCATCGACCACCGCGCGCCCGATCTTGGTGCAGCCCCCCGGCACAATGGCCACTTTTCCCGACAATCCGCGCATCCCTGACACTCCCATGATTTCTTTGAGTTTGAAGGAATTGTGACGGCGTGGCGGGCCCGGGATATCCGCCCCGCGCGGGCATTATCCGAAAAACGAAAAAAACATGCGGCGGACAGGTCGGATTGCCGCAAGGCGTGCTAGGCTGAGCCGTGAAGGTAAGGGGTCATTGATGGCGCAGCCATTGCTGAAGGATCATTCCCTGTTCCGCTCCAGCGATCTGGACGAAGCGCGAGAGCGTGTGGCGGCGGTATTCTGCCCGCATCGGCTGGAAACCCTTGGCGCGCGCAGCCTGTTTGACGCCTGTCACCACCATCTGCCGGGGCAGCGGCTGTCATTGAACTACATCGAATATGGGGCCAAGACGCTGATTGCGCCGGGGGAGTTGGGCGGGTTCTACCTGCTGCAAATCCCGCTGGAAGGTGGGGCCGAAATCACCAATGGCCGGGAAACCTATCTTTCCACCCCCGACCGCGCCGCGATCCTGAACCCGCATCTGCCAACGCGGATGACCTGGGAGGAGGGCACGCGGCAAGTCTTGGTCCAAGTCTCGCGCCGCGCCTTGCAGGATCATCTGGCAGGCTTGCTCGGCGGGCCATCGGACCGCCCGCTGACATTTGATGGGCCTTTGGACCTGTCCTCGGGTCCGGGGGCGGCTTTGCGGCGCTTGGTGATGTGGCTGGTGGCGGAGGTGGACGCAGGCAACCCGCCCATCGGCCCCGGATTGATGGCGCGGCAAATCGAAAGCACGGTGCTGTCGGGGTTGCTCGAGGCGCGGCATGACCATCACCCGCAGCTTGCCCGCATCCGTTCTGCCCCCCGCCCGCGCCATCTGCGGCTGGCCGAAGGGTTCATCGAGGCGCATCTGGATCAGCAGATCACGCTGGAGGATGTCGCCTCTGCCGCCGGAATTTCGCCGCGCGGGTTGCAGATGGCCTTTCGTGAACATCGCGGCACCACACCGCTGGCGTTCTGGCGAGAGGCGCGTCTTGCCCGCGCCCATGCCGATCTCTTGTCCGCCGAACCGGGGGCACGGGTGACGGACATCGCCCTGCGCTGGGGGTTCACGCATTTCGGGCGTTTTTCGGAATTGTATCGCGCGCGGTATGGGCTTTGCCCAAGGGATACGCTGCGGGCGGGTGGGATCTGACTGTCCCGTCCAACGGGCGGAAAAGGAAAAGCACTGCTTTTCCCCGACCCGCGTGACCACATGCCCTCTCTCGCGTTCCGCCAAGACCCCATAGGCCATCGCCCGCCCGGGTTGGGGCAAACGGTGTCGCATGGCTTCGGCGATAGCCTCGGCCATTGGCAGGGGCTTAGGCAAGCATCGGGGCAGGGACGTAGCGACCCCTCAGGTGCTCAGGCGCTTCTGCCTCCAGCCCGGTCAAGGTTTCCCGCATTTTAGCAAACCCATACCCCGCCAACACCTCAAACGGCCCACGCGGGAAGTTCAGGCCAAGGCGCATCGCGGTATCGATATCCCCGGCCGTCACGCCGCCTTCGGCCAACAGCCATGCGGCCTCATTCACCAAAGTCGCCTCAATCCGCAGCGTGATTGCAGCGGCATCAACAGGGGCAGTGGCATCGCCCAGAACAAACCCGCGCCCCGTCTTGCGGCCCAGATCGCCCTTGGCCACCTGAGCGCGCAGAGCGGCAAAGACATGATAGCGCGGGTGGCCGTTCATTGCCGCCGACAACCCTTCGGTTGCAGCAAGGTTGATATCGGCACCGATCAGGTCAATCAGCGCAAAGGGGCCAAGGCGATACCCCGCCGCCACCATCGCCGCGTCAATCTCTGCCGCGCTGCGACCCTGCTCCAGCATCGCCAGCGCCTCACCATAGAGCGGACGCGCAGAGCGGTTGACGATGAAACCGGGACGGTCAGGGGCAGAGACCACCACCTTGCCCGCGCCTTCGGTCAGGCTTCGTGCCAGCGCCAAAGCCGAGGCATCGGTGCCCGAATGCGGGATCAGTTCCACCAACTTCATCACCGGGGCGGGGTTGAAGAAATGCAGGCCAAGCATCCGGTTTGGCCGCGAAAGCCCCGATGAAATGCTCGAAACCGACAAGGAAGAGGTGTGGGTCGCCAGCACCGCCTCGGGGGGCAAAAGCGGCTCTAACACAGCGAAAACCGCCTGTTTCACCGCCAGCCGTTCTACCACCGCCTCAATCACCAGATCGGCGGGGGCGAGGTCCGCCACCTGCGCCACCACCGTCAAACGGGCCAACAGCGCCTCAACATCATCAGATGTCATCGCGCCCTTGGCCACGCGGGGGGCCAGTGCCTGCGCCAGACGATCCCGCGCCGACTCGCGCGCGCTTGCCGAAGCATCGGTGGCGGTCACGCGATGCCCCGCCGCTGCAAAGACCTGAGCGATGCCCAATCCCATCGCCCCCAGCCCGATGATGCCGATCCGCATGACGCCCCCTGTGCCAACGCGCCAATCATCCCCCACTGCGACAAAATTTCAAGTCTGAAATTTCAAGCTTGAAATTGTTTTCGCCCATGCCATCCTGAAGGCGACGGCGCATCCCGCGCCAAAAGGAGTTTGGACCATGAAGATTCTCTGCCTCGGCGGCGGTCCTGCCGGTCTTTACTTCGGCATCTCGATGAAACTGCGCGACCCGTCGCATCAGGTGACGGTGCTGGAACGCAACCGCGCCAATGACACCTTTGGCTGGGGCGTGGTGCTGTCCGATGATGCGCTGGGACGGATGCAGAAGAACGACCCTGTCTCGACCCAGTCGATCCGCGATCACTTTGCCTATTGGGACGACATCGCCGTGGTGCATGACGGGGTGCGGACGGTGTCGGGCGGGCATGGCTTTGCGGGGATCGGGCGCAAGCAGATGCTGATCCTGCTGCAAGCCCGCGCGCGGGAATTGGGCGTCGATCTGCAATTTGAAACCGAATTCAAAACGGCCGAGGACTACCGCCGCGACTATGACATCGTGGTGGCCACCGATGGTATCAATTCCGCCGTGCGGCGCGAATACGCGGACGTCTTCCAACCCGATATCGACATGCGCCTGTGCAAGTTCGTCTGGCTGGGCACGCATCAGAAATTCGACGACGCCTTCACCTTTATCTTCGAGAAGACCGAACATGGCTGGGTTTGGGCCCATGCCTATCAATTCGACGACAGCACCGCGACCTTCATCGTCGAGTGCGCACAAGACACCTGGGACCGCTGGGGCTTCGCCGATATGTCCAAAGAGGACACGGTGGAAACCTGCCGCAAGATCTTTGAACGGCACTTGGATGGGCATGCGTTGATTTCCAACGCGGCCCACCTGCGCGGGTCGGCGGTCTGGATGAACTTCCCGCGCGTGATCTGCGGCAAGTGGTATCGTGAAAACGTGGTGCTGATGGGCGATGCCGCCGCAACGGGGCATTTTTCCATCGGCTCGGGCACAAGGCTGGCCTTGGACAGCGCGATAGCTTTGGCCGATTACCTGCATTCGGAACCCACGCTAGAGGCTGCGTTCCAGCGCTATCAAGACGAGCGCCGGGTTGAGGTGCTGCGCCTGCAATCCGCCGCGCGCAACTCGCTTGAGTGGTTTGAACAGGTGGAACGCTACCTCGACCTGCCGCCGGAACAATTCGCCTATTCCCTGCTGACCCGCAGCCAACGCATCGGGCATGAAAACCTGCGCCTGCGCGATCCCGCTTGGCTGGGGCGGGCCGAGGATTGGTTTCAGGAACAGGCGGGCGGGCAAAAGGGCCGCAAGCCGATGTTCGCCCCCTTCCACCTGCGCGATATGGCGTTGAAAAACCGTGTCGTTGTCTCGCCGATGGCGCAATACAAGGCCGTCGATGGCTGCCCGACCGATTGGCATCTGGTCCATTACGGCGAACGCGCCAAAGGGGGCGCGGGGCTGGTCTATACGGAAATGACCTGCACCTCTGCCCAAGGCCGCATCACCCCCGGCTGTCCGGGGCTTTATGCGCCAGAGCATGAGGCGGCTTGGAAACGGATCGTGGATTTCGTCCATGCCGAGACCACTGCAAAAATCTGCTGCCAGATCGGCCATGCGGGGCGCAAAGCCAGCACCCAAGTGGGATGGGAGGAGGGCGACGCGCCCTTGCCCGCCGGGAATTGGCAGATCATCGCGCCCTCGCCCCTGCCGTGGTCACCCAAGAACGCAGTCCCGCGAGAGATGACGCGGGCAGATATGCAGGCGGTCACGGCGGAATTCGTCGCGGCGACCGAGATGGCGAAACGCGCCGGGTTTGACATGATCGAACTGCACGCGGCGCATGGGTATCTGCTGTCCTCCTTCATCAGCCCCGTTTCGAACCGCCGCACCGATGCCTATGGCGGGTCATTGGAGAACCGCATGCGCTGGCCGATCGAGGTCTTGGACGCGATGCGCGCGGCTTGGGGGCCGGAAAAGCCGCTGGCCGTCAGGATCAGCGCCACCGATTGGCTGGGCGATGAGGGCGTGACCCCGGATGAGGCGGTTCAGATTGCCCGCCTGTTCGCCGCGCACGGGGCCGATATCATCGACGTCTCTGCCGGTCAGACATCCATCGAGGCGCGTCCGATCTATGGCCGCATGTTCCAGACCCCATTCAGCGACCGCATCCGGAACGAGGCCGGGATTGCCACGATGGCCGTTGGCAACATCACCGAAACGGATCATGTGAATTCGATCCTGCTGGCGGGTCGGGCAGACCTTGTGTGCCTTGCGCGGCCGCATCTCGCCGATCCCTACTGGACGCTGCACGCGGCTGTTGCCATGCAGGATGCTGCGACGGACTGGCCGCTGCCGTATCTGGCGGGGCGGGATCAGATGCGGCGCTTGGCGCAAAAGACGGCAGAGGTGATCCGGGCATGACCATCGCGGGGCGGCGGGTTCTGGTGACGGGTGGCGGATCGGGCGCAGGGGCGGACCTTGCGCTTGGCTTTACCCATGCTGGCGCGACAGAGGTGGTGATCTGTGGCCGCCGTCTGGACGCGCTGGAAGCCACCGCCGCACGGCATCCGGCCATTCGCGCGCTGGCCTGTGATGTGACGGACGAAGCGTCGGTTCAGGCCCTGTTCGCGCAGGCGGGGCGGGTGGAGATCGTGATTGCCAATGCCGGGCAGGCAGATTCCGCGCCGCTCGCCAAGACCACGCTGGACCAATGGAACGCCATGCTGGCGGTGAACCTGACGGGGGTGTTTTTGACCTTCCGCGAGGGGTTGCGCCAGTTTGACGGCTGGGGTCGGTTGATTGCCATCGCGTCGACCGCCGGGATCAAGGGCTATGCCAAGGTCGCCCCCTATGCGGCGGCCAAGCATGGGGTGATGGGGTTGGTGCGGTCTGTCGCGCTGGAAGTGGCACGCGGGCCGGTGACGGTGAACGCGATTTGCCCCGGTTTCCTTGACACCGACATGACCGCGCAGTCGATCCGGGTGATTTCGGAAAAGACCGGCCGCTCGCCAGACCAAGCCCGCGCGGCGTTGGAGGGGTTAAGCCCGCAGAACCGGCTTTACCGCCCGGATGAAGTGACAGCGGCGGCGCTGTATCTTTGTGGCGCGGGATCAGACGGCATCAACGGGCAGGCCATCACCATCGCGAGGGGTGAGGTATGAACGACCCGCTTTCCAAACGTCGCCTCAAGATGTGGATCCGCCTGCTCGGCGTGACCCGCGTGGCAGAAGCCGAGTTGCGTGAATTCCTGCGGGTCAAGCATGACACCACCCTGCCGCGCTTTGACGTGATGGCGGCGCTGTATCGTCGCCGGGACGGTGTCACGATGACCGAACTGTCGCGGATGCTGTTGGTATCAAACGGCAATGCGACGACCGTGGTGGACCGGCTGGAAAAGGATGGCTTCGTGCGCCGCACGCCATCAGACACCGACCGCCGCACCGTCTTTGTCGCGCTGACCGCGGATGGTTTGGCGCAATTCGAAGGGCTGGCGGCAGAGCATGAGGCCGAAGTGTCGCGCCGCTTTGCCGATCTGTCCGAGGCTGATCTTGAGACGCTGACCGATATCCTCAAACGCATGGGAACCGGGACATGACCGAACTGGCCGGGCTGACGCCGCAGCATTTCTTGTGGGAGGTGAAGGACCGCATCGCAACGGTGCGGCTGAACCGCCCGGATCGGAAGAATCCGCTGACGTTCGAGTCCTACGCCGAACTCCGCGACACCTTCCGCGCGCTGGTCTATGCGACCGATGTGGATGTGGTGATCCTTGGCTCCAACGGCGGGAATTTCTGTTCCGGCGGCGATGTGCATGACATCATCGGCCCCTTGGTGGGGATGGAGATGAAGGAGTTGCTCGCCTTTACCCGCATGACCGGCGATCTGGTCAAGGCGATGATCGGCTGCGGCAAACCCATCATCGCGGCGGTGGACGGCATTTGTGTGGGCGCGGGCGCGATCATGGCGATGGCGTCCGACCTGCGGCTGGCAACACCGGGGGCGAAATGCGCGTTTCTCTTCACCCGCGTGGGGTTGGCGGGCTGTGACATGGGGGCCTGTGCCATGCTGCCGCGCATCGTGGGGCAAGGCCGCGCGGCAGAGCTTCTGTATACGGGCCGCGTGCTGCGGGCCGAAGAGGGCGAACGCTGGGGGTTCTGGAATGCTTTGCATCCGGCGGAAGCGCTGGAGGACGCCGCGCTGATGCTGGCGCGGCAATTGGCGGCGGGGCCGACCTTCGCGCATGGCATCACCAAGACCCAGTTGAACCAAGAATGGAACATGGGGCTGGAACAGGCCATCGAGGCCGAAGCGCAGGCACAGGCCATCTGCATGCAAACCCGCGATTTTGAACGCGCCTATCACGCCTTTGTCGCCAAGGAGACGCCAGTGTTTCAGGGCGATTGACGATTTTGTCTCGCGAAAAATCAGGGGGCGCTCGCGCCCCCTCGGCGCCAAGGCGCCTCACCCCCTGAGGATATTTGAGAACAGATGAAATGACGGATCGCAGCTTTCTGGATTGGCCGTTCTTTGAGGATCGTCACCGTGTTCTGGCGGCAGAGTTGGACGGGTGGTGTGCCGCGCATTTGCCGGTGGATCATGGCGATGTGGATGCCGCCTGCCGGGGGTTGGTGGCGATGCTGGGGGCAGGGGGGTGGCTGCGCCATTCCGGGGCCGGGGCAGGGGAGCGGTTGGATGTCCGCACACTCTGCCTGATCCGCGAAACCTTGGCGCGGCATGATGGGCTGGCGGATTTCGCCTTTGCGATGCAGGGGCTTGGCATGGGGCCGGTCAGCCTGTTTGGCACCCCCGCGCAGCAGGCTTGGCTGGAACGGACGCGAAGTGGGGCGGCGATTTCCGCCTTTGCCCTGACGGAACCCGGCTCAGGGTCAGACGTCGCCGCGACCACCACCACTGCCACGCGGGTACAGGGCGGCTGGCTGATCGAGGGGGAAAAAACCTGGATCAGCAATGGTGGGATTGCCGATGTCTATGTGCTGTTTGCCCGGACCGGAGAGGCCCCTGGCGCGCGCGGCTTGTCGGCCTTTCTGATGCCCGCCGATACGCCGGGACTGGAGGTCGTCGAACGGTTGGAGGTGATCGCGCCGCATCCGCTGGCGACCTTGCGGATGCAGGGGATGGTGCTACCGGAGGAGGCCTTGATCGGCAAGCCGGGGGAGGGGTTCAAGCTGGCGATGGCGGTCTTGGATGTGTTCCGCTCTACCGTTGGGGCAGCGGCGCTCGGGTTTGCGCGGCGGGCGCTGGATGAGTCGCTCTCGCGGGTGAAAGCGCGGCGCATTCAAGGGCAGGCGTTGGCAGACTTGCAGATGGTGCAGGGGCATCTGGCGGATATGGCGCTGAAGATCGACGCGGCCGCTTTGCTGGTGTATCGCGCGGCGTGGACCAAGGACAATGGCGCGGCGCGGGTGACGCGCGAAGCAGCGATGGCGAAACTTTACGCCACCGAGGCCGCGCAAGAGGTGATCGACATGGCGGTGCAATTGCATGGCGGCGATGGCGTGCGGCATGGGTCGGTGGTCGAAAGCCTGTACCGCGAAATCCGGGCCTTGCGCATCTATGAGGGCGCGTCGGATGTGCAGCGTGTGGTGATCGCGCGGAGCATTCTGGCATGACCTACAGCCGCCACATCCGTATCGAATTCAACCACTGTGACCCCGCGGGGATCGTCTTTTATCCACGCTATTTTGAAATGACGAATTCCGTCTGCGAAAACTTCTTCCGCGAAGTTGTGGGTTATTCCTATCACGCCATGATGGACGATGGCATCGGCGTGCCAACCGCGCGGATTGAGACGGATTTCAAGGCACCCTCACGGCTGGGCGATGTGCTGGATTGGGCCTTGGTGGTGGAGCGGTTGGGCGGGTCCTCGGTGACCTTTCGCCTGACCGCGACTTGCGCCGGGGCAGAGCGGGTGATCGTGCGCCTGACCCTCGTCTGGCTTGGCCCGGATCACCGCCCCACCCGCTGGCCCGACCGCATCCGCGCCATCCTTGCCGCGCATCAGGAGCAATCATGACCGACAGCCCGCATCAGTTCCTGCATCCGTCGCATTGGAAACCCGCCATCGGCTATTCCAACGGTGTCGCAGCCTCGGGCCGGATGGTGTTCACCGGCGGGATCATCGGCTGGAACGCGGATCAACAGTTTGAAACGGATGATTTTGTCGGCCAAGTAGAGCAGGCTTTGCGCAGTATCGTCGAGGTCTTGGCCTGCGCAGGCGCGCGGCCCGAACATCTGGTGCGGCTGACATGGTATGTGACCGACAAGCGCGAATACCTTGGCAGCCTGAAAGACTTGGGCCGCGCCTACAAGGCGACTATCGGGCGGCATTATCCGGCGATGGCACTGGTGCAGGTGGTGGGTTTGGTCGAGGATCGCGCCAAGGTCGAGATTGAGGCGACGGCGGTGATCCCGGCCTGATCCTTAGGCGTCCCCGTGGTGCGTGCCGCTGGCATCATGCCACCAGCAAAGCCAGCGATCCTCAACCCGGGCATCGGTCGCGGGATCGGCGGGTTGAAGCGTGCGGTGGCAGGTCAGCCCTGCAATCAGGATGGTGCCGGTCGCGCCATGCCCAAAGCGGGCGGTCATCACCTTGTCGATCAGATAGGGCGTCACCTCATCGGGGCGGGCGCTGTCTGGATCGGCGATGATCGCGGCGAGACGCTGGCGCTTGGCCTCCTCGGCCAGCAGAATGGCCGCAACCTCGGCCCGGAAGGGGACCTCGGTCGCGATATAGGCCTCCAGCGCCGGAAGTGATTTCTGCGGCGGTTTCTTCAGCTTCAACTGACCAGAGGTGTAAAGCGCCTTCAGCACCCGCGCCCCGATGGGGGATGTCAGTTGCACATGGGCATCGTGAAACGCCAATTCCCGATCCTCGGCGCTCAGGCGAAAGGTGGCGGGGCGGCCTTCCAGCACAGCGCGGCGCAGGGTCATCAGCGCAGGGGTGCGGTGGACATTGGGGATCAGATCGATGATCGCCAAGGCGGGTTTCATGCGCGTCCGAATGTCCCACAGCATGTGCCAGCCCCTTTTGTGCGATGCACCGTCCTACGCCCAAGGCGGGTGGGCGTCCACCTGCCACATCAGATGCCAAGTCCTTCCGGCACGCGGCGGATCGGGGTGTCGGGGAGGCCAGCCTCGGTCAGCAATTCTTGCAAGGTGCCGGTGGCATTGGGTCCGGCGTCCTGCACCTGCTGCCAGATTTCACGCACCGGCGGCAGAAGGCGGGGTTCGACCACAGCGCGGGCGGTGTGCAGCCAGATCGTCAGGCCATCGCTTTGGTCATAGTCGCGCGCCTTGCGCAGGGCGGCGATGCGAGTCTGGGTGGCGTTGACGAATTTGCCGACCGTGGCGGAGGGCCATGTCATCAACGAATAAAGGTCCTTGCCATCGGCCAGATACTGCGCGGCCCAGAACTGGGCATGGGCGGCGTGACTGTCCAGCACATGCGGCTTCACCTGCGACAACCGCTCGGACAGCGCCTGCGCTTCGGCCACAAGCGCGGCGGTGGCTTTTTCCTGCTTCCAATCGTTGAACATGGGCCCCTCCGACCCACGGTCTGCCGGATTTGGCGGGGAAGGGAAACTGGAATTGCCAGAGTAGGCAAAGATTGCCAAAAGGCGGATAATAAGTGTTATGTAACTTTCAATGCTCGATCTGGATCGCTGCCGAAAGTCTTGATAACTGTTATCAAGCGATCTAGCCTGATGCGCATAGATCGGAGGCACCATGATCAGCGCTGACCTTGGACCGCAACTGGAAAGCTTTGTCGCGAAGCTTGTTGAGACCGGTCGCTACAATTCGAAAAGTGAAGTCCTCCGCGAAGGGATCCGCCTGATTCAGGAACGTGAGACGCGGCTTGCCGTGCTCGACCTCGCCTTGGCGCGCGGGCTTGAGGATGCCGAGGCTGGGCGCGTCAAACCGATTGCGGATGTGGTTTCGCGGCTTGCTGACAAGTATCAAGGCATGGGTCGCGCGTCGGAATGAAGGTCGACATCACCAGCGCGGCCGAGGCCGATCTGGAAGCGATTGCAGACCACATCGCCCGCGACAATCCGGCGCGCGCCCTGAGTTTCGTGGGTGAGCTTTATGCGCGCTGCCTCGAAATCGCGGACATGCCTGACGCTTGGCCATGCGTGCCGCGCTACGAACACCATGGCATCCGACGCCGCGTTCATGGCCGCTATCTGATCTTTTACCGCGTCGGCAAAGACCGCATCATCATCCTTCATGTGCTGAATGGGGCGATGGATGTTGAGGCGATCCTGTTCCCTGAGGGCTGACACATCGCGCCCAACGCGGAATGCGTCTTTGCGGTGATCCTCTGCACCATATTGGCGCAGGCCATGTCGTACCAATCCTCGCCACTCCTATGCATATGGCTGAAATCGCAAAATCGGCCCTGTTCTGGCGGCCCACACCGCCTAAGTTGGTTGGCAAGCAAGACTCAACCAACACGGGAGACGAACATGCCAGATGGAAGCCAGTCCGACAGCGCCCGCCGCTCTGTGGTGGTGCAAGGGTTCACCAACTCGGTCCTTGATCCGGCCGCGCCGATGCTCGGCCCGGTCGAGGATGGCGGGACCATCATCGCCAATACTGCGCCGGGCTGTTGGGGTCCGATGATCACCCCGCGTCTACGCGGCGGGCATGAGGTGACGCAGCCGGTGTTCGTCAAAGGCGCGGAACCCGGCGATGCCGTAGTGATCCGCATTCGAGATATCACCGTGACGTCGATTGCGACGGCAAGCGGCCATGATTCCTCGCCCGAGGGGTTCTGTCTGGGTGACCCCTATGTCGCGGCGCGCTGCCCGACCTGTGACACGGTCTGGCCGGAAACCCATGTCGAAGGCATCGGTCAGGATGCGGTGAAGTGCAACGCCTGTGGCAATGCAGTCAAACCGTTTGAGATCGTGCATGGCTATACCGTTACCTTTGACGAAACCCGCAGCGTGGGCATCACCCTGCCCAAGGCGGCAGCGGAAACCATCGCGCTGAAGGCGGATCATTACGCCGCCCTGCCCGATGCCTCGCGCCAACATTCCATCCTGACCTTTGCGCCGCATGACATGCCGGGGGCGATTGTGCGGATGCGGCCCTTCCTTGGGCAATTGGGCACCTGCCCGTCGATGGCGATGCCCGACAGCCATAACGCGGGCGATTTCGGGGCTTTCCTTGTCGGTGCACCCCACGTCTATGCGATCAGCGCCGAGGATTTGGCCAAGCACAAGACCGATGGGCATATGGATATTGACGCCGTGCGCGCGGGGTCGATCCTTGTCGCCCCGGTCAAGGTGCGCGGTGCGGGCGTCTATATGGGCGATATGCACGCCGCGCAGGGGGATGGTGAGATTGCCGGTCACACCATGGATGTGGCAGGCTCCGTGACCTTGCAGGTCGAGGTCAAGAAGGATTGGCCCATCGACGGCCCGGTGCTGTTCCCGTTGTTCGAGGATCTGCCGCCGCTGGCGAAACCCTTCACCGCAGAGGAACGCGCCAAGGCGCAGCGTCTGGCCGCGCAATGGGGTGTCGCCACCTTGGAGCAAAGCGCACCGATTTCCGTCATCGGCACGGCGGCGAATCTGAATGATGCCATCCTGAACGGGTTGGAGCGTGCGGCGAAACTCTTGGGCATGACCGTGGCCGAGGTGCGCAACCGCGCAACAGTGAACGGCGCGATCGAGATTGGCCGCGCGCCGGGGGTGATTCAGGTCACCTTCCTTGCGCCTTTGACCGCGCTGGATGCCGTGGGCTTGGGCAACTACGCGCGCGAACAATACGGGCTGTGATCACCTGACAGCCCCCGTGAAGGGGGCTGTTCCTTCCCCTTTGCCGCAGGCATGGTATCGCCAACGGAACAAGGGGGCTTTGCCATGACGAAAAAGGTTTGTGTCATCACCGGCGCAGGGCGCGGCATCGGGGCCGCAGTAGCGCGGGAAATGGCAGCGCGCGGCTATGCCGTGGCGCTGATGTCACCCTCTGAAAACTGCGAGACACTGGCGGCCGAGTTGGGCGGCGTGGCCCATCGCGGTGTGGCGCAAAGCGGCGATGACCTGAAAGGCGTCGTCGATCTGGCGATGGTCAGCTATGGCCGGGTTGACGCGGTGCTGAACCACACCGGCCATCCGCCGAAGGGTGATCTTCTGGACATCACGGATGAAAACTGGGATCTGGCCAATGACATGATCATCAAATCGGTGGTCCGCATGTCGCGCCTTGTGACCCCGATCATGGAGGCCCAAGGCGGCGGCTCTATCGTCAATGTCACCACCTATGCGGCGTTTGAACCCTCGCTCTGGTTCCCGGCCTCTTGCGTCTATCGTGCTGGGGTGTCGTCTTTTGCCAAACTTTATGCAGATCGCTACGGCCCAAAGAATATCCGCATGAATTGCCTGATGCCCGGCTTTACCGACAGTCTGGATGTCGGCAAATTCGCCGACCTGCCCGCGCTAAAGCGCATCGCGCGGGTCGAGGAACAGGCGAAAGCGGCAGCGTTTCTGTTGACCGACGACTCCAGCTATATCACCGGGCAAAGCCTGCGGGTGGATGGCGGGATCACGCGCAGCGTGTAAACAGAAAAAAGGCCGGGGCATCACCACCCCGGCCTGTCACCATTTACAGCACTTCGCGGTCTTACTTGCCCCAGATCGCGGCATAGGCCTCGCGGTAGCCGTTGTTCGGGTCAAAGGAATTGCCTTCGGTCGTTGCCAAGCCAGCCTCGGTCACCAGCGCAGGCGCAGTGATGTAGCCAGAGCACGCCTCGCCCTGGATGGCGCGGTTCAACTCATCCACCAACTGCCAACCTTGCAGGTTCAGCGGTTCGGCCACGGTCACAGCTTGATACTGCCCGGTGCGGATGCGCTGGAACGCCGCCTCAGAGCCATCCCCGGCTGAACCGTTCTTCGGTGCCCCCTTGCCGTCAATCCCGGCAGCGGCCAGCGACGGGCCCATGAAGTCAAAATAGAGGTCGTTGATCGCCAGCGAATGCGTCCAGCTTGCGCCGTACTTCTGCAACAGCGTGGTGGTCAGCGGACCCATGCGGGTCGAGGTTTCGGCAATCGGCGTGTCGACATATTCCAGCACAGTGCCGCCCGCAGCCTCGATCGCCGCCTTCATGCGGTCGGCCTTGTCGATGGCGATCTGATAGGTGCTGTCGGTGAAGATCACCACGCCCGGCTTGCCGCCCGCATCATCCAGCGCCCATTTCGCCGCGACATCCGACACCTGCATCGCATCGGTCGAGACGTTGGCGAAAATGCCGCCCGGCGCGTCGCAGCCGATCTTCGGGCCGGAATGCCAGGACACCATCGGGATCTTGGCGGCGGTCACGCCTTCCAGCGCGGTTTGCTGTTCGGCAGCGTCAAAGCCGTTGATCACGATGCCATCGGGGTTCAGCGCCAGCGCTTGACCCACCGCGCCCGAGCGGCTTTGCACCGATCCGGCCCCGTCCAGCACCTTGACCGTCCAGCCAATCTTGGCGGCGGCCTCTTCGATACCCGTGGTGACGCCAAGGATACCACCGTTCTTCAGGTCGCCGGCAAGGACGACAATCGTCTTGCCCTCAGCCGCTTTCGGGCCAGCCGTCGGGCCATCAAAGGCATCCTGAGCCAAGACAGGCAGGCCGAGAGTTACAAGGACCGTCCCTGCGAGCAGGTTGGTCAAAAGGGTACGCTTCAGCATTGGTTAACCTCCCATAGATGCTTGAGTTTATTTAGATTTCGCGCCTTTCTTGCGTTGCGCGTATCCGGCGATGCCGATGGCGATCAGCAGCGTCGTTCCGTTGAACAGCGGCTCTACCCAGAAGCTGCCGCCGAATTGTTGGATGCCGGAGATTCCGACGGCGAGGATCATCACCCCGACAATCGTGCCCCAGACGTTGACCCGCCCCGGCTTGATCGTGGTCGATCCAAGGAAAGCGCCAACCAGCGCGGGCAAAAGGAACTCGAGGCCCACACTCGCCTGCCCGATCCGCAGTTTTGAGGCCAAAAGCACCCCCGCCAAAGCGGTCAGCGCGCCGGAAGAGACAAAGGCCCCGATCACAAACTTCCGCGTCGGGATCCCGTTCAACTCTGCCGCGCGTTGGTTCGCGCCGATGGCGTAAAGATAGCGGCCGATGGGCGTGTATTCCAAAACGACCCACAGCGTGATGGTGATCGCCAGCACATAAAAGGCGGTGATGGGCAGGCCGAACACAAAGGTGCCATTCAGCGCATAGAAGGCATCGGGCAATGTCCCCACCATCTGCCGCCCACCCGTGTGCCACAGCGCCAGCGCGTACAGGATGGTCCCGGTGCCCAAGGTGGCGATGAAGCTGTCAATCCGCGCCACCTCAACCAGCAGGCCATTCAGCGCGCCGGTCACCACACCCAAGGCCAGCACGATGACCACGGCCACAGGCCAGGGCAGGCCGAACATGGTTTGCAGGCTGATGGCAAGGATATGCCACAGCACGATGCCATAGCCCACGGTCAGGTCGATCCGCCCTGCCACCATCGGGATCATCGCCGCCAGCGACAACAGCGCGATGATCGCCTTGTCCGACAGGATCGACCGCAGGTTTAGCAGCGTGGGAAAGGTGTTTGGCAGCAGGATCGAAAACGTGACGATCAGCCCCACCATCAGGATCACCAACCCATAGGTCGGCGCCAGACGCAGCGCCTTTTTCAGCGGCGACAGGCCCTTAAGCTCGTCCTTCGTGGGCTCAATCGCGTTGGAGTCTATTCCGGGCATGGTGTCCTCAGGCAACTTCACCGGCCGAAGCGGCCTGGATCAGGGATTCGGTCGAAAGCTCTACACCCGACAATTCCGCCACGGGCAGGCCGCGCGAAAAGACGATGGCGCGGTGGCAGATATTGGCGATTTCCTCAAAGTCGGTGGACACCACCAGCACACCCATGCCAGAGGCAAGCGCTTGATAAAGCAGATGGTAAATCTCGGCCTTGGCCCCGACATCGACACCCGCTGTGGGGTCTTCGGTGATCAGCAGGCGACGACCCGAGTCGAGCCAGCGCCCGACGACGACCTTTTGCTGATTGCCGCCCGACAGCGCCTCAATCGCCAAGGTGGGATCATTGGGCGACAGGCCCACCCGTTTGCCGATGGCGCGGGCCATAGCCTCTTCACGGCTTGGTTTCAGCAGCGACAAAAGACCCCGCCCCGTGGCCGATGGGTTCAGAAACGCATTCTCGCGGATCGCCATGCCGGGGGCGACGCTTTCGCCGACACGGTCGCGCGCCACCAGACCGATGCCTGACTTCATCGCCGTCTGCGCCGTCCGCAGATCAGGCGCGGCCCCATCCAGCGTCACCTGCCCCGCATGGG
>JAIYDR010000328.1 GCA_027487395.1 Rhodobacter sp. | reverse complement strand
GCCGCCGCCAATCGCGATCCCGTCAACTGGGACCGCCCCGGCCAATTTCAGCCCGGGCGGCACGTGAAACCCAATGTCAGCTTTGGCGCGGGCCTGCATTTCTGCGTCGGCGCCCCTCTCGCGCGGCTGGAATTGCAAGTCGCCCTGCCGATCCTCTTCGACCGCCTCCCCGGCCTGCGCCTGACCGAAGCCCCCCAATACGCCGACGTCTACCACTTCCACGGGTTAAAACGCCTGCGCGTGGCGCGGGGTTGACGGAGACGCAATCTGCAACCTAGGGTGGCGCATTGCGATTGGGAGTGCGTGATGCGTCGGTGGATTATCAAAGGCTTGGGTGCCGTCGTTGTCTTGGCTTTGGTGATCGTCATCACCGGATGGGCGCTCTCCTCCCCAACCCCACTCCGGCCAGAAGCCCTCGTCGGCCATCAAACCCTGACCATTACCCCCGCGCATCGCGAGGTCCCCGTCACCCTCCACCTCTGGTATCCCGCCGAACAGGACGGCACCCCCGGCCTGATCGGACAGAACGCCCTCTTCCTCGGCACATGGAAGGCCGAAGCGGCCACCCCAAAGCCCGGCCCGCATCCCTTGGTGCTCTTCTCGCATGGCTCAGGTGGCAATGCCGAACGCTTGGGCTGGTTCGCCAGTGCCCTTGCCGCACAAGGCTTCGTCGTCGCCGCCCCCAACCACCCCGGCACCACCTCGCGCGACAGTGACCCGTTTCAAACTCCGATGGTCTGGCAACGGACAGCCGACCTTTCCGCCGCATTGGACCGGTTACTGACCGACCCACCGATGGGCCTCAGCATCGCCACCAAAGACATCACGGCGGCAGGCTTCTCCCTCGGCGGCCACTCTGCCTTGGCCTTGGGCGGCGCGCGCCTGTCGAAAGCCGCGTTCATCGCTTATTGCGATCAGGCGAAAGACCAATACGACTGCGGCTGGATGTCCGCCGCCGGTGTCGATTTCACCACCATCGACGCCGCGCGCTATGAGGCGGACCTGTCCGATCCCCGCGTGACCCGCGTCATCGCCATTGACCCTGCCCTCACCCCGGCCATGACGCAAGGCAGCCTGACCCAAATCACCCGACCGACCCTGATCCTCAACCTCGGCGCGCCCGAGACCCTCCCCCTCGCGCTGAATGCGGCCCCCGCTGCCGCCCTGATTCCCGGCGCCAGCTACTCTGCCCTCCCCGGTGCCCGCCATTTCAGTTTTCTCGCCCCATGCAGCGCCCTCGGCCAGATCATCATCGGCCTCGCCGGAGAGGACAATATCTGCAGCGACCGCGACCTGCGCCCGCGACCAGAGGTCCACGCCGACCTTCTGGCCCAAATCAGCCCCTTTCTGACAGCCCCCTAACCCTTTCCCCGTTGCTCCAAATATCCCGCCGGGGGAGTCGCCGCTTTTGCGGCGACGGGGGCTGCGAAGCCCCCCGCTGAGCCTCTGCTTGGCAGAGGCGAGGGGAAAACGATGCAAGGCGCCTGCGCCTTGCGCCGCCAGATCACCGCCCGATACAGGCCTCACAAGGGCAGAATGGTCGTCGCCTTGATCTCTTCCATGCTGAGCAGCGCGGTGACGTTGTAAATTTTCACCTCGGAAATCAGCGCCTGATAGAACGTGTCATAGGCCCGTGCGTTCTTGACCCGGACTTTCAGGATATAGTCGATGTCGCCTGCCAAACGGTGCGCCTCCAGCACCTCTGGCCGTTCCTTCAGCGTTTTCAGGAACTTGCGCTGCCAGTCGGCCTCATGCTCGCTCGTGCGGATCAGCACAAAGAAACACGCCTCCAACCCCAGCGCCTCGGGGTCCAGAATGGCAGTTTGGCGGGTGATGACCCCGGCCTCTTTCATGCGGCGGATGCGGTTCCAAACGGGCGTTTTAGAGGACCCCACCTTGCGGGCGATTTCATCCAGGGACTGGGCGGAATCGATCTGCAACTCGGCAAGGATTTTCCTGTCCATTTCGTCCAAACGGACTGCCATTCGCCATTCCCCCGTTTTCGCAGAACCTCGTTCCAACTGCGGCCCATTATGGAACGGATGTCCTTATCTGCAAGGGCATCTGGCCCCAAACCGGGAAAATATCCTATATGCTAGACAACCGTCATCGCCCGGATTCTGTCTGCCATGTCCCTTGCCCCGATCAGCCCTGCCGATCTGCCCGTTTTCGCGCCGCAAGCCGTTGCCGTGACTTTTGTCGGCGCGGGGCCCGGTGCCGCCGCGCATCTGACGCTGGGCGCGTTTCGCGCGTTGCAAGACTGCGACGTGGTGATCCATGACCGCTTGGTCGGGGCCGAGATCCTCGCGCTGATCCCGGCGCATGTCACGCGCTTGGATGTCGGCAAAGAAGGCTTCGGCCCTTCGATCACCCAACCCACCATCAACGCCACTTTGGTCGCCCAAGCGATGACCGGCAAGCGGATCGTGCGGCTGAAGGGCGGCGATTGCGGTGTGTTTGGCCGCTTGGACGAAGAGATGGACGCTTTGGAAGCGGCGGGCCTGTCGTTCCGGATCATTCCCGGCCTGACTTCGGCCGCCGTCGCGGCCGCCAACATCGGCCAGAGCCTGACCAAACGCGGCCGCAATGGGGCGCTGCGCATCGTCACCGGTCATGACATGGCGGGCTTT
>JAIYDR010000282.1 GCA_027487395.1 Rhodobacter sp. | reverse complement strand
CCGATACCCGCAACGGCACCCGTCGCAGCGTGATGGCACGGGCCTTGGTCAATGCGGGGGGCCCTTGGGTCAATGACATCATCGGGCGGGTCACCAGCACCAACTCCAGCCGCAATGTCCGTCTGGTCAAGGGCAGCCACATCATCGTCCCGAAGTTCTGGGACGGGGCGCAGGCATATCTGATGCAGAACCACGACAAGGGCGTGATCTTCATCAACCCCTATGAGGGCGACAAGGCCCTGATCGGCACCACCGACATCCCCTATGAGGGCGCGGCGGAGAAGGTGACGGCGGATGAGGCCGAGATTGACTATCTGATCACCGCCGTGAACCGCTATTTCACCCAAAGCCTGCGCCGGGCGGATGTGCTGCAATCCTTTTCGGGCGTGCGGCCGCTTTATGATGATGGCGCGGGCAATCCTTCCGCCGTGACGCGGGATTATGTCTTTGATCTGGACACCACGGGTGGGGCACCGATCCTGAACATCTTCGGCGGCAAGATCACCACCTTCCGCAAACTGGCCGAACACGCCATCCAACGTTTGCAGCCGTTCTTTCCGACGATGAAAGGCGATTGGACCGCGCAGGGAACCTTGCCCGGTGGCGATCTGCCGGGGGGCGATGTTGCGGCCTTTCTGGGTGACTTGGCCACAGCCTATCCGTGGCTTCCGCGCGATCTGGCACGGCATTACGCGCGTCTTTACGGTTCCCGCACGCGCGAGTTGATCGGCGCGCGGCAATCTTTGGCCGAAATGGGCCGCCGTTTTGGTCCGATGCTTTATGAGGCTGAAGTGCGCCACTTGGTCGCCCGCGAATGGGCCGAAAGCGCCGAGGATATCCTGTGGCGGCGCACCAAACACCGCCTGCACATGACGCAAGCCGAGCAAGAGGCCTTTGCCGAATGGTTCGACACCAGCCATATCGCGAAATCGGCATGACGCGCCCAGATGGAAAACCCGATGACCTGCCCGCGCTGGCGGACCTCTCGGCCCGGATCGGCGCGAACCCGCTGCTGATCCAGGGGCCAGGGGGGAATACCTCGGTCAAGGATGGCGCGGTGATGTGGATCAAGGCGTCGGGCACCAATCTGGCCGATGCCCTGACGCGCGATGTGTTCGTGCCCTGCGACCTGCCCGCGATGCGCTTGGCGATGGCGAATGGGGAAGCGCGGGCGGATCAACCTGCTGAATTCGCTTTGGTTCAGGGCGGGCTGCGGCCCTCCATTGAAACCTCGCTCCACGCCGTATTCCCGCAGCGGGTGGTGGTGCATGTGCATTGCGTCAACACATTGGCGCTGGCGATCCGGCGCGATGCAGGGCCTGCTTTGGCTGCGCGTTTGGGGGCCTTTCGCTGGGCGATGGTGCCCTATGCCAAACCCGGCGCGAACCTTGCCGCGCAGGTGCAAGCGGTGCTTGCCCCCGGGGTGGATGTGGTTGTGTTGCGAAACCACGGCCTGATCGTCGCCGCCGAAACGGTGGCAGACGCCGAGGCGCTGTTGCTGGCGGTTGTCGCTGCCGTCACATCCCCTGCGCGGTCCCTGCCCGCCGCTGCGGGCTTGGCAGACCGTGCCGATGCAGCCTATGTCGCTTTGCCTGACGACCATCCCCTGCACAGCGTTGCCCGCACCCCACACCTGATGCAGGCGGCTTTGGCGGGCAGTCTTTATCCTGACCATGTGGTCTTTTGCGGCGTCGGGGCGACTGCCCTTTCCGCGCCGGAAACCCCGACAGCTGCCGCCGCGCGGATCATGGCGCAAGGCCTGCCGCAACCGGCGTTCTTGTTGGTTCCCGGTCAGGGCGCCTTGATCCGGGCCGATGCCAGTGTCGGTGCGCAGACATTGGTGCGCTGTCTGGGCGATGTGTTGGCGCGCCTGCCAGAAGGCGCCGTGGTCCGACCGCTCAGCGATGCGCAAAACGCCGAACTTCTGAATTGGGACGCCGAGAAATACCGAAAGGTGCTGAATGCCGGATAAGGGGCTGTTCCTGGGCCTTGATCTTGGCACCTCTGGCGCAAGGGCCGTGGTGATTGATGTGAATCGTCAGGTCAAAGCGACAGCAAAGTCGGCTTTGGCCGATCATGGCACCAATACGCGCGACCCCAACCAATGGTGGGCCGCGGCGGAAACCGCGCTCCGCAAGGCTTTGGCGCAGGTCGATCCTGCCGCTGTGCGCGCCTTGGCCGTGGATGGCACCTCTGGCACGATGGTGGGTCTGGATGCCACGGGGGCGGTGATCGGCGACGGGTTGATGTACAACGACGCCTGCACCGATGCCGCGATCCTCAGGGCAATTGCGGACCATGCCCCTGCCACCTCTGCCGCGCATGGGCCAACCTCGGGTGCCGCGCGGGCGATCCTGCTGGCACGACGCGGCGCGGTGCGGGTGGCGCATCAGGCGGATTGGATCGCAGGACGGCTGTCAGGGGAATGGGTCAGCGATGCCAATAACGCACTGAAAACCGGATATGATCCGGTGGCAGGCGCTTGGCCCGATTGGCTGGCCTCTGCCGGGGTGGACATCACCGCCCTGCCCCAGGTGGTGGAACCGGGGACCGTGACAGGCAGGATTCAAGGCTTTGGCCTGACCGATTGCCTTATGGTCGCAGGCACCACGGATGGCTGCGCGTCTTTCCTCGCCACCGGGGCATCCGAACCCGGAGACGGCGTCAGCGCCTTGGGAACGACGTTGACGGTCAAGCTCTTGTCCGACCGCCCGATCTTTGCGCCGGACTACGGCATCTATTCCCACCGTCTCTTGGGCCAATGGCTGGCGGGTGGCGCGTCAAATTCCGGTGGCGCGGCGCTGCTTGCGCATTTCACGCCGGATCAGATGGCCGCGCTTTCGGCAAGGATAGACCCCGAGACCGACACCGGCCTTGACTACTACCCCCTGCCCGGACCGGGTGAGCGGTTCCCCATCGCCGACCCCTTAATGCGCCCGCGCATCACCCCACGGCCACAGGACGACGCGACATTCTTGCAAGCGTTGTTCGAGGGCGTCGCGGGTGTCGAGGCCCTGGCCTTCCGGCGGTTGGCGGAACTCGGCGCACCGGCGCTGCGGTCGATCAGGTCCGTCGGTGGCGGGGCGGCAAACCCGGTCTGGAACCGCCTCCGCGCCCGCCGTCTGAATGTCCCGATGCTGGCGCCTTTGTCGGATGAGGCGGCTTTTGGGACTGCCCTTTTGGCGCTCAGGGGGGCGGCATGACACCCACAACCCTGCCAGACCTCGCCGAAAGCTATGACGCCTTTCTGGTGGACCAATTCGGCGTCTTGCTCGATGGCTCGGCCGCCTATGCTTGGGCCGCCGCAGGATTGGCCCTGCTGGCGGCGACGGGAAAGCCTGTCATCCTCCTTTCCAATTCTGGGAAGCGATCAGAGCCTAATGCCATTAGATTGATCCGTCTGGGTTTCCGGCGTCAGGATTTTCGTCTGGTGCTGTCATCGGGTGAGGCCGCATGGCGCCACCTGTCACACCGCGCCTATCCGCACGGCACCAGGGTCTGGCTCCACGCCCGCGACGGTGACACTTCGGCAATTGAAGGTCTCGGCCTGATCTTGACCGACACCCCCGCCGAGGCCGCGCTTTTGCTGTTGGCGGGCAGTCAGGCGGATGTCCTGACCTTGGACGATTACCACGCGATGCTTGCCCCAGCGGCGGGCAAAGTGCCGATGCTCTGCACCAATCCGGATATCGAGATGCTCACGCCAAACGGCCCGCGTCCTGGCGCTGGCCGCATCGCGCAACTTTATGCCGAATTGGGCGGCGAAGTGGAGTGGATCGGCAAACCGCATCCGCTGATCTACCATGAGGCCGCGCGCCTGCTGCCCGGCATCCCGGCCCATCGCATCCTCTGTATCGGTGACAGTCCGGCGCATGATATTGCCGGGGGGCACCGCGCAGGGCACAAGACCTGTCTTGTCCGCACTGGCTTGCATGCGGGTGCCTCTGACGAAGACCTGCCCGCGCTCTGTCTTGCCGAGGCGGGCGTGCTGCCTGACCACACCTTGCCCCGTTTTGCCTGAGGCCAAGATGCCCTTTACCCTGTCCTTGAACACCAACCCGCTGGTGAACCGCTTTGCCGATGCGGATGACCTGATCGACACGGTGGCCCGCGACCTGCGGATTCGCGACCTGCAACTGACGCATGAGTTCATCAACCCAAGTTGGCCCGCCCATGTTCTGCGCCGCCTGACCCGCCAAATGGGCGCAGCGATGTCCCGAACCGGCGTTCGCATCACCTCTGGCATGACGGGGCCATACGGCAGGCTGAACCACTTCGGCCATCCGGACCCAGAGGTGCGGCGCTATTACATCGACTGGTTCAAAACCTTTGCCGACATCATTGGCGACCTGGGTGGAACCTCTGTCGGCACGCAATTCGCCATCTTCACCTACCGCGATTTCGACGACCCGAAACGGCGCGAAGACCTGATCCAGATCGCGATTGACGCCTGGGCCGAGGTGGCCGAACACGCCAAAACCGCCGGGCTGCGCTACGTTTTCTGGGAACCCATGAGCATTGGCCGCGAATTCGGTGACACCATCGCCAGCGCCTTGGCGCTGCAAGATCGGCTGACGGCGACGAATATGGCGATCCCGATGTGGATGATGGCCGATATTGACCATGGCGACGTCACCAGCGCCAACCCCGACGATTACGATCCCTACGCTTGGGCGCGGGCGGTGCCGAAGGTTTCGCCCATCATCCACATCAAGCAAAGCCTGATGGACAAGGGCGGCCACCGCCCCTTTACCGCCGAATTCAACGCTAAAGGCCGCATCCACCCCGAACCTTTGCTTCAGGCCTTTCGCCAAGGCGGCGGGGTGGACAATGAAATCTGTCTGGAGCTGTCCTTCAAGGAGCGCGACCCCAACGACCGCCAAGTCATCGCCCAAATCGCCGAAAGCGTCGCTTTCTGGGCCCCGCATGTTGACAGCGGGGCGGCGGATTTGCGGGTGTAAACGCCCTCTCACCGCACCGTATAGCCGCCATCCACCAGCAAATCCGCGCCGTTGATCATCGCCGCCCCATCCGACGCAAGAAACACCGCTGCCGCTGCAATTTCTTCGGGCTCCGCAAAGCGGCCAGAGGGGATTTGCGCCTTCAATGCCTCGCCCTTGGGATTGTCCCAGGCGCGGCGGCCAAGCTCGGTCATCACCACAGTGGGAGAGATGGAATTGACCGTGATCCCGTGCTTACCCCATTCCAGCGCCAGCGATTTGGTCAGCCCGATCACCCCGAATTTCGACGCCACATAAGCCGTGTGCAGGTCAATCGCCACACTCCCGGCTTGGGACGCAAGATTGATGATCCGCCCGCCCTTACCAGCGCCAATCATCGCCCGTCCCACGGCTTGGGCCATCAGGAAACTGCCGGTCAGGTTGACGGCGATGGTACGGTTCCATGTGTCGGCGGTCATCTCCTCAGCCGGGGCGAGAAGCGCGATCCCGGCGCTATTGACCAAGATGTCAGGCGAACCGAAAGCCACCTGCACCGCCGCCACGGTCGCCGCCCCCTCCTCCGCGTCGGTCACATCACAGGCCAGCGCAACCGCCCCCGGCAGACCCGCCGCCACCGCTTCCGCTGCGTCAAGGTTCATATCCACCACCGCCACCCGCGCGCCCTTGGCGGCATAGGCCGCAGCAATCGCCGCCCCAATGCCAGAGCCGCCACCAGTGACGATGGCCACCTTGCCTGCCAGTGAAAATGAGTAATCCATCGCGCCCTCCCCTAAGCCCATAGCATCAGATTAACGGGCCAAGGCCCTCAGCGCTTGGAATACTTCGCGTCCACCTCATCAATCGCGCAGACATTTCCGGCGGAACGGCCTGCGGGATCAAAGTTCATCGTCTCGGCCAGCCAGGCATCGGCGATGGCCTTGGCGAGTTCGGACCCGATCACCCGCGCGCCCATCGTGATGATCTGCGCATTGTTCGACAGGGCGGCGCGTTCAGCGGAATAGGTGTCATGGCAAAGTGCGGCGCGGATGCCCGGCACCTTGTTCGCCGCGATGCTGACCCCGATGCCGGTGCCGCAGACCAGAATGGCGCGGTCATACTCCCCCGCGATCACGCCTGACGCCACACGGTCGGCGAGGTTGGCGTAGAACGTATCCGGCCCAGCCTCTGTCCGGCTGATTTCGGACACCTCAAACCGCCCCTTCAGATGATCGGCGAGGAGTTTGGACAGCCCTTCCCCGGCGCTGTCGCCTGCGATGGCCAGTTTCATGCGTGTTTCCCTTTCAAGGCTGCGGCGCAACGCGCCAGAATATCAAGATATCCCTCCACCGCCCAAGCGGACCGCCCAATGAACAGCCCGTCGATATGCGGGCAGGCGATCAATTCGGCGCAGTTGTCGGGGTTGACCGACCCGCCATAAAGGCAAGGGAGCCTGCGCCCAAGCACGTCGCCTGCGACGGTGATGATTTCGGCTTGGCGGGCATCGGCATAATCGGCGGTCGCGGGGATGCCGTTCACGCCGATGGCCCAGACGGGTTCATAGGCGAACAGGATCTCTGCCACGCGTTGTTCCGGCGTCAGCTTCGCCAAAGCCCCCCGCACCTGGGCCGCAAGCACATCCTGCGCGCGGCCCGCTTGGCGTTCGTCCAACGTCTCACCGATGCAGATCAGCGGGGTCAGGCCGTGGCGCAGGGCGGCGGTGACTTTCAGTCCCACCGTCTCATCCGTTTCGCCAAAATGCGCGCGGCGTTCGGAATGACCAAGTTCGACCATATCCAGCCCGCAATCGGCCAGCATCAGGGGGCTGACCTCTCCGGTCCATGCGCCTTGATCGTCCCAATGCATGTTCTGCGCGCCGACCTTGACCGTGGTTTCCGCGAGCATTGCCTTGACCTCACGCACCCCGGTAAAGGGCGGGATGACAAAGCGTTGGATACACTCCGGTCCCTGCGCGGGAAGGCCACGCGCAAAGGCCTGCGCCTCAGCCAGCGTTTTGTGCATCTTCCAGCTTGTGCCAATCCAATGTGTCATGCGGCCTCCGAGGCAATGGTCAGGGACAATCCGGCGCCGTCCAGCGCAGCACGGGCGGCGGGTTCGGGATCGTCATCGGTGATGATGGTTTGGAATTCCGTCAGGTTCGCCAGCAGATGCAGCGCCGCGGTGCCAAAGCGTTTGTGATTGACCAAGAGGCAACTTTGCCCCGCCGCTGCCATCATCGCGCGCTTGGTGCGGACCACATCGGCATCCATGTGGAACACCGACAGGCCACTGACAGCAGGCGAAGAGATAAAGGCCAAATCCGCCCGCAACCGCGCCAGCGCGCCTTCGGTCATCATGCCGAAAAAGCCGTTATACTTGGCATCATATTCCCCGCCGAGGGCAATCAACCGCAACCGCGCCTCCGTGCGCAGACGGTCCATCACGGCGGCATTGTTGGTGATGACGGTCAGCGGGCGGCGGTCCAGCAGGGTTTCGGCCAACACGGCGGCCATGCTGCCATCGTTGATCAGAACCGTCATGCCCGGTTCCACCAGCGCCGCCGCTGCGCGGGCCATCCGCGCCTTGGCCCCGGCGTCTTGCCGCGCGCGGATGCGGAAATCGCTTTCAAACTGCGTGCCGGGCTCGACCGAGGCCCCGCCCCGCAGCTTTCGCAAGAACCCCGCCGCTTCCAGATCATCCAGATCGCGGTGGATGGTCATTTTCGATACCGCAAAACGCAGCGCCAAATCGTCCAGCGTCGCCGCCCGATGGGTGGCGAGGTGATCCATGATCGCCTGTCTGCGGTCGTCGCGCTTCATCATCCCCCCGAATTGGGGCAAAGCGTAGCATGGACAGCACCCATCGCAACATGGAATGCGTGATTTTGTGATCCAACAGCTGTGATATTCCGCGCAGGATCACAAAATGAAAAACCCGCCAGCGTGAACTGGCGGGTTTCCAATCGGGGTTGAAGAGTCTCAGCGCCCCAAGATCGCGCGCAAAACCCGCTGCAAATCGGCCTTTGGCGTGGCCGACAAACCTTCGGCCCGCCATGCAACGTGGTGATCCGGG
>JAIYDR010000129.1 GCA_027487395.1 Rhodobacter sp. | reverse complement strand
GCACGCAACGAGCAAAATGTGAACCCGGACCGGATGGAGTTCATGACCATTGACGCATTCGTCTCAGTGCTGAAAGGTCTGTGATGCGGATAGGACGGATGGCGGACCAGTCTATGTGGCGCCTACAGCAAATAGCCTGATAATCAATATTATGTAATCATTACGCACGCCAAACCTCTGGCAAAGCCGTATCACATGCCGTAAAGCCCTCCGAAACGTCCCTTAGACACAGGTTTGGCCCGCCCTATGTCCTTCTCTCGTTCGATCAAGATTGCGCCTTCGATCCTGTCTGCGGATTTCGCCAACTTCGGTGCGGAGTGTCAGGCGATTGAGGCGCAAGGTGCCGATTGGGTGCATGTGGATGTGATGGATGGGCACTTCGTGCCAAACATCACCTTTGGGCCCGCCACCTGTGCGGCGATCCGGCCGCATATCAAGGGCGTGATGGATGTGCATCTGATGATCACGCCGGTCGATCCCTTTATTGATGCCTTTGCCCGCGCGGGTGCTGATGTGATCACCGCGCATCTGGAAAGCGGCGCGCATATTCACCGCACCTTGCAAGCCATTCGGGCGACAGGAAAAAAGGCGGGCCTTGCCATCAATCCGGGCACGGGTCTGGATGCCGTGCCGCATCTTCTGGACCTGTGTGATCTGGTCTGTGTGATGACCGTGAACCCTGGCTTTGGCGGGCAGAAGTTCATCCCTGCGACCCTGGACAAGATCCGCGCTTTGCGGGCGATGATCGGGGATCGTCCGGTGCATATCGAAGTGGACGGCGGCATCACCGTGGATACCGCGCCTTTGGTGGCGGCGGCGGGTGCGGATGTTCTGGTGGCAGGATCGGCCGTGTTCAGCGGCGGTTCTGTTGATAATCCAGGGGTTTACGGCACAAACATCGCGCGGATCAGGGCGGCGGCAGAGGCGGCTTAAGCCTCAGCCGCATTGGTGCGGGCGGCGAGTTGACCGCTGCCCCACAGCACCAAGGTCTTCCACGCGATCAGCGGTACGATACCCAAGGCTGCGATCAAAACCCCCATGCCCGCTGCCGTCCAGCCCGTCAGGATCAGGGCCGAGGCGCAGGCGGTCAGCGGAAAAGTGAAACTGCCCCACATCGCAGAAAACCCCGCCGCCGTGATCCAGCGTGCGCAAAGCAGAAGTGAAAGCAACAGGATACAAGCCAAAGCTGCGAAACCCTGCGCCAATGCTGCCTGCCCCGTCAGTGCAGCAACCGAGGCAAACAGACTGGCAGGCGCAAGATGAATCGCGAGCATCGGCCGCAAGGCTGCGGGCGGGATGCTCCGGACCAACTGCACCGCACTGATGGCCCAGATCGCCAGCGCCACGGGAATGGTGAGCGCCAAGAGTGTCAGGGCCAATCCGTTCCACCCCAAGGGCACTGCGGCCAAACCGCCGACGATGAAACCGACGAAATTCAGATGCGTTCCGGGCGTGACGCGCCGCCCCTCGGGTGGCAGGGTGCGCAGCACGATGACCAAAAGCACCGCTTGCCCCAGATGCAGCGCCAAGGCGGCGATCAAGACGGCTTTCGCCACCGTCGGGGAAAACTCCGCCAGCTCTGTGGCGACCAGCATACCCCCCATCGACAGCGCAGCGAGGCCCGTCCGTCCTGGCAAGACGCGCAGATCCTCAAGCACCACAGAAAACCGGCGCAAGACTTTGGTGGAATATGCAAAAACCGCAAAGGCCCAAAGTGCTGTAAAGGCCCCCAGCGCCGCATCGGCCAATCCCACATTCAGCCCAAAGGCCATCAATGCGCGTTTCAGCGCCAGCCCAAGGCCCAGAAGCCCAAGGATCACCGGGAACACCGCAGGCGGCGTGCGGGTAAAGCGCGCGGGACGCAGCGGCGGAAAGTCCGGCGGGGGAGTGGTTTTGGGGCGCAGGGGGATCGGATCGGTCATGCGCGCACCCTACCCCGCTGCCCCCCTTTCGCAAAGGCGACAGTCAGTCGCGCAGGACGGGAAACCAATCGCTCCGCAACCTTTGCCCCGGCTGCATGTCGTGTCCCGGAAAGGGCGGCGAGGTGCGGCCCGGGCGTTCGACGTAGCGCGCATCCTCGCCCACCAAGCGCAACGAAAACGCCCGCCGCCGGGTCGCCGCCTCATTCCCGCGGGCGCCGTGCAGGGTCAGGTAGTCAAAGGCCACGGCGTCGCCGGGCTCCATCTCCCATTCCAATACGCGCATCCCTTCGGCATCGGGATCGGGGACCGGCATGTATTTGTCTGAATCGGCATAGAAATTCGACTCAGACAGCCAGCGGGTCGGCAGAACCTCTTTCTCCCAACGGTGACTGCCTGCGACACAGCGCAAGGACGCCTCACGCACCGGATCAAGCGGCGACCAGAAGCTGACGGTTTGGCGACCGCCAACAAAGTAATACGGCCCATCCTGATGCCACGGGGTCGCGCGCGCGGTGCCGGGTTCTTTCACCAGCACATGGTCGTGGAAAAGCTGCACATAATCGGACCCCATCAATCGAGACGCGACATCGGCCACATCAGATTGCCGGATCACCTGTTCAAATTCCGGGATGCGCTGCCAGTTGCAATAGTCGTCAAAGAAGCGACCGCCCTCCCCCGGTTTCAGGTTTTCCGCTGCGTATTCCGAAGGTTGCGCCATATTCCGCGCCACACCATCGCGCAGCACATCGACCCAATCGGCCCAGAGGCCCTTGATCAGCACCGCCCCATCGCGCTGAAAATCCTGCACCATTTGATCTGTGACCGTTATCATCGTGCTTCCCCCTGTCCGCCTCAGGTCATCTTTCCAGAACGGCGCGGCGGGTGCAAATGGCGCTTCGCCCTCTTGAAGAATTGCCCGCTTCATCCTATGCGAGCGCATGACACAAGATGCCCATGACCGCCTTCTGATCATCGACTTTGGCAGCCAGGTGACGCAGCTGATCGCGCGTCGCCTGCGTGAGCTGAATGTCTATTGCGAAATCCACCCGTTCAACAAGGTTGATGAGGCGTTCTTGCGCGCCTTCGCCCCAAGGGCGGTGATCTTTTCGGGGGGACCGGCCTCGGTCTTTGCCGATGGCGCGCCGATGCCGCCTGCGGGCGTGTTCGATCTGGGCGTGCCGATCCTTGGCATCTGCTATGGCCAGCAGGTGATGATGCATTGCCTGGGCGGCAAGGTGGAACGCGGGCATGGCGCGGCAGAGTTCGGCCGCGCCTATTTGACGCCGACCCCGACCACGCATCCGATCCTGTCGGGCTGGTTTGACACCGATGATGGGATGGGCGGGCGTGAGCAGGTTTGGATGAGCCATGGCGACCATGTCTCTGAAATCGCACCGGGATTCCAGGTTCTAGGCACCTCGCCCAATGCGCCCTTTGCCATCACGGCAAACCCAGAGCGGCATTTTTACGCCGTGCAGTTCCACCCCGAAGTCCACCACACCCCAAAGGGCGCGCAGCTTTACGCCAATTTCGTGCGTCTGGCGGGGTTCAAGGGCGATTGGACGATGGGTGCCTATCGCGAGGAAGCCATTCGCAAAATCCGCGAACAGGTGGGCCATGAGCGGGTGATTTGCGGCCTGTCCGGCGGGGTGGATTCCTCGGTCGCGGCCGTGCTGATCCATGAGGCGATTGGTGATCAACTGACCTGCGTCTTTGTCGATCATGGCCTGCTCAGGCTGGGAGAGGCAGAGCAGGTCGTCACCATGTTCCGCGACACATACAACATCCCGCTGATTCATGCCGACGAGTCCGACCTGTTTCTTGGCGCTTTGGAGGGGGTGTCCGACCCCGAGGTGAAGCGCAAGACGATTGGCAGGTTGTTCATTGAGGTGTTTGAAAAGCATGCCAAATCCATCGGCGGGGCGAAGTTCCTTGCCCAAGGCACGCTGTACCCCGATGTGATCGAATCGGTCAGCTTTTCGGGCGGGCCTTCGGTCACCATCAAGTCGCACCACAATGTGGGTGGCCTGCCCGAGAAGATGGGCATGAAGCTGGTCGAACCGCTGCGGGAGTTGTTCAAGGATGAGGTCCGCGCTTTGGGCCGCGAACTTGGCCTGCCGCAAAGCTTTATTGGCCGTCACCCCTTCCCCGGCCCGGGTCTGGCGATCCGCTGCCCCGGAGAGATCACGCGCGAAAAGCTGGACATCCTGCGCCGCGCCGATGCGGTCTATATTGATCAAATCCGCAAGCATGGTCTTTACGATGACATCTGGCAGGCCTTCGCCGCGATCCTGCCTATGAAAACCGTGGGCGTGATGGGCGACGGGCGCACCTATGACTATGCGCTGGCGTTGCGGGCGGTGACGAGCGTCGACGGGATGACGGCGGATTACTACCCCTTCACCCATGATTTCCT
>JAIYDR010000373.1 GCA_027487395.1 Rhodobacter sp. | reverse complement strand
GCGGCCCGTGCTGGGGCAGCACGGGCGGGACTGGGGCAACCGTTGCTATGCGCGCGGGTCACTTGCCCCGCGCGACTGAACCTAAGGTGACTTGGGCCGTGACGTTTTCCCCTTTTCCTCGCCCCGCCTTCCCCTATCCTGCCGCCCATGACACAGACCCGCACCCCGGCCCGTTTGGGCGATGTTTCCTATTGGTATGCCGATATCGGCATGCCCTCCCCTCGCCCACCGCTGGCGGGTGACATCACTGCTGATGTCTGCATCATCGGGGCGGGCTATTCTGGCCTGTGGTCCGCCTATTACCTCAAGCATGCCGCGCCACATCTGCGGGTCATCGTCTTGGAAAAGCGCTTTGCCGGATACGGGGCCTCGGGTCGCAACGGCGGCTGGCTGTCTGGCGGCTTTGCGTGGAACCACAGCCGCTATGCCGCGCATGCTGGAGTCGAACCGGTCAAGGACATGGTCCGCGCCATGAATGCCACCGTGGATGAGGTGATCGGCGTGACCGAGGCGGAGGGCATCGACGCCGACATCCACCGCACCGATGAGCTGATGGTCGCCACCACCCCCGCCCAACTGCACCGCGCAAAGGCCGAGGTGGCGCACCGCCACCATTGGGCCGAAACCCGTGTCCGGATGATCGACAGGGCGGAATTGACGCAACGCATCCACATCCCCGGGGCCATCGGCGCGATGGTCGTGGATGGCGTCGCCCGCGTGCAGCCTGCCAAGCTGGTGCGCGGTTTGGCGGATGCCGTTGAGCGCCTCGGCGTCACGATTGCCGAGGGCACAGAGGTTCTGGCCATGGCCCCCGGCCTGGTCGAAACCGACCGTGGCACCGTCCGCGCCCGCCATATCCTGCGCTGCACCGAAGGCTTCACCGCCACCCTGCCGGGGCTGAAGCGCGACTGGCTGCCGATGAATTCCGCCCAGATCGTCACCGACCCGCTACCGGCCGAGGTTTGGGACAAGATCGGCTGGCAGGGCGCAGAAATCCTTGGCGATTTCGCCAATGCCTATTGCTATTGCCAGCGCACCCGCGACGGGCGGATCACGGTCGGGGCGCGCGGAACGCCCTATAAATTCGGCAGCCAGATCGACATGGACGGCGCACCGGACGCCGCCACCGTGGCGCGGCTGACCGCGATCCTGAACCGCCATTTCCCTGCGGCCCACGGGATTGGCATTGCCCATGGCTGGTGCGGTGTCCTCGGTGTGCCGCGCGATTGGTGCGCGACCGTGGGCCTTGATCCCACCACCGGCATCGGCTGGGCGGGGGGATATGTCGGGGTCGGGGTGTCCACCTCCAACCTCGCCGGCCGCACTTTGGCGGATTTGGTGCTGGGGCGCGATACCGCCCTTACCCGCCTGCCATGGGTCAATCACCGCGTGCGCAAATGGGAGCCCGAACCGCTGCGTTGGCTGGGCGTCCACGGGCTTTACGCCGCGCTCGTCGCCGCCGACCGGCGCGAGGTGGCGTCAAACGGGCCGCCGTCGCGGCTGGCGCAATTTGCCAACCGGATGATGGGGCGCTGACCCCCTTGCCCCTGCAGCGATGCCTGGGTTTCATGCGCATGAAAGAGGGGGAACAAGATGGCGGCAGTGATCTTTGATCTGGATGGAACGCTGATCGACAGCGCCGCAGATATCCACGCCGCCGTAAACCTGCTGCTGGCCGAGGAAGGCCACCCAGGCCTCACCCGCGCGCAGGTGACCGCCATGATCGGCAATGGGGTGGGTGTACTCTTAGACCGGGTGATTGCGACGGCGGGGCTGGACCCGGCGCAAAAAGACCGCCTGCTGACCCGCTTCATGCTGATCTATGAACGGGCAAGTGCGACGCTGACCCAAGTCTATGATGGGGTGCCCGCCGCGTTGACCGCGCTTTCCAATGCCGGTCTGGCGCTGGGTCTGTGTACCAACAAACCCTTGCGTCCGACCTTGGCCGTGCTGCGCGCGCTGGGATGGCAGGACCATTTCGCCAGCGTGATCTGCGGGGACAGCCTGCCCACACGCAAGCCCGACCCTGCCATGCTGCAGGCCTGCATCGCTGGTGTCGGCGGCGGGCCGGTGCTTTATGTGGGCGACAGCGAGGTGGATTCCGAGACCGCGCAGGCGGCGGGGATTGGTTTCCTTCTCTTCACCCAAGGCTACCGCAAATCCCCGGTCGAAGACTTAAACCCCTTGGCGAGCTTTGATCGATACGCCGACCTGCCCGGACTGGTGGCGCGGTGGATGGGGTAAGCGCGGCCCTGCACGCCCCTTGCGCCTTTGCTGAAGTCATCTTCTGCGGATGTTACCAAGCCTGAAGCGCACGATCTTGCGGAGCGATCTGTCCGGAACACTTGCACATCTCGCGTCGGAGCGGGATCATCCAGACCAATCCAACCACAGGTCATCTGGTGGGCCAGCGGTGTGCGGATGTAAATCATCTCGTCACTGCATGAGGATGGGTACGACGGACCGATGGTCCGGATCACGACTCCGGTTTTGGTTGTCTCAAAAGGCGATTTAGAATCGTGGCCGGAATGAAATTTTCAAAGGAACAGGCAGCTTTTCCTTGGGACAGACGTCGATAAAGCCGCGATCTACCAAAGTCCGCAATGCCCCCCCGTGGTAGGTTGCCCATAGACCGGATCAGTGCATCAGTGTCATGTCCGAAGCGTCTGGCACCGTGCATCTGCGCCGCATCTCGCACTGCCTTGATCCCGCCGGCCGGATGCGGATCAAGGCCAATTGCAAGGTTGCAGCCCGGGGAATACGGCCCAAATTGGCGATGCAACGCGCCCCCGCACAGCCCTGACCGGAATGCGCCAGATCGCGCGCCGATCTGCGCAATCTTGCCGTTGCCACCAAACCAATCTCCGCCGCAGACGCAGGTTTTGGTCGCCAGACTCTTTCAATAACGACGTCATTACATAGGTTTATTCGCCGGATATCCGTTTGGCTAACCGTCGCGCAGAACGCAACGGCCCTGGCGAAGCCTCAACCATTGCTCAAGAAAACGCGCCCCTCGCGTTTGGTGGGCCGCAGGGCTGGCGGCGCATCGCAGGGCCTAGCCTTGCCGACACTTACATCACCGAAGATCGCCGCGGGCTGTAACGGGCCGCATCGCAACGGTAGGGGCGAACCCACCGGCGCGACCGTTGAACCCG
>JAIYDR010000272.1 GCA_027487395.1 Rhodobacter sp. | reverse complement strand
CGCTGCGGCTTGAGGCACCACTGCGCGGCTTGCTCCTGCTTGGCTTTGGCTGGTGGCATCTTTGGTATCTGGCCTCGCTTGCCTGTTGCGCTCTCTTGACGGTCTGGCTCAGGAACTGGCCTACCCGCCAGTTGATCGCCTTGGCGGTGGTGCTGTTCGGGATCGGGGTGGCCCTGATGTATGCCATGCTGATGCGCTGGCTGGTGCCAGAAGGCAGCTTTCCCGGACCCGGAAACTGGCTGAACCGCAACGGGCTGTTCCTGGGTCTGCCCTTCTTTCTGGTGGGCTTTGTGATCCGGCGCGAGGGGTGGGAACGCCGCCTGCCCGCCCCCATGCTGTGGACGGCGGCATTGGCCGGTCTGGCGCTCTTGGTGTTTGAGGCATGGGCTGTCCGCGTCTTTGCCCCACGCATCCTCGGTCTGGACACACCGCTGGCGATGGGCATCGCCGCCCCGGCTGTGGTGCTTTTGGCGTTGCGCGGCACCTGGCCCGCCCATGGTCGGCTGATCGGCACTTTGGCCAGTGGCACGTTCTTTCTGCATGTGGCGTTTCTGGTCCCGTTGATGAAACACACCTCGCTGTCGCGCACCGCCATTGCCGTAGGAACGCTCGCCGCCTGCGGCCTTGTGTCGGTGCTCTTGCACCGCTTCCGATTGGACCGTTCTGTCTTCTGACGGGCCGCATCTGGACCCTGCCAAAAAAATTCCCTATATATTCGGTCAACAACACGCAGAACAGCCGCAGGACAGCCATGACGCAGGTTCAGGACAAGCTCGAAGGCACGCCGCTGATCGCGCCCTCCACCACAGATCACCCGCTTTACGATCAGGTCGTCGATGCCTGCCGAACGGTGTTTGATCCGGAAATTCCGGTGAACATCTATGATCTGGGTCTGGTCTATACGATTGAGATCACAGAAGAAAATGACGTTGGCATCATGATGACGCTGACAGCCCCCGGCTGCCCGGTGGCCGGGGAAATGCCCGGTTGGGTGCAAGACGCGGTAGAACCCGTGGCAGGCGTCAAATCGGTCGCCGTCAAGATGACCTTCGATCCACCCTGGGGGATGGAGATGATGTCGGATGAGGCGCGTCTCGAACTCGGCTTCATGTAACACGCAAGGTGCTGCGTGCCAGCGCTTGGAATTCCTGCATTTAAGCCTTACCTTATGTGCAGAAGTAGGAGAGTCCCATGTTCGGCATCCCCGGCAAACAAGCTGTCACCCTGACCCATTCCGCCACCCGTCAGATTGCGCGGCTCATGGCGCAGAACGGCACGGCGGGTCTGCGGATCGGCGTCAAGAAGGGCGGTTGCGCGGGCATGGAATACACCATGGACTTTGCCTCCACCGTCAACCCGATGGATGAGGTGGTGGAACAAGACGGCGCGCGGGTGATGATCGCGCCCATGGCGCAGATGTTCCTGTTCGGGACCGAGATTGACTATCACACCTCGCTTCTTGAATCCGGCTTCAAATTCAACAACCCCAACGTGGCCGAGGCCTGCGGTTGCGGCGAGTCGATCAAGTTCAAGGACCAGCCCGCCGCGTAACCCCGCGCGCGTCCTTCCCCTCTCCTTTGCTCAAATATCCTGCGGGAAGGTCAGCCAGTGGTTCGCCACCGGTTCAAGAACCGCTGGCTGACGGAGGGTGCAAAACCCTCTCGGCGCCAGCCCAAAGCAGACCATCAAACCATCATCTGCACCCGATGCCCCGGTGCATGGGTCAGCCGCAAAAGCGTGATCGGCGCTTCCCCGCTCCAGGTCGTGCGCTCCATCACCAGAAGCGCCGCTCCGTCCAGAACCCCAAACACCTCCGCCACCCGCCCCTCGGCGGCTTCGGCCAGAAAGGCCAAGTCCCCAGCGGTAAAGGCCAGATTCCGCACCAACCATTCATTGGCCGACAGCTGTGCGAAATCGGGGACAGGTTCTGGCAAAAGGGCGGGGTTCAGCCAGCGCGCCTCATGCGCATGGGGGTGGCCATCCGCCAGATGCACGGTCTCCAGCCAAAGCATCGGCTGATCCGGCGCAAGGCCTAGCCGCGCTGTCACCGCCAAGGGCGGCACGGTCAGGCGGTGATCCAACAGCCGAAAGGCATAGGCGCGGCCCTGCGCCTCGATCTCATGGCGCAGGATCGGAATGTCCAGCGTGGCGCGGCGCACCGGGGTTTCGGCCACCCGCGTGCCGGATTTGCGGCGACGTTCCAACAGCCCGTCCTTGGCCAGCGCCGTCAAGGCACGGTTGACGGTGGCGCGGGCCACGCCGAATTCCAGCGCGAGGGCCTCTTCACCCGGGATGACCTGCCCCGGCGGCCAGTCGCGCGCCCGGATGCGGCGCAACACCTCGGCGCGGATATCTTCCCAGCCCTTCGCCGTCACAACCGCCCCCGCAGATCGGCCATCACGGCGCGGTAGCGGGTGGCGATGACCTCCCGTGCAATGTGACGCCCGCCTGTCACAAGATGCCGTCCCGCTGACCACAGCTCTGTCACCAGCCCATCCCCCGCCGCAAAGATCGCGGCGTCGAGCAATTCATCCCCGCAACGCCCCTCCAACGCCAAGGCGGTATCCTCCAGCGCCACAAGATCCGCCCACAGCCCCGGCGCAATTACCCCCGCCGCACGGCCTGCCGCCTGCGCACCCCCTTGCGCCGCACCTTGCCACAGCACCCGGCCCGTGGATTGCGCCGCCGTCGCCAGCATCGCCCGCCCCTTGTCGCGCAGGCGCTGCGAATACTCATAAAGCCGCAACTCGCCCATCAGCGTGATCTGCACATTGCTGTCAGTGCCCACCCCGAAAGCGCCTCCCGCCGCCGCCCAATTCACCCCATCAAAGATACCGTCGCCCAGATTGGCCTCTGTCACCGGACAAAGCCCCGCCACCGCCCCAGACCGCGCCAAGCCCTCGGTTTCAACGGCGGTCATCTGCGTGCAATGGATCGGGCACCAGCGGCCATCAACCGACGCATTGGCCAACAGCCACTCTACGGGACGGGCACCCGTATGGGCGATAAGTTCATCAACCTCAGCCAGTTGTTCGGCGATGTGAATGTGGATCGGGGCCTCTGGCAGCAGGCTGGCCGCAAAGGCCAAACCCTCCGGCGAGACTGCCCGTAGCGAGTGCGGCGCCACCCCCAACACAGCATCCCCCGGCAAGGTGGCCAGATGTCCTGCCGCCGCCTCCACCAACCGGGCATAACGATCGATATCATTGCCAAAGCGCACTTGCCCCGGCCCCAGCGCCCGCCCATCGCAACCGCCCCGTTGATAGAGCACCGGCAAGAGCGTCAGCCCCAAACCGGTTTCCAAAGCCGCTGCCGAAATGCGCCCCGCCATCTCGGCCAGATCGGCATAAGGCGCGCCGCCCGATTGGTGGTGCAGGTAGTGAAACTCCGTCACTGCCGCATAGCCCGCTTCGGCCATCTCCACCATCGCTTGCGCCGCAATGGCCTGCACCTGATCGGGGGTCAGATGATCCAGAAAGCGGTACATCAGATCGCGCCACGTCCAGAAACTGTCGCGCCCTTCGCCGCGCCGTTCCGTCATCCCGGCCATTGCGCGCTGAAAGGTGTGGGAATGCAGGTTCACCGGCGCGGGCAGCAACACCCCCACCGCCTGCCCCGGCCCGTGAAACCCCGGCACCACCCGGACAATCCGCCCCTCGGCAATCGTCACGGTGACATCACTTTGCCAACCGTTCTCGGTCAGGGCGTGGCGCGCGTGCAGAGTGGTCATCGGAAACCTCGGCTTGACTTTCGGTATTATGTCTAGACATATTAAGATCGCACCCAGACATAAGGCAAGCGGAATGACGATTCTCCTGACCGGCCTCACGGCAGCGACGATGCGTGGCGGTTACGACCTGATCCGCGATGCTGCGATTGCGCTGGACGTGGACAGGATCGCATGGGTCGGCCGATTGACCGACTTGCCCGGGGCGTTTCACGATGCAGAACACCACGACTTGGGCGGTCGCCTCGTCACCCCCGGCCTGATCGACTGTCACACCCACATCGTCTTTGCTGGCCACCGCGCCACCGAATTTGAAATGCGCCTGCAAGGTGCCAGTTACGAAGAGATTGCCCGTGCCGGTGGCGGCATCCTCTCCACCGTCAAGGCCACCCGCGCAGCGGATCAGGCGGCATTGACCGCCGCCGCTTTGCGCCGCCTGACCACGATGCGCCGGACGGGAACCACGACCGTTGAAGTGAAATCTGGCTATGGCCTGACCGTGGTCGATGAGGTGAAACTGCTGCGCGCTGCCCGTGCCTTGGCAGGACTTTCTCCCGTGACGATCCGCACCACCCATCTTGCCGCCCATGCCATCCCGCCCGAATTCAAAGCCCGCGCCGATGCTTACATCGACGAGGTCGCCATCCCGTCGCTGCACGCCGCCCATGCCGAAGGTCTGGTCGATGCGGTGGACGCCTTCTGTGAAGGCATCGCCTTTTCGCCTGCGCAGGTTGAACGTTTGTTCAACGCAGCCAAAGCCTTGGGCCTGCCGGTTAAACTGCATGCAGAACAGTTGTCAGACCTGAACGGGGCCGCCCTCGCCGCGCGCCACACCGCGCTGTCAGCGGATCATCTGGAATACCTGTCGCCCGAAGGTGTTGCCGCGATGGCGCAGGCCGGAACCGTGGCGGTGATCCTGCCGGGGGCGTTTTATACCCTGCGCGAGACGCAGGCCCCGCCGATCACCGCCCTGCGTGCCGCAGGGGTGCCGATGGCGGTGGCCACCGATTGCAACCCCGGATCATCCCCGATGACCTCGCTGCCTTTGGCGATGAACATGGCCTGCACCCTGTTTCGCATGACGCCGGAAGAGGCACTTCTGGGCACCACCCACCACGCCGCCCGGGCGATGGGTCTGACCGACCGGGGACAACTTGCCCCCGGCCTGCGCGCCGATCTGGCCGTCTGGGAGGCCGAGCATCCGGCGGAACTGTCCTACCCCATCGGGGCCGAGGCCCTGTCCCAGACCATTATCGGAGGCCGCCTTGACGCCTGACCCTGAAACCCTGATCCCCGGTGCCGTCACGCTGGCACAGCTCGAGCGGGTTTATCGCACCGGCGCAGCGGTGACGCTGGACCCCTCAGCCCGCGCAGGTGTTGATCTTGCCGCGTCACGGATCGCGGCAGCAGCAGCGGGAACTGCGGCGGTCTACGGGGTGAATACCGGCTTTGGCAAACTCGCGTCAATCAAGATCGCGGCAGAAGATACCGAAACGCTTCAGAAAAATCTGATCCTGTCGCATTGCTGTGGCGTGGGCGAGCCGATGCCATCAGCGGTGGTGCGCTTGATGATGGTGTTGAAACTCTTGTCATTGGGGCGTGGGGCCTCGGGTGTGCGGTGGGAGGTGATTGCCCTGCTGCAAGACATGCTCGCGCGTGGTGTCACCCCGGTGATCCCGGCCCAAGGGTCCGTGGGCGCGTCCGGTGACCTTGCCCCCTTGGCCCATATGACCGCCGTGATGATTGGCGCCGGGATGGCAGAGGTTGCAGGAGAGGTGAAGCCTGCGGCCGAAGCCTTTGCCGAGGTTGGCCTTTCCCCGATCACCCTTGGGGCGAAGGAAGGGCTGGCACTGATCAACGGCACGCAGTTTTCGACCGCTTACGCTTTGGTGGGCCTGTTCGACGGCTGGCGCAATGCCCGTGCCGCGTTGGTGATTTCGGCGCTGTCCACCGATGCCATCATGGGGTCAACCGCGCCCTTGCACCCCGATATCCACGCCCTGCGCGGCCATGCCGGACAGATTGAGGCGGCTGCGGTGATGCGTGCCCTTTTGGACGGGTCCGTGATCCGCGAAAGCCATCGCGAGGGCGACACAAGGGTGCAAGACCCCTATTGCATCCGCTGTCAACCGCAAGTCACGGGGGCCGCGATGGATGTCTTGCGCCAAGCGGCGCGCACGCTGGAGATTGAGGCGAATGCCGCCACCGACAATCCGCTGGTGCTGGCGGATGGGCAGATCGTCTCGGGCGGGAACTTTCATGCCGAACCCGTTGGTTTTGCAGCCGATATGATTGCGCTGGCCCTGTCCGAGATTGGCGCGATTGCGCAACGTCGGGTGGCCCTCATGGTCGACCCCGGCCTGAGCTTCGATCTGCCGCCGTTTCTGACGCCCAATCCCGGCCTGAACTCGGGCCTGATGATCGCCGAAGTGACCACCGCCGCTTTGATGAGCGAGAACAAACACTTGGCGCATCCAACTGTCACAGACAGCACGCCCACCTCGGCCAATCAAGAGGATCATGTCAGCATGGCTGCCCACGGCGCGCGGCGACTGATGCGGATGAACGCGAACCTATCGGCGATTTTGGGGGTTGAGGCGATGTGCGCCGCCCAAGGCGTGGAATTTCGCGCGCCCTTGACCACCTCTGACCCTTTGGCACGGGTCTTGGCGCGGTTGCGCCAAGACGTCGCGACGCTGGGCGAAGATCGCTATCTCGCCCCTGATCTTGCGGCGGCTACGCGTCTGGTGGCCGCTGACGCGCTCTCAACTTCTGCCGCCATCCCCCTGCCCATATTGTGAGATTCCTCATGACCCGTCACAACACCCGCGATGTTTATCCTGCCACTGGAACCGAACTGACGGCGAAAAGCTGGCTCACTGAGGCGCCCTTGCGGATGCTGATGAACAACCTGCATCCCGATGTGGCTGAGAACCCGCATGAGTTGGTTGTTTATGGTGGGATCGGCCGTGCCGCACGGACCTGGGAGGATTTTGACCGCATCGTCGCAAGCTTGCGTGATCTAGAGGCGGATGAGACGCTGCTTGTGCAATCCGGCAAGCCCGTGGGGATTTTCCGCACCCATCCGGATGCGCCGCGGGTGTTGATCGCGAACTCCAACCTCGTGCCGAGATGGGCGACCTGGGATCATTTCAATGAGTTGGACCGCAAGGGTCTGGCGATGTATGGCCAGATGACCGCCGGATCGTGGATTTACATTGGAACCCAAGGCATTGTGCAGGGAACCTATGAGACATTCGCAGAGGCTGGGCGTCAGCATTACGGCGGGGATCTGACCGGGCGCTGGATCTTGACGGGCGGCTTGGGCGGTATGGGTGGGGCACAGCCCTTGGCCGCTGTGATGGCCGGGGCCTGCTGTCTGGCTGTGGAATGTGATGAGACGCGGATTGATTTTCGAATTCGTACCCGGTATTTGGACGCCAAAGCTAAGACAGTTGATGAAGCGCTTACCCTGATCGCCGACTGGACGGCGAAGGGTGAGGCGAAGTCGGTTGGTCTACTTGGCAATGCCGCAGAGGTCTTCCCAGCACTTTATGCCCGGATGCAGGCCGGTGGGATGCGCCCGGATATGGTGACGGACCAGACCTCAGCCCATGACCCCTTGCATGGCTATCTGCCCTTGGGGTGGACCGTCGCCGAATGGCGCGCCAAGCAGGAAACCGACCCAAAGGCGGTGGAAGCGGCGGCGCGGTCCTCAATGCGGGCACATGTCGCGGCCATGGTGGATTTCTGGAATGCGGGCGTGCCGACGCTGGATTATGGCAACAATATCCGGCAAGTGGCGCAGGATGAAGGGTTGGAGAACGCCTTCGCTTTTCCCGGTTTCGTGCCCGCCTATATCCGCCCCCTGTTCTGCCGGGGGATTGGGCCCTTCCGCTGGTGCGCCTTGTCGGGCGATCCGGCGGATATCCATGCGACCGATGCGGCGATGAAGCGGCTGTTCCCCGACAACACCCACCTGCACCGCTGGCTGGACATGGCGCAGGAGCGGATCGCCTTTCAAGGTCTGCCCGCGCGGATTTGCTGGATCGGGCTGGGGGATCGGCACCGCGCCGGGTTGATGTTCAACGAGATGGTGAAGTCGGGCGAGTTGAAAGCGCCGATTGTGATCGGGCGGGATCATCTCGATTCAGGCTCGGTCGCCAGTCCGAACCGCGAGACGGAAGCGATGAAGGATGGATCGGACGCGGTCAGCGATTGGCCGTTGTTGAATGCGCTTTTGAACACGGCGTCGGGGGCGACATGGGTGTCGCTGCATCATGGTGGCGGGGTTGGCATGGGCTATTCGCAGCATTCGGGGATGGTGATCGTCGCCGATGGCACGGATGAAGCGGCCAAGCGCCTGGAGCGGGTGCTGTGGAATGACCCAGCGACAGGCGTGATGCGCCATGCCGATGCAGGCTATGAT
>JAIYDR010000266.1 GCA_027487395.1 Rhodobacter sp. | reverse complement strand
TGGTCTCAAAGCACCCGCCTTGGTCGATGGCGACATCCACAATCGCCGCACCGGATTTCATGCTGGCAAGCTGCGCCCGCGTCACCAGTTTCGGCGCGGCGGCACCGGGGATCAGCACGGCACCGATCACCATATCCGCATCCGCCACCAGTTCCGCCGTGGTGCCCGCGCTGGCGTAGCCAGTCTTCACAGTGCCGTGGAAGATGTCGTCCAGATAGCGCAGACGGGGGACCGAGCGGTCAAGGATCGTCACATCCGCGCCCATGCCCGCCGCGACCCGCGCCGCCTGCGTGCCAACCACACCGCCGCCGATCACCAGAACCTTCGCAGGCAACACCCCCGGCACGCCACCCAGCAACACTCCACGCCCGCCATTGGCCTTTTGCAGCGTCCACGCGCCGACCTGTGGTGCCAGACGGCCTGCAACCTCGGACATCGGTGCAAGCAATGGCAACCCACCGCGATCATCGGTCACGGTTTCATAGGCGATGGCCGTCACGCCAGAGGCCAACAGATCATGCGTTTGCGCCGGATCGGGAGCGAGGTGCAGATAGGTGAACAACACCTGCCCTTCACGCAGACGGGCACGTTCCACCGCTTGGGGCTCCTTGACCTTGACCACCATTTCGGCCCCGGCAAACACCTCTTCCGCCGTGCCGACGATCTGCGCACCAGCCGCGATGTAATCGGCATCCGTAAAGCCAGCGCCAACCCCGGCACCCGTTTCAATCATCACCTGATGGCCATGCGCCACCGCCTCGCGCGCTGCGTTGGGCGTCATGCCAACGCGAAATTCCTGCGGTTTGATTTCCCTTGGGCAACCGATCTTCATGCGCTCTCTCCCTTTGGGGCGACTCTGTTCAGACAGAGGCCCGTGTGGGATCAGCTTTCGCCTATTCGGATGCAATTGCTTTGAAATCTGGGTGACCTGCAGCGCATGTCGCGGTAGAATCTGCGACTGAATGCTATCACTACGAAAGAATCTGCGAAGATCATGGATTTGGACGCAACCGACCGCCGCATCCTGACCGTCCTGCAAAAGGATGGCCGCATCACCAATGCCGAGCTTTCTGAGCGCGTGAACCTGTCGCCCAGCGCCTGTCACCGCCGCACCCAACGGCTCGAGGAAGAGGGGTATATCGCTGGTTACGTCGCGCTTCTGGACGCGCGCCGACTGGGCAAACCCACGGTGGTCTTTGTCGAGATCACCTTGCAAGGACAAGCCGATGACCTCCTGGACGCCTTTGAGCGTGAGGTGGCCAAGGTGCCTGACATCTTGGAATGCCACCTGATGGCCGGGACCGCGGATTACCTGTTGAAGATCGTGGCCGAAGATACCGAGGATTTCGCCCGCATCCACCGCCAACACCTGTCACGCCTGCCGGGGGTGCGGCAGATGCAGTCATCCTTCGCGCTGCGGACGGTGTTCAAAACAACGGCACTGTCCGTGTAGCCAGCCGCGCCACTTTCTAAGCATCAAAAACAGTGCTATACTTGGCATGAATTAAGGAGCACCCTATGACTAACTTGGTCCTGTCCCGCGTCGTCGCCAGTGTGACCGAGTTGAAAAAGAACCCGATGGGTACCGTGCAGGCAGGTGATGGTGAGGCCGTGGCCATCCTCAATCATAACGCTCCGGCCTTTTACTGCGTGCCCGCCCCCCTGTACGAGCGGATGATGGACAGGCTGGAGGATGCAGAACTTCACGCCATCGCGGATGCACGCCGCGAAGAAGCCGTCCACCGTGTGACGTTGGATGAGCTATAACCTCGCCTTCCTTGACTCAGCCCTAAAGCAATGGCGCGCATTGGATGGCGCGGTCAGGGAGTAGTTCAAAAAGAAACTGACGGAGCGGTTGGACCACCCACGCGTGCCCAAAGATCGGCTGCATGGCAGTGATGGCAACCGAAACAAGATTATGCTGCGCGCGATTGGCTATCGCTTGGTCTACGAGGTGCGCGACGCCGAAGTGGTCGTCCTAGTGATCGCCGTCGGTCGCCGCGATGCGGCAGATGTCTATGACCGCGCCGCGCGCCGCTGATCACGCCACCTCGCGCGCTTCGCTGACCAGCATGATCGGGATGCCATCGCGGATCGGAAAGGCCAGATGCGCGGCCTTGGATACCAACTCTTGCCGGTCGGAATCATAGATCAGGGTCGCCTGCGTCACCGGGCAGACCAAGGACTCCAGCATGCGGCGATCAACGGCCGTACCTTCGGTCATTGCATCACCTCATCCCCTGCCCCACCGCGCAAGGCAAATTCGATCAGCGTCACGAGCGTTTCACGCCGCGTGGTCAGGCTGGGTGCCTCGAGCAGGGCCTGCTTGTCCTCGGTCGTGAAGGGGCACAGCATCGAAAGTGAGTTGATCAGCAACTCAGGTTCTGCCTCCTTGAGCCCACTCCAATCGGTAGACAGGTTCTGCGCGGCAAAGAAACGGCCCAGGATCGCCAGAAATCTATCGCGGTCAAAACCTCTGTCTTCTTCAACCGGACCAAGATCACGGCCAAAACCGGACCAATCGACATTGCAGCGCCGATAGGGGGCAAAACCCTGCACCTCATCGCGCACGCGATAGCGCGACACACCGGCCAAGGTGATCATGTAGCGCCCATCCTCGGTTTCCGAGAAGCCGGTCAATCGACCCGCGCAACCGATCGCATTCAGGCGCTTTTCGCCCGTCCCCGGCACGTCGCGCGGCTGGATCATTCCGATCAGCCGATGCTTGGTCTTTAGGCAATCCTCTACCATCGCAAGATAGCGTGGTTCAAAGATGTGCAGCGGCATCCGCCCGCGCGGAAGGAGCAGTGCTCCCGGCAGCGGGAAGATCGGAATCGTCTCAGGAAGGTCGGTCACTTTGATCATGTGCCTCCAGATAGGGCGATTGCCCCATAGGCAAAGAGCATCAGACAAAGATCATCGACGAAAGTCGGCGGCGACCCTTCAGCACGACGGGATCGGTTGGCTTCAAGGCACCAAAGATCGTCATCAACTGGGTCTTGGCGGCGCCGTCGTTCCAGTCGCGGTCGCGGCGGAACAGGTCCAAAAGCTCATCCACCGCCTCAGCGACCTTGCCCGTCGCATAAAGCGCCTGCGCCAGATCGAACCGCGCCTGCGCGTCGTCTGGGTCAGCGGCCACGGCGGCGCGCAACTCTTGTTCCGGACCCGCCTTGGCGGCCTGACGGGCCAGTTCCAACTGCGCGCGGGCAGCCTCAATCTCTGTAGCCTTGGCGACAGCGGCAGGAACGTTGTCGAGCATCAGTGCGGCCTCCTCCAACTGGTCGAGAGCCAGACGGCAACGCACCATCCCGGCAAAGGCCGCGCCATTGGCGGGGTCTTCCTCATGGATCGCGGCAAAGGTTTCAAAGGCGTCGGTCACCGCCCCTTCGGCCAGCATCGCTTCGGCCGCCTCAAGCGCTTCGGCAAGTCCGCCATCGCCGGTCAGGGCGGTCAGACGGTCGATGAACTTCTTCAACTCGGACGCCGGTTGCGCGCCTTGGAACCCGTCCACCGGTTGGCCCTGCCAGAAGGCATAGACCGTGGGGATCGACTGAATCCGCAACTGGCCTGCGATCATCTGGTTGTTGTCGACGTTGACCTTGACCATGCGGACCTTGCCGCTAGCCTTTTTCACCTCGGCCTCCAAGGCAGGGCCGAGCGTTTTGCAGGGGCCACACCACGGCGCCCAGAAATCGACGATCACCGGCACCTCACGGCTGGCCTCGATCACATCGGCCATGAAGGTGGCCTCGGTCGTGTCCTTGATCAGGTCCGCCGCCGCCGGGGCCGGAGCCGCCGCTTTGTCACCAAATCCGAACATCGCATGCCTCATCCTGAATGGGTTTGCCCATATATGCGCGCGAGGGGTGAAAAGGCCAAGGGGGCAAAGCAGATATCCGCCCCCCTTTACCCCAAGCCCGCCGCCGCCTAGCCTGGGCGGCGAAAGAGGGAGGACCGCGATGCCCATTCTGATGACCTATGGTGACAGCAACACCCATGGCACCCCACCAATCATTGACCGCGCGCGGTATGAGCGGTTCGGTCCCGGCATCCGCTGGCCCACGGTCACGCAAGCGGCTTTGGGTCCGGCCTGGGAACTGGCCGAAGAAGGCCTACCGGGACGCACCGCGCAGTTTGATGACCCGGTGATGGGGGCGCATATGAACGGGCGTGTGGGCTTGAGGATCGCGTTACAAACGCACGGACCGATTGATGTGCTGACGCTGATGCTGGGCACCAATGACGCCAAAGCGCGGTTTTCCACCACGCCAGAGCAGATCGCCTCGGGCGTTGCGGGGCTGTTGGATGTGGCGACACATGACGAATACCAGACACGCCATGGCGGTTTCAATATCCTGCTGATCTGTCCGCCCCCGGTGTTGGAACAAGGGCCGATCAAGGCCGAATTCTTTGGCGCAAGGGCGCGGTCCTTGGCCTTGCCGCCGCTGTATCGGTCGCTGGCCGAGAATTACGGCTGCGGATATCTTGACGCAGGCGAGGTGATCGCCGTCAGCCCTATCGACGGCGTGCATTACGATGAGGCCGCGCATCAAGCCCTTGGCCAAGCGGTGGCAATGGCTGTCGCGCAGTTGACCGCTTGATCCTGCAGCGCCGGGGCGGCATGGTCTCTCCCGACAAAACCTGCCCAACCCTGTGACGACCAGTTAAGGATGTCCCGCCATGAATGTTGAACAAACCCCGCTGTCCGGTCTGGTCATCCTCACTCCCCCACGCTTTGGCGATGCACGCGGTTGGTTTTCGGAAACTTGGAATGCCACAAAAATGCAGGCGGCAGGTCTGGACATCAATTGGGTGCAAGACAATCATAGCTTTTCGGCACAGGTCGGCACGCTTCGGGGCCTGCATTTCCAATCCCCGCCCCACGCACAGGACAAATTGGTGCGCTGCTCGCGTGGCGCAGTATTTGATGTGGCCGTCGATATCCGCATCGGATCACCGACCTACGGACAGTGGTTCGGCGCGGAACTGACGGCAGAGAATGGCAAGCAACTGCTTATACCAAAAGGCTTTCTGCACGGCTTTGTCACCCGCACCCCGGATGTTGAGGTGCAGTACAAATGCTCGGATGTTTATGCGCCAGAGTGTGATGGGGCGGTCTTGTGGTCGTCGGTCGGGATCGACTGGGGGCTGACAGGTGACCCTGTGCTGTCGGCCAAGGATCAGGCGGCGAAGCCGTTCGATGCCTTCACCTCTCCCTTCAGCTTGGCCTGACGGGAAAAGATACATTCAAGATACTTGATGCGTTGCGACGAAATGTCGCTAAGCTTGCGACAAAGGGTCAGGTCGCAAGGGCTGGCCCACGCTTTGGGACGGGAGGTCGCCATGCAGAAACTTACCGCTTTGATCTGCGTCATCGGCTGGTCCGGCTTTTGGATTTTTGGCTATCTGGCGCTGTCGGCCAACCCGTCGGATGCGCGCCAAACCGCGCTTGCCGTCGCTTTAGCGGGGCTGGGCTTTCTGATCGGGATCTTCACTTACTTGCGGCTTGGCCGTGACCTGCACGCCTGAAAGCGCCGATCCTTGCCGATGCCGACGAAGTGACCGCGCTTGCGCTTTGGAAAAAACCCTTTTCGTGCGAGGCTTCCTTGCTGATTAGAGGGTGCCATGATCCATCGGCTTGCGTTTTTCTGCCTGTCGTTTCCGATGCTGGTCAATGCAGGCTTTGCACAGGACCGCGCGGTGCTGATTGGGATTGAGAGCTACGCAAACGGCGCGGATCTCGGCGGGGCTTCTGATCTGCTGGCCGCAGAACCTGCGCTGACCGCAGCAGGGTTTACCGTCACCACCGGGGCCGATCTTGCGGGTGGGCCGTTGCGGCAGGTGTTTTCCAACCTGCTGGCGGATGCGGAAGGCGATCACCGCCTGATCCTTGCCCTGTCGGGATATTTCGCACGGTCCGCAGAGCAAACGTGGTTTCTGGCCAGCGATGCGGCCAGTCCTGATCTTGTCGGGGTGGGGGCCGTGGGCCTGTCTTTAGCCACGGTGTTGGAAATCGCCGCCAGCCAACCCGGCGGCGCTGTGGTTTTGCTTGGGACAGAACCCACCCGGATGCCGCTTGGCGTGGGGTTGGAGCCGGGGATTGGCCGCCTTGTCGTCCCACAGGGGGTGACGCTCATCCGGGGTGATGCCACCCAAGTGGCGCAGTTTGCCGCCGAGTTCCTGCCGGTGCGGGGCCAAAGCCTTGCCACATTGCTAGATGCCGCCCCGGACCTGACGGCGGATGGCCTGATCGCGCCCTTGGTGCCCTTCCGCCCAACGGCAGAGGGCGCGACGCCTGATCCCGTGCCCGGCGCGGACCCAGAGGCGATTTTCTGGGAATCAACCTCGCTTCAGGCAACGCAATCCGCGTATCAGGCCTATTTGCAGCGCTATCCCAGCGGGCGCCACGCCACCGAGGCGCGGGCCGAGATTGCCCGCATCCTGGCCGAACCGGCCCAAGCAGCACGGGTGGCAGAGACCGAGTTGAACCTGACCCAAGACAACCGCCGCGCCATCCAGCGCGCGCTGTCGCTGCTGGGATTTGACCCCAAGGGCATAGATGGGGTCTTTGGCGCAGGGTCGCGTCGCGCGATTGCCGGATGGCAAGGGCGCAACGGCTATGACGACACGGCCTATCTCACGCGCGATCAGATCGTGAAACTGACCGAACAGGCCGACGCCCGCGCCACGGAACTGGAACGCGAAGGCGCCGCCCGCAAGGCCGAACTCGAACGCGCCGACCGCGCATACTGGCAAGACACCGGGGCCAAAGGCGATGAGGCGGGCCTGCGCGCCTATCTGGACCGCTTCCCCGATGGGCTTTACGTCGATACCGCCACGGCGCGATTGGCGGCCTTAGAAACCACCGCGCGGGATCAGGCGGGGGCAGCGGATGCCGCGGCATGGGATCTGGCCAGCCGTGACAATACGGCGGCGTCCTATCAGGATTATCTGCTGGCCTTCCCGGACGGCGTTTTCGCCGCCGAGGCGACGTCGCGTTTGGCGGATTTGCAGGCGATGGCGGATCAGGGCGACGATCTGGCCCGCTGGCAGGCGGCGGAAGAGTCGCTCGGACTGAACGCCGCCGCACGGCGTTTGGTCGAATTGCGGCTGGATCAGTTGGACATGCGCCCCGGCGATCTGGACGGCACCTTCGACGCCAAGACCCGCCGCGCGATCCGGCGGTTTCAGGAAAGCCGGGGGTTGCTGGCCTCGGGCTATCTGGACCAGACCACGACTGTGGCTTTGCTGGCGGGCGGCATCCTGCGGCCCTGAGCCTGGGGGGGCGACCCTTACGCCGCCAGCCCCTTGGAGCCCATGTCCAGAAACTTCTGCCGCCGGTCGCGGATCAGCGCATCGGGTTTCTTGCCGGACAATTCCTTGAGCATGGTCTCAATCGACTTGCCCACAGCTTCGACGGTTTCCTTGCGCCCCCGCTGTGCGCCGCCGACGGGTTCCTTGATGATCCGGTCAATCACACCCAGCTTTTGCAGGTCTTGCGCGGTCAGGCGCAGCGCCTCGGCCGCTTCGCGCATCTTTTCGGCGTCTTTCCACAGAATCGAGGCGCAGCCTTCGGGGCTGATGACCGAATAGACCGAATGCTCCAGCATCGCCACGCGGTTG
>JAIYDR010000246.1 GCA_027487395.1 Rhodobacter sp. | reverse complement strand
TTGCGGGCGCGGCGGCAGGCTTCGGTCGCGACAAGGCGCATCCGGCGGACGCCATGCTTTTCGATCTTCTTCTGGCAAATCCGCAGCGCCTGAATCGTGCGTGTCATCGAGGCACGCGACAACCGGCCCGAAGCTTCAAGCCCCACGCCAAGCTGGACAGTCTTGGAAAAACTGTCCACGACCTGAAACTGACTGCCCTTCGGTTGGGCAATCAGCATCCGGCAACTGTTGGTGCCAAGGTCAAGCGCAGCATAAAGCTGCGCCGAACCCGGCAAAGGGGGCTGAGACGGTTCAACCGATGCGCGGCCAGAGTCTGGCATGGCGCGCGGCAACGGGATCGCGTCCGCCCCTCGGGGACGCTCGGGCGTCATACCGCCCTCCATGTGTGGTTATCGCAAGGCTATCCCCGCCGCCCCCCTTTCGCAAGGGCAGATGTCCTCACCCATACCCTTGCGCGCCTCAAGTTGGAGTTGAAGATTTTTCCACTTACGCCTGTCGCCTGACACGGCCCGATGCGCTAGGTGGATGCAACGGGTGGCGGGGTCGCCTTCCGCCTTCGCCATGTCGAAATCCGACTCTGTCTGTCGCAGACTGGCGTTATCAACAGGGATCAGAGGGCAAGGGGGAATCGGATGGCAGATGTAACGGTGGTCTTTTGGCGTGACATCCCGGCACAGGTCATTGTCGGCAAAGGGCGGCGCGGATCCAAAGTGCAATTGACCGAACGCTTTGAGCAGGCCATTGACCGCTGCGCCATGAAAGTGGGCGCACGCGACACCGACAGCTATCTTGCCGAGTGGCGCAAAGCGCCGCCCTATGAGGTAGAAGGCGATCCCGACCAGATCGCCCGCGCCGAGGCGGATCGTCTGGAAGCCCATTACGACACCGCGCGCCTGAAGGCGCTGATTGATGCCGATGGCTGGGCCGACAAGGCCTGATCCATCCCCCGAAAAGCGCCCTAGGAGTGACCAATGGCCCTGTTCAACTTCCGCCGCGAGGCTGCCGCCCCTGCAACCGTCTCTCCGGCGGTTGAAACCTTCCTCAGCGGCTATTCGATTGAGGTGATGCCCCGGACGGCCGAAAAGGTCGAGGATTTCCGCGCTCTGCTGCCGCGCGGCACCCGCGTCTACATCGCCCATATCGACGGCACGCCGATCGAGGATATGGTGACAACGGCCAAGCGGTTGAATGCCGAAGGCTTCCCGGTGATGCCGCATTTTCCGGCACGGATCATCAAGGACAAGACGATGCTCTTGGATTGGGTCGCCCGCTACAAGGGTGAGGCTGATGTGAAACAGGCCCTGCTCTTGGGAGGCGGCGTGCCGCAGCCCGCCGGGGATTATGACAATTCGATGCAGTTGATCGAATCCGGCGCCTTTGGCGGCTTTGAGCGTCTGCATGTCGCGGGCCACCCCGAAGGCAACAAGGACATCGATCCCGATGGATCGGACCGCGCCGTGATGGAGGCTGCGCGTTGGAAATCGGCCTTTGCCGAACGCTCTGACGCAGAAATGGCGATGGCCACGCAGTTCTGCTTTGAGGCCGCCCCCGTCATTGCATGGGTGGACCGTCTGCGCACTGAGGGTGTGAACTTGCCCGTCCATATCGGTGTCGCTGGTCCCGCCAAGCTGCAAACCCTGATCAAATTCGCCATCGCCTGCGGGGTTGGCCCCAGCTTGCGCGTGCTGCAAAAGCGCGCGATGGATGTGACGAAACTCCTGCTGCCCTATGAGCCGACCGAGTTTGTCGCTGAACTGGCCGCGCACAAGGCCGCCAATCCCGGCTTTGGCATTGAGCAAGTCCATTTCTTCCCCTTGGGCGGCATCAAGACCAATGCCCAATGGGTCACCGAAAACGGCGGCGCCTCGGGCGTCCCGGTCGCCGCAACCGCCTGAGAAATAGGTTCAAGAATGACCCGCACCGTACTGGAATCCAAAACGAAAACCGTCATCATCGGCTTTGACGAACCCTTTTGCGTGATCGGGGAACGGATCAATCCCACGGGGCGCAAGAAACTGGCCGCTGAGTTGGAGATGGAGAACTACGACACTGTGCTGAAGGATGCGCTGGAACAGGTGGCCTGCGGGGCGACGGTGCTGGACATCAACTCGGGCGCTGTGTTCACCAATCGCATGGCCACTGACCCGCGCTATGCCGACAACAACTTTGTCGAACCGCCGCTGATGAAAGCGCTGATCGAAATGGTTCAGGGCGTTGTCGATGTGCCTTTGTGCATCGACTCGTCGGTGCCCGGTGCCTTGGAGGCGGGCTTGATGGCCGCTGAGGGTCGTCCGTTGCTGAACTCGGTCACGGGTGAGGAAGAGCGGATGGAACTCGTTCTGCCGCTGGTCAAGAAATACAATGTGCCTGTGGTGGCGATCTCGAACGACGATACCGGAATTTCGCCAGATCCGGATGTCCGCTTTGCCGTGGCCAAGAAGATCGTCGAACGTGCCGCCGATTTCGGCATTCCAGCGCATGACATCGTGGTTGATCCCTTGGTGATGCCGATTGGCGCGATGGCCACGGCCGGGCATCAGGTCTTTACCCTCGTGCGTCGCCTGCGTGAGGAGTTGGGAGTCAACACCACCTGTGGCGCGTCCAACATCAGCTTCGGCCTGCCCCATCGCCACGGCATCAACGCGGCCTTCCTGCCGATGGCGATTGGCGCGGGCATGACCTCAGCCATCATGAACCCGGTGCGGCTGGTTGAAATGGAAGCCATTCGCGCGGCGAACTTCCTGAACAATCAGGACCCGAACGGCGGCGAATGGATCCGCTTTGCCAAGGTGATCGAAGCGGTCGAGGCCGGAGCGACCTTTGCCGAGGCAAGTGCTGCCGCCTCATCCGCCACATCCGGCCGTCGCGGGGGGCGTCGCGCGCGCTGATGCCGGACGGAAAGCCAGACGGACAAACGGCATTCCGCGTTGATGCCCGTGATGTACCGCGCGTGGGGTGGGATGACCCTGCGCGCGGCACCATCACATGGCAAACGCTTTTGTCATCGGACGCGACACCGTCCTCTGAACTGGTCTGCGGCATTGCGCATCTGCGCAAAGGTGACACCTTTACCTTCCACCACCATCAACAGGCCGAGGTGTATCTTGGCATTTCGGGCCATGTGGTGGTCACGGTGAACGGGGTGGATCATGCGCTTGGCCCCGAGGTGACCCTGTTCATCCCGCCCAATGCCGTGCATGGCATCGTGCAAGCGACCGAGGATGTGCGGTTTTTCTACACCTTCGCCGCCGACAGTTTTGCCGACATCACCTATCACTTCCCCTCGTAACCGGGGCTTTCCAAGGCGATCCAACAGCCCTAATTCTGCCCCGGAACGGAGCATCTCATGACCGACGACGCACTTGTGATCTTTACCCCCTCCGGCAAACGGGGACGCTTTGCCATTGGCACGCCGGTGTTGACGGCGGCGCGACAATTGGGGGTGGACCTCGATTCGGTCTGCGGCGGGCGCGGCATCTGTTCCAAATGCCAGATCACCCCGTCCTATGGCGATTTCCCCAAGCATGGCGTGACGGTCGCCGACGGGGCGCTGACCGAATGGAATGCGGTAGAAGAGCGCTACAAGTCCAAGCGCGGGCTGATCGACGGGCGGCGCTTGGGCTGTCAGGCCAAGGTGATGGCCGATGTGGTGATCGACGTGCCGCCGGAATCCCAAGTCCATAAGCAGGTGATCCGCAAGTCGGCCACCCAGCGCGACATCGTGATGGACCCGGCAACGCGGCTTTTGTACGTCGAGGTGGCAGAGCCTGACATGCACGAACCCACCGGGGATTTTGAGCGCTTGGCGATTGCCCTGCGCGATCAATGGCAAGTGCCCGATGTGGCCGCCGACTTGGCGCTGATGCGCCGGTTGCAACCGGCGCTGCGCAAGGGCGAGTGGAAGGTCACCGTCGCCCTGCACAAGGGCAATCACGACGACCGTAATCAGATTCTGGACATCTTCCCGGGCTTCCATGACGGCGGGCTTTATGGGCTGGCGATTGATCTTGGCTCCACCACCATTGCAGCACACTTGTGTGACCTGCGTGATGGGTCGGTTCTGGCCTCCTCCGGTCTGATGAACCCGCAAATCCGCTTTGGCGAAGACCTGATGAGCCGGGTTTCCTATGCCATGATGAACCCCGGCGGCGATGTGGAAATGACCCGCACGGTGCGCGAGTCGATCAACGCCTTGGCGGCCTCGATTGCCGAGGAAGCCGGAGTGGACACCAAGGCGATCTATGAGGTGGTCTTTGTCTGCAACCCGGTGATGCACCACCTGCTCTTGGGGATTGACCCGGTGGAACTGGGCCAAGCGCCCTTTGCCTTGGCAACAAGCGGTAGCCTGTCGCTGAATGGCCGCGATCTGGACCTGTCCAACCTCAATTCCGCCGCGCGGGTGTATATCCTGCCCTGCATCGCAGGCCATGTCGGGGCCGACGCCGCCGCTGTGGCACTGTCAGAAGAGCCGAACAAATCCAAGGACATGGTGCTGATTGTGGATGTCGGCACCAATGCGGAAATCCTCTTGGGCAATGAGACGCGGGTTCTGGCCTGTTCTTCGCCCACGGGCCCGGCCTTTGAAGGCGCGCAGATCAGTTCGGGTCAACGCGCCGCACCGGGGGCGATTGAGCGGGTTGAGATTGACCCTGTGACGAAAGAACCCCGCTTCCGCGTGATCGGCTCGGACATCTGGTCCGACGATCCGGCCTTTGCCGAGGCGACCAAGCAGTCCGGCATCACCGGCATCTGCGGATCTGGCATCATCGAAGCCGTGGCGGAACTGCGCATGGCGGGCCTGCTTGATCCCGGCGGCCTGATCGGTAGCCCGGAGCAGACCGGCACCTGGCGCTGCACGCCTGAGGGGCGCACGCACAGCTATGTGCTGCATGACGGCAGTCTTGAAGGCGGGCCGAAGATCATGGTGACCCAAGGCGATATCCGCGCCATCCAACTGGCGAAATCGGCGCTTTACGCGGGCGCACGGTTGCTGATGGACGAAATGGGCGTCGACAAGGTGGACCGCGTCACCCTCGCCGGGGCCTTTGGCGCGCATATCAGCCCCAAACACGCGATGGTCTTGGGCATGATCCCGGATGTACCTTTGGACAAGATCACTTCGGCAGGCAATGCCGCTGGCACTGGGGCGCGGATTGCGCTGTGCAATGTCGCCGCGCGCAATGCGATCGAGGAAACCGTTCACCACATCCACAAGGTCGAAACCGCGATCGAGCCGCGCTTTCAGGAACATTTCGTCGCCGCCAATGCCATTCCACATGCGACGGACCCCTTCCCGGAACTGTCCAAGATCGTCACCCTGCCCGATGTCAGCTTTAACGCTGGCGGGTCTGGCGGGGACGGCCGGCGGCGGCGGCGCGGTTAAGGCGCGTGCAACGGGTCTTTTCTTTTGCCGGGGTCGCGTTACCCTAGCCTTGCAAAAGGACGGTGGGATATGAGTGACGATCCGGTCGCAGATCTGTTGGTCAAGGTTGCACGCCAAGACCGCGCTGCCTTTCAGGCGATCTATCATGACACCTCTGCGAAACTCATGGGAGTCTGCCTGCGTATCCTTGGCACCAGAACCGAGGCCGAGGATGCCGTGCAGGAAGTGTTCACCCGCGTTTGGCTGCGTGCAGCGCGCTTTGACCCTGACAAGGGCCGCGGCATGACATGGCTGATCGCCATCGCGCGCAACCATTGCATCGACCGCCTGCGCGCGCGGGCCGAGGCGCGGGGTCTACACCAAGACGAGGATGAGGACGCGGTTGCCGCCCTGCCCGATGCCGCGCCGGGGGCCGAGGCGCGCCTGATCGCCGCTGGTGAAGCGGGCCGCATCGCCGACTGCTTTGACCGGCTGGAGGCCGACCGCGCCGCGGCCATCCGAGGAGCCTATCTTCAGGGCCTGTCCTATCAGGATT
>JAIYDR010000346.1 GCA_027487395.1 Rhodobacter sp. | reverse complement strand
CACTGGCCCCGGCCCCGACGATCAGCACGTCATCCATCACGCTGATCCCCCTTAAATCTCGCCCGCGACAACGCGGTGGCAGCGCACGGCACGCCCATCTTGTTCGACCAACACCTGCGGGGTGCTGCGGCAGGTGTCATTGGCAGAGCTGCACAGGCTGGCCAGATAGCAGCCTTTCGGCAAATCAATCGGGCTGGGAATCTCGCCCTGCAAGGCGGCCACTTCGGGATGATCGACGCGGCGATGCGTGGGGTCGGGAAACAGGTTCGCCGACAGCAAGGCGCGCGAATAGGGGTGTCTGGGGGCGGAAAACACCTGCTCCACCGTGCCTTCTTCGACGATCTGGCCAAGATACATCACGGCAACCCGCTGGCACAGGAACCGCACGGTCGTCAGGTCATGGCTGATGAAGAGGAACGAGATGCCCAGTTCCGCCTGCAACCGCGCCAAAAGCGCAATCAGCGCGTTGCGCGCACGGGGGGCCAGCACGGACGTCGGTTCATCCAGCACCATGAAATCCGGACGCAGGATCAGCGCGCGGGCGATGTTGATGCGTTGCAGCGCCCCCGCGCCCAGACCTTTGGGGTGACGATCCAGCAAAGCCTCGGGCAGGTTGACCAAGGCCAGCACCTCTGCCGCGCGCTTGCGCCGTGCCGCGGGGGAGTCGGGGGAATGCAACCGCAGCGGTTCGTCCAGTATCTGCGCGATGGTCCAGCGCGGGTTGACGCTGTCGAAGGGGTCCTGAAACACGATCTGAACCCGCGACCGGTAGGCCCGCATCGCCGAAGAGGACAGGCGCGACAGATCGGCCCCGTCAAACAGGATCGCGCCATCGGTCGGGTCCACCAACCGCACCAGACAGCGCCCAACGGTGGTCTTGCCAGAGCCGCTTTCGCCCACCAGCCCCACAGCCTCGCCACGGCGGATGGTAAGGGCGACCTGATCCACGGCATGCACGACCTTGGACGAATGCCGGATCGGGAAGTTCTTGGTCAGCCCGCGCGCCTGCATCAGAACCGGCGCGTCGGCGGCGACCTGCGGGGGATAGTCACTGCCCTTTTCGCGGTAAAGTCGCAGGACATCCTGGCTGTAGGGATGCTGGGGCGCGGCAAAGAATTGGCGCACCGGGGCGTCTTCGACAATGCGGCCCTCGTGCATGACCAGCACCCGGTCGCAGTAATTGGCGATCACCCCCAACTCTTGCGTGACCAGCAGGATAGCAGAGCCTGTCGTTTGCACTGTCTGCCACATCTGGTCCAGAAACTGCGCCTGAATTGTCACATCCAGCCCGCTTGTCGGCTCATCCGCGATCAACAGCCGGGGACGCGAGGACAGCGCCATCGCAATCAATGCCCGTTGCGCCATGCCGCCCGATAATTCATGCGCAAAGGAATCCACCCGCCTCTCAGGGTCGTTGATTCCGACCATGCGCAGCATCTCGATGGCCTGCGACCGCGCCTCGGCGGCGGTGCTGGGGTTATGCGCCTCATAGGCGTTGCCGATCTGACGCCCGATCTTCAGCATCGGGTTCAGGGCGGCCCTTGGGTTCTGCACGATGATCCCGATGTCGCGGCCGCGGATGGCGCGAATCTCTTCGTCTGGAAGGGTCAGAAGGTCACGCCCGTCAAATTCGACCGTGCCGCCCATGATCTTGCCGGGGGCCCGTGCCAGACCCAAAAGCGCCAACGCCGTGGTGGATTTGCCGCTGCCCGCGTCACCGACCAGGCCCACAACCTCTCGCGGGGCGATGTCGAAGCTGACGCGTTTGACCGGTTGCAACAGGCCTGCCGGGGTTGGATAGCCCACAGCCAGATCACGGACGCGCAAAATGGGCTGCAACAGGGCAGGATCAGCCATCTTCGTACCGCCGTTCCAATGCGTTGCCCAAAACGGCAAAGCCAAAGACCGTCAGCGAGATTGCAATGCCTGGAAAGACCGAAGGCCACCATTCCCCAAGGATGATCGTATTGGCCCCGGTTGAGATCATCAGCCCCCATTCCGGCGTCGGCGGACGCACTCCGGCCCCGACAAAGGACAGGCCCGCCGTCAACAGGATGGCAAAGCCGATGGTGACCGACGACTGGATCAGCGCAGGCGTCAAGGAATTGGGCAAGACATGCCGCAAGGCAATGGCGATCTCGGTATTGCCCATGGCGCGGGCCGCCTCGACAAAGCCGCGCGACTTTTGGCTGAGGACTTCGGCGCGGGTCAGGCGGATATAGATTGGAATGTAAACAAAGGCCAAGGCGATGATGATGTTGCTGGTTGACCGTCCTGCCAGCGTCACAAGCACCATGGCCGAGATGAAGACCGGAAAGGACTGCATCACATCCGAAACCCGCATCAGAAGTTCCGTCGCGAAGTTACGGAAATAGCCCGCGATCAGGCCCAGAAACACGCCGATCCCCAAGGACAACACATTCGCTGTCAGAGCGATCACAAGATCGGTGCGCGGGGCGGCGATCACGCGCGAAAAGATATCATAACCGCTGACATCGGTGCCCATGAAATGTGGCGGATACTCAAGCGTACCGGCAAACCAGCCTTGCAGCAGCCCGGGCAGTTCCAGCAACGACGGTGGCGGTTGCGCCACCCGCACAGTTGTCAACGTCGGGTCATAGGGTCCGATATAGGGGCCGATCACGGCCAGAACCGTCACCGTGATCACGATGGACAGCCCGATCCGGAACAGCCAATCGATCCGTTTGGGCGGAAGCGCGGGAAGGGCGTCGATGTCGGGCAGGGCGCTCAATACGCGATCCTCGGGTCTATGGCGGCGTGGATGAGGTCAAGAAGAAGGTACACGATCAGCGAGATGGCGGTGATGACCAGCACAACCCCCTGAATGGCCGGGTAATCGAAGGCCAGCACCGACCGGACGGAATACTGCCCGATGCCACCCAGCGAAAACACCGTCTCGACCAGCACGGCACCTGACAGCATAAAGCCGTATAGAATGCCGATCAGCGTCATTGACGGGGCCATCGCCGCGCGCAGGGCATAGCGCGCCACCACCTTGCGCGGCAGGCCGATCGAGTTGGCATAAAGCACAAAGTCCGACTGCAAGGCGCGCAGCATGTTCTGGCGGACCATCTTGATGATCGGTCCGGACAGCACGAATGTCAGGTTCAGCACCGGCAACATCAGATGATGCGCCGCCTCGACAAACTTGGCGGGCTGACCGGCCAGAAGTGTGTCGATCAGGATGAACCCCGTGATGTGCGGCGGCGGAGTGGTCATGGGCGACAAAAGGCCAAGGGGCGCGGGTGCGATCCCCAGTTGGAAGAAGAAGACATAAACGAACAGCAGGCCCCACCAGAATTCGGGCTGCGATCCGGCAAAGAGGGAATAGAGGAATACCCCCTTGTCCGCCCGCCCTCCCGGACGCAGCGCCGACAGCATGCCCACCGGCACGGCAACGGCGAAGGCAAAGAGAAAGGACAGCGTGACCAGTTCCAGCGTCACAGGCAGATATGCGGCGATCTCTGCCGTCACTTGGCTGCCGGTCACCCAACTGACCCCAAGCGAGCCTTGCAGCAGCCCCGGTGCCACATCGGGCTGAAATCCAAGATAGATGGAAAGCTGCGTCAAAACCGGCCGATCCAGCCCCAACTGCATCTGCGCCTGGGCATAGGCCTCTTTGCTGGCATTCATGCCGACCAAGCGTGAAACCGGATCAGCGGGCAAAAGCCGGATCAGGAAGAAGACCGCGATGCTCAGACCCAAGAGTTGCACAAGCCCGATCGACAATCGTCTGAGAACATATTTCAGAAGCATCGGCACCGGTCCGTCAAATGAAGACGATTGCGCCCCGGCAACTGCTGCTGCCGGGGCGCAAGGGTTTTTGGGTTACTCGGCCATCTTCAGATCGTAGTAGCGCAACGAGTTGTCGGGATACCACCGCAGGCCGCTCAGCTTGTCGCTATGTGCCCACTGTGTCTTGTATTCGACAATCGGGAGCCAGACGACATCGCGGGCTAGAACGTCCTGAATAGCCGAGGTTGCAGCGTCGCGCTTGGCGGTGTCAGGCTCGACCCGGGCTGCGGCCCAAGCATCATCCACTTCGGCCGGGTTGGAATAGTTGACCATGTTGTTCAACCCACCCTTGTCGCCGGTCACGAAGAACAGTTGGATCGCATAGCCTGCATCCACCCCAATCGGCTTTTCCTGATCGTTGATTGCGAAGGGCAGGTCGCGCTTGACCAACTGGCGGTCGCCGTATTGGGTCTGCGGGATCGGATCGAGCGAGGCGGGAATGCCCACATCGCGCAGCGCGGTCTGGATGATGTTCACGATCGGCCCAAGGGTCGATTCCTTTTCCGACACATAGGAGAGACGGAATGCGTCGGCAAAGGCTTCCAGCCCTTTGCCTTCGGCGTAGCCTGCCTCTGCAAGCAGTTCCTTGGCTTTGGCCGGATCATAGCTATAGGCGGCCGAGGCTTTGTAACCCGGATAGCTGGACGGAACCATGCCCTGCCATTGCATTGCCTGACCGAAGTAGCCGTTGGCGATGATCTGATCAAACGGGATCGCGTGCGAGATCGCTTGACGCACAAGTGGATTGTCGAAGGGTGGCACCTTGAAGTTCATGTGCAAGAAGGTGTTTTCGTTGCCCGCAACCGCGCCGACTTTCAGACCAGCGGCTGAACGCAGGCTGTCAAACTCGCGCGGGGTCAGGCCGGTTGCGATCTGCGCTTCGCCGGTTTGCAGCACCACGGCGCGGTTCGACGATTGCGGCACGCGCTTGACCGTGACCTTGCTGACATTCGGTGCGCCGGCGAAGTAATCCGGGTTCGCGACGTAGCTGATTTCCTCGTTCTTCGTCCAAGTGTCCAAGCAATATGCGCCAAAGCCCGGCGCATTGGTGTTGTTCACATAGTCATGCGACCAGGGATCGGCTTCGGTCTTGTTGGCTTCCATCGTCTCTTTATCAAAGATCAGTAGGCCAAAGATGGTCAGCACGGGCAGGAACAGCGCGTTGGGTTCGCCCTGACGGATTTCCACCGTGTAGTCGTCAATCTTGGTCACGGCATCGCCGATGTCCTTGGCGGCAGGATCATCGCCAAAGACTTCCGGACCAAAGCCCTTGATCGACCCGACGTTCGAAAGGAACCAACCAATCGGTGCGGCACCCGACACGGACTTGGCGCGTTGGAAGGTATAGATCACGTCATCGGCGTTGAAGGTCGCTCCGTTGCAGCCCTTGACGCCCTGACGCAGCTTGAACGTCCAGGTCAACGTCGCCGCATCAAAGGTCCAGCTTTCCGCGAGACGCCCTTCGAACGTGTTGAAATCCGGAACGGTCACACCTGTATCATTGGTGCTGGCCGCCGCATAGCCGACCAGCGGCTCTAGCAGCGTCACCATGCCCTGCTGGCTGGCGGGGATGGCGGCAGAGGGGCCGTCGTAATCCAGGCCCGCCGGAACGTCTTCGGACAGGATCAGGATTTCATTTGCGTGAAGGGGTGCGGCAGCACCTGCCAAAAGGCAAAGCGCTGCGGCAGAGCATAGAAGCTTAGACGAAGTCGTTCTCATTGCTGACCTCCCGGATGATTGTCTTTGGGCAAGATTGCCATAGGGTGATTTTGGATTTGTCCGGACAAATCACGCATCAAGAACCCAAGCTGTCAAGCCACTTTTCACGCAATGCGCCACGAAAGAGGATTGACAGTGCCGCCAGCAAGCCGGAATTTGTCCGGACAAATGCCTTATGGTCAAGGCTTGGGCACCGTGTGAGAATGGGGGCAAGAGTGCGGATCATCGTCCTTTTCAATCTGCGACCCGGCGTTGATCCGGCGCTTTATGAAGCCTGGGCTGCCTCGACCGATGCGCCCACGGTGCGCGCCTTGCCATCTGTTGCAGGCTTTCGCGTGCATGCCCTGACCGGGCTCTTGATGGGCGAGGGGACCCCGCCGTTTCAATATGTCGAAGTGCTGGATGTCGCCGACATGGACCAGCTGGGCCCAGATATCTCTAGCCCGACGATGCAGGCCATTTCGGCCCAGTTTCAGACCTTTGCCGACAACCCGATCTTCCTGACCACGCGGGAGGTCGGGGCATGACGCTGTCAGGCCAAGTCGCCTTGATCACCGGCGCGGGTCGTCCCAACGGGCTGGGACTGGCCATCGCCACGCGTCTGGCCGCAGAGGGTGCGCGGATCGTTTTGCACGATCGCGGGGCCGTTGCCGGTGAGATTGCGCCTGCCCATGGTGTCGGAGTGATCTCCGATCTTGAGACCGCCGCAGACGGATTGCGCGCGACGGGTGCAGAGGTTCTGACCGTCACGGGTGATCTTTTGGACGAAGGCGCGATGCAGGCCATCGTGCAGGCGTCTGACGATGCCTTTGGCCGGCTGGATATCCTCGTGAACAACGCGGGCATCGGGTATCTGTTCGGGCCGCTGGTCGAGATGCAGGCCGACCATCTGGACGCCGTGCTTGGGGTCAACCTTCGCGCGCCGGTCCTGATGACCAAACACGCGGCCCGACTGATGATCCGGGGCGGACACGGAGGCCGCGTGATCAACATCGCCTCACAGGCCGCCAAATCGGGTTTTGCCTTTGCGGTGGCCTATACCGCCTCTAAGCACGGGCTGTTGGGCCTGACCCGTGCTTCTGCGCTGGAACTGGGGCCGCATGGCATCACCGTCAATGCCATCTGCCCCAACCATGTAACCACCGGTCTTGGCGCGTGGCAAAACGAGTTCATGTCGCAAGCGCGGGGTGAGACGCTTGATCAGTATATGGCCGGAATGCGCGCGCGTATCCCCTTGGGCCGCACTGGCACGCCGCAAGACACCGCCGAGGTCGCGGCCTTTCTCTGCTCGCCCCAAGCCGCCTATATCACTGCCGAGGCGATCAACGTCTCTGGCGGCGAGGAGTATCACTGATGGCGGATTTCCACTGGCCGAACAAGGCGCGGCTTGCCATGTCCTTTGTTGTGAACATCGAAGAAGGCTCTGAGATGTCGATTGCCCGTGGCGACAAGGGGCCAGAGCCGGTGGATGAGCTGGGCGTCGCGCTGAAGATTCCGATCCGCAATTTCGGCAATGAAAGCAACTACCAATACGGTCTGAATGCCGGCGCGCCGCGCGTGTTCGGCGCCTTCGCAGCGGCTGGCATCCGCACCACCGTTACCGCTGCCGCCCAATCGTTGGAACTTTGCCCCCCCGTCGCGCGCATGATCGTTGAGGGGGGGCATGAGACCTGCTCGCATGGCTGGCGCTGGGTGCATCAGTTCAGCCATGATGAGGCGCGGGAGACCGACTTCATCCAGAAGGCTGTGACCTCGATCGAGAAAACCACTGGCACGCGCCCCTATGGCTGGCTGTCGCGCTATATGCACACCGAACGCACGCGGCGTCTGCTGGTTGAGGCCGGGTTCGAATATCATATGGACGATTATTCCGACGATGTGCCGCGTTGGGATCTGGTCGAAACCACGGCGGGCGCAAAACCCATCGTGATCGTGCCCTATGCGATTGACACAAATGACATGAAGTTCTGGCTTGCCCCAGGATATACGCCGCAGCAATGGCTGGACTATGCCATCGACAGCTTTGACCGCCTTTATGACGAAGGTGCGCATGCGCCCCGCATGATGTCGCTGGGCCTGCATTTGCGGATCATTGGCCGACCGGGCCGCATCGGCGCGCTGGAACGGCTGATCGCGCATGTGCAATCGAAGCCCGGCGTCTGGTGCGCGTCGCGGCTGGACATCGCTCGCGCCTTCGCCGCCCGCGTCTCACCCCCGGAGGCCGCATGATCGCCCATTCCCAACGCGTCGCCGATCATGTGGCAGGCGTCCGCTATGAGGACCTGCCGCCACAGGCGGTGGCCAAGATCAAGACCTTCTTGCTGGATACCATCGGTGTCGGCATTGCGGGGTCCTCCGGTGCCAAGGTTGGCGACCTTGCCACATTGGCCGCCACATGGGGGGCCGCGCCTGAATCGTCGGTCTGGCTGACCGGACAGCGCATGTCTGCGGGCTCTGCCGCGATGGTGAACGCCTATCAGATCCATTGTCTGGAATATGACTGCGTCCACGAAGGTGCCGTGTTGCATCCGATGGCCACCATCCTGTCCGCTGTCATGGCCTGGGCAGAGCGCGAGGCGGCGCGCGGGCGCAAGATCAACGGGCGCGACCTGATTGCTGCGATGGCAGTCGGAGTTGATGTCTCGACCATGTTGGGCATCGTGACCAACGCGCCGATCCGCTTTTTCCGCCCTGCCACGGCGGGTGGCTTTGGCGCGGCGGCGGCCATTGCCCGGCTGGCCGGGATGGATGCGCGGGGAGTGCTGGATACGCTCGGCGCGCAATATTCGCAGGCCAGCGGCACGCTGCAGCCGCATGTCGAGGGCTCGCCCATGCTGGGGATGCAGGTCGGCTTCAACGCCCGTGCGGCGATCATGTCTGCCGATCTGGCTGCTGCGGGCTTCCGTGGGCCGCATGACATCTTTACCGGCCAATACGGCTATCTGGTGCTGTTCGAGCAGGACAACCACGATCTGCCGCCGTTCCTTGAGACACTCGGGCGGGATTGGCAAATCCTGCACATGTCGCACAAGCCCTATCCCTCGGGTCGGTTGACGCATGGCGTGGTGGATGGGCTTGGCCGTTTGATGGCAGATCATGGGTTCAAGCCTGACGACATCGCCGCGATCCGGGCCGAAGTGCCGCCTTTGGTGCATCGCCTTGTCGGGCGGCCCAATGTGTCCGCGCCCGAAGCGAATTATGCCAAACTCTGCTTGCGCTTTGTGGCGGGGACCTATCTGGCCAAGGGTGGCGTCGATGTCCCTGACTTCCGGGGCGCGGCGCTGATCGATCCCGCAACCCACCGCTACGCCAATCTTGTGGATGTGGTGCTGGATGCTAACCCGGATCAGAACGCGCTGGACCCGCAGGTGATCACTGTCACCCTGACCGACGGTGCGCGCCACAGCGTGACCCTGCCGCATGTCTATGGCCACCCCGATGTGCCACTGAGCGATGCGGAAAATCAGGCGAAGTTCTATCGCTGCCTGTCCTTTGCCGCTGTCGAATTGCCCGCCGTCAAAGCAAGCGCGCTGATTGACGCCATCGCGGACCTTGAACAGCTAGAAGATATCTCAACCCTGATCGCCCTGACACAGGCGGGTTCCCAATGACCATAGCGCGCCGCAGCCTGTTGTTTGCCCCAGCCAACCGCCCCGAAGTTCACGCCAAGGCGTTGGCGGCTGGACCTGACATCCTGTGCCTTGATCTGGAAGATGCCGTGCCCCCGGCAGCCAAGGCCGAAGCGCGGGCGATTGCCGTCGAATTCCTGCGCGCCAAGGTGTCAGAAAACGGCACCGAACGCGTGGTGCGGATCAACTGTCTGCGCGGGCTGGAGGGTCTGCGCGACCTGACCGCGATCCTTGAGGCCCGGCCTGAATCGGGCGTTGTGTTCTTGCCCAAAGTGCTGGAGGCGGGCGAGTTGCGCCTTGCCCATGACTTGATTGCAGAAAGCGCGCCGGGGTTGAAACTGGCCGTGCTGATCGAAACCGCCGAAGGGCTGGAGAACGCTTTTTCCATCTTGCGCGCCAGTGACCGCATCGCCTTTGCCATGTTCGGCGGTGTAGACCTTGCCGCCGATCTTGGCGTCGCGGTGGCGCATGAGCCGCTGCTTTACGCCCGCTCGCGACTGGCCCATGCCGCGGCGCGGGCCGGGGTGGATCTCTTGGACGTGCCCTGTCTGTCGTTCCGCGATGCGGACGCCATTGCCGCCGAAGCCCGCGCTGCCAAGGCGCTGGGTTACACCGGCAAGGCGGCGCTGCATCCGGCTGGACTGGCCGCCATCCACGCCGCTTTTGATCCGACCGAGGCCGAGATTGCCAAGGCCGAGGTCATCGTCGCGGCCTATCGCGCAAGCCCGAACGGTCTTGCGACAGTGGATGGCAAGCTGGTCGAAAAGCCGGTGGTCCGTGCGATGGAACGCATTCTGGCCGTGCGCCACCGCGCCGCGCCGCCCAATAGAACGTAACGGAGTTTGGACGGATGACAGTGGAACAGGCGAAGGTCGGCACCAACCGCTACCGCGAACGCTTTGGGCGCTACTATGAGGATTTCGTTGTCGGCGACATTTACGAACACCGTCCCGGCCGCACCCTGAGCGAGACGGACAACACATGGTTCACCTTGCTGACCATGAACACCCATCCCATGCACTTTGACGCCGAATACGCCAAACATTCGGAATTTGGCCGGTGCATCATCTGCTCTCCACTGACGGTGGCGGTGATTGTCGGTCAAAGTGTCACTGACGTCAGCCAGAAGGCCATTGCCAATCTGGGATGGACCAACATCCGCATGACCCATCCGCTGTTTGCTGGCGATACCCTGACCTCTGAAACCGAAGTCACGGCCAAACGCGAAAGCAAATCGCGCCCTGACGCCGGGATCGTGTCGGTCAAGACCTCTGGCTTCAATCAGGATGGCATTCTGGTCTGTGATTTCGAACGCACCATCCTTGTTGCCCGGCGTGGCCACCCGCTGGAGGAAAAGGCGAATTACTGAATGTTTGCAAAGGAAGACAGCATGAACAGCCGCAGCGCACCGATGTCTGACGAAGACAGCATGATCCTGGACGCGATCGGCAAATGGCTGGACCGCGATGTGCGTCCGCATGTGCTGCGGTTGGATCATGCGGACGAATACCCGACCGAGATGGTGGCCCAGATGAAAGAGATGGGCCTGTTCGGTGCCACGATCCCGGTTGAATATGGCGGCCTTGGCCTGTCCGCCTCAACCTATGTGCGGGTGATTGAAAAGATTGCCGAAGTCTGGATGTCCCTGACCGGCATCATCAACAGCCATTTGATCATGGCCGCCTGCGTGGCCCGCACCGGAACCCAATCGCAAAAGGCGGAATTCCTGCCCAGATTTGCCAGTGGCGAAATCCGTGGTGGTCTGGCGCTGACCGAACCTGATTGCGGCACCGATTTGCAAGCCATCCGCACCCGCGCCGTGCGCGACGGCGATGATTATGTGATCAACGGCACCAAGACTTGGATATCGAACGGCATTCAGGGCTCGTGCTTTGCGCTTTTGGTCAAGACCGATCCCGCCGCAGATCCGCGCCACAAAGGCATGTCGATGTTCATCGCACAGAAAGGCCCGGGCTTCACCGTCTCGCGCAAGCTGGAAAAGCTGGGCTACAAGGGCATCGACAGTGCAGAGTTGATCTTCAAGGACTACCGCATTCCCGCCGCGAATTTGCTGGGTCTGGAAGAGGGACATGGTATGCAGGCCGCCCTTTCGGGGCTGGAATTGGGCCGCATCAACATCGCCGCCCGGGGCTGCGGTCTGGCCTCTGCCGCGCTGATGGATTCGGTGAAATACGCGCAAATCCGCCAGACCTTCGGCAAACCCATCGCCCAGCATCAGGCCATCCATTTGAAACTGGGCGAAATGGCCACCCGCCTGCAAGCCGCCCGCCTGCTGACCTATGACGCCGCCCGCGCCTATGACAGCGGTGAGCGTTGCGACATGGAGGCGGGGATGGCGAAGTATTTCGCCTCTGAGGCTGCGGTGGAGAACGCGCTTGAGGCGATGCGCATTCACGGCGGCTATGGCTATTCCAAGGAATACCATATCGAGCGCTATTACCGCGACGCCCCCTTGATGTGCATTGGCGAAGGCACCAATGAAATCCAGCGCATGATCATTGCCAAGCAGTTGATCGAACGGAACCCGGCATGATCCCACCCCTGCACGGCATCCGTGTGCTGGCGGTCGAGCAATATGGGGCCGGGCCTTGGGCCAGCATGTATCTGGCCGACATGGGCGCCGAGGTCATAAAGATCGAGGACCCAGCCACAGGGGATGCGTCGCGCCAGTCCGGGCCGCACTTCCTTGGGCCACAAGATTCGCAATTCTACCAGACCTTCAATCTTGGCAAGAAATCTCTCGCCCTTGATCTGCGCGCGCCCGAAGGCCGTGCCGTGCTGGAGCGGTTGATCCCCAGCGCGGATATCCTGTTGAACAACCTGCGCGGCGATCAGCCCGGCAAACTGCGCCTGACCCATGCGGATATGGCTGCGCTGAACCCTAGGCTCGTGTGTGGTCATCTCTCAGGCTATGGCCGTACAGGTCCCCGCGCCACATGGCCTGCCTATGACTATCTGATGCAGGCCGAGGCCGGCTACTTGCATGTGACGGGCGAGCCGGAAACACCACCCAGTCGGATGGGGCTGTCGCTTGTCGATTACTTGTCCGGGGTCACGCTGGCCTATGCCTGCACGGCGGCCCTAGTTGGCGCGCTGAAGTCGGGCAGGGGGCGCGATGTCGATGTCTCGCTTTACGATGTGGCGATCCACCAACTCAGCTATCCGGCGACATGGTATCTCAACACCGGCGAAAGCATCGAACGGCGTCCGCGATCCGGCCATCCGTCGGTCGTCCCCTGCGAGGTGTTTCCAACCGCCGATGGCCAGATTTTTCTGATGTGCGTGCTACCCAAATTCTGGCAAGCGCTGTGCGAGGCGCTTGGTCTTTCCCATTTGCCGCAAGACCCGGACTTTGCCACGCCAAGCGCGCGATTTGACAATCGCGATGCGCTGGTGGCTTTGCTGGATGCGGTCTTGATCGGGCAAACGACGGCGCATTGGATGGGTCTGCTGGCGGGGAAGGTGCCCGCCGCCCCGGTTCTGACATTGGCACAGGCGCTGGATAACCCTTACCTCGCCCAAACCGGTGGCATTCAGGCACCCGGACATCCGGCATTCCCCGGATTGCGGACCTTGTCCAATCCCATTCGACTGGACGGCATCCGGCCCAAGGCGCGGACCGCCCCGGCCCTTGGGGCCGACACGCGGGACATTCTGACCGAGGCGGGCTATTCCGAGGCCGAGTTGACCCACCTGTCCGCCCGCGCGGTGATCGGGGGGATGGCATGAAGATGGAGGGTTTCCGCATTCTGGACCTGTCGCAGTTCCTGCCGGGTCCGATGCTGACGCAGATGCTGGCCGATCATGGGGCAGAGGTCATCAAGATCGAACCCCCGAGCGGAGAGCCGGTGCGCAACGTGGGCTACCGCCAGAACGGGCAGTCGGTCTGGTTTCGCAACACCCACCGCGGCAAGAAATCGGTGGTGCTGAACTTGAAAGACCCCGCCGATGTCGCGGCCTTTCTCGACCTTGCCAAGACCGCAGATGTGGTGGTCGAGGCGTTTCGTCCCGGTGTGGTGGATCGTCTGGGCGTGGGCTATCAGGCAGTCAGTGCCGTCAATCCGGGCATCGTCTATGCTTCCATCTCAGCCTTTGGCCAAACTGGCCCGCTGGCGCAGCAACCGGCGCATGATCTGGCGATTGAGGCCTTGTCCGGCGTGGTCAGCCTGAACCTTGGGACCGATGGCACACCGACCAACCCGCATATGCCGGTGGCGGATATGGCAGGCTCCCTGACCGCGCTGGCAGCGATCCTGATGGCACTGCTGCGGCGGGAAAAGACCGGGAGGGGTGACTACATCGACATTTCCATGCAGGATGCGACGATGGCGTGGCTGCCCAATGTCACTGGCCCGGTATTCGCCGAAAACCGCCCGCCCGTGGTGAAACAAGAACGCTCCTTCGGCGGTTACGCTTTCTTTTCGATCTACGAAACCGCCGATGCCCGCCATGTCGCGCTTGGCGGGGTGGAGCATAAGTTTGTCGAAAACTTTCTGAACGGGGTTGGGCGTCCGGACCTGATCCCTGCCGCCTGTGGCCCGAACGGCCCCGGACAATCACCCGTAAAGGCAGCCATGGCACAGATTTTCGCCACCAAAACCCGCGCGGAATGGGAGGATTGGGCCAAGGGCCGCGACCTGTGTTTCGCGCCGGTGCTTGACCTGAAAGAGGCGTTCGAACAGCCGCAAATCGCCGCGCGCGACATGCTGATGCGGGACCAAGGCGGCAGTCCCCATATCGGCAATCCGGTCAAATACACGCTTGAGCCGGGAATCATGGACCTGCGCCTGCCTGCCTTGGGTGAACACACGGCACAGATACTCAAACGGCAGAACCCGACCACCTGATATCCCGGCGCTGGGCGTCGGTCAGCTGCGGCCCCAGCCTTCCTTTTGCAACTGCATCGAATAGGAAAAGCGATCACCCGGATGGTCGTTGACCGAAACCAGCATCACCCGCCCCTCATTGTCCAGATAGCGCCGCACCACTTGCACCGCCCAGATGCGCCGCGAGACCCCAAGTTCCGCTGCCGCCTCGGCTGAGATTGGCATCGCGCGGATGTCTTGCTCTACCCGGTCCACCAGCACGCCATACCGATCCTCGATCAGACGGTAAATCGCCCCGGTAAGGGTGGCAAAATCCGGTACGATCCCAGCGAAAACCTGATTGACCAGCACCGTTGACCAGCAGATCGGCTGACGACCCGCAGCATCCAAACGCAAGCCCTGAAGGATAACCCAGTTTTGTCCCGCCTGATCCCCCAGCACCGCATCAATCGGGGCGGGCGGCGCGCCTTCAAAGATGCGATCCACCCGCAGATGTGTGTCGGCGGCATATTGGAACAACTCGTTCAGCGATCGCATCGCATGAACGTAGCCGCCTTTTGGACTGGCAGAGATCACTTGACTGCCCGATCCCTGCCTGCGCTGCACAAACCCGGCCTCGGCCAGCCGACGCAACGCCTCGCGCACGGTGTGGCGGCTGATGCCGAACTCTTGGCACAGGTCCAGTTCGGTTGGCAAAAGTGCGCCGACGGGATAGGTGCCCGACTCGATCCGACGCTGCAAAGTATCGCTGACCTGAGCGTAGCGCGGCCCCGGTTTAGGGCCCGATGTTGCGCCCGACTTGGCCGATGCCATCCAGTTCCTCCCTTAACCACATGCGATGACGCGGATCGGCAATCGAGATGAGCGAATGGGCGCGCTCGGTCAAGGACAATCCCGCAAGATGTGCCACGCCATGTTCTGTCACCACGATGTCCACATCGGCCCGCGCGACTGAAACCGGCGTGCCCAAAGCCAAGCGCGGCACGATCCGACTGGTCTTGCCGCCCTTCGCAGTTGACACCAGCGCAAGGATAGCCCGCCCACCCGCCTGCGCCCGTGCTGCCCGGTGAAAGTCCAACAACCCGCCTTGGCCACTGACCTGCCGCCCGTCGATGGTTTCAGCATTTGCTTGGCCGAAAAGGTCTATCTCGATCACCGAGTTGACCGAAACGAGTCCCTGCGCTTGGGCCAAAACCCTTTGGTCATGAGTGTGACCGACCGGCTGGAAGGTGACTTGGGCCAAATCTGCGACAGCGGCATAGAACGCGGAATCCCCCAGCGCGACGCCTGTAACCACGCCGCGCGAAAACACCCCGCGCTTGAGCGGGTCGATCAGGGCAGGCGAGATCATTCCGGCATGAAAGCCCAAACCCGTCAAGCCAGAGCGCGAAAGCGCTGCCAATACCGCCGTCTGGACCTTGCCCAACCCCAGTTGCAGCGTGTCACCGTCTTGCAAGAGGCCAACAATCTGGGTGGCAATTTGCGCCACCTCTGCGCCGATGGGACCGGGGTCATAGGTTGGTAAGGGGTCTGCCGCCCTGACAAGGCCCGCGAACCGCGCAAGCGGATAGCGAGGGCCATTTGGAATGTCGGGCATCCATGGATTGACGATACCCACCAGTTTGGCCCCGGCGGCAATCGGGCTGGGTGCAAAATCACAGGCAAGCCCCAAACCGATGGTGCCATCGGCCTTGGGTGGCGGGATGGTCAGGAACACCAGATCGACAAATCCTGGCTGTCCCAACCGTTGCCAGAACTGACTGTAATGCATCGGCAGATGCGCCACGGCTCCAGCAGCGTTCATCAGCCCCGATGTGGTGAAGATCGTCTCAACGGTCGTGTTCTGCCCAAGGGCGGAAAAGTCTCGTTCATTCACCCCCGGAATGAAGGCACCGGTCAAGGTAACGCCGCGCCAGATCGAGGGGTCATTGCGCACCGCATTCAGGATCGCGGTTGGCTCAGCGGCGCAGCCTGTCAGAAAGGCGCGCCCCCCTGCAGGCAGCAAAGCAGCCGCTTCAGCGGCAGTCAGGTCGCGGGGCAAAGCCATGGGACGGGTCGTTTCCTGCTTGCGGGACTGTGCCTTCTGTATAAATATGTCCGGACAAATTTTCAATCGCAGTGACGCAAGGCCAGGATGACGAAAGCGGCAGTCCCAGCGGATCAGACCTTGACCGAGGGCCTTTGGACGCTGGCTACGCGTCCTGCCGGAGTGGCTGACTGTCAACGCGCGGTGCTGCATCTGGTGGATTGGCTTGGCTGCGCCATCGCAGGTGCCACAACCCCGACGGGACGCGCCATTGCCGCGGACCGCCATCCCTTTGCGGGGGCGGGCATTGTGGGGGCCACCGCGATGGGCGGGTTGGGCAGCTTGTTTGAGATGGATGATGTCCATCGCACGGCACTCTTGCATCCTGGTCCGGTGGTGATGGCAGCGGTTCTGGCGCTGGCCGATCAGGCCCCTGATGCCGATCTGCCCGGCGCAATTCTGGCGGGATATGAGGCGATGGTGCGGCTGGGTGCAGCCGTGGGGCCGGGTCACTATGCTTTTTTCCACAACACCGGCACTTGCGGCGGCATTGGGTCAGCCGCAGCAGCGGCGCATATGCTTGGGCTTTCGCCAGCGCAGGCCGTCTCAGCCATGGGACATGCGGTCAGCACGGCCGGCGGCTTTTGGCAGTGCCGCAACGAGCCCTGCGCGACCAAACACCTGCACGTGGCCGAGGCTGCGCGGCGGGGCGTGCAAGCGGCGCTGTGGGCGCAGGCGGGACTCGCAGGTCCGCGCCACATCCTAGAGGGACCGCAGGGCTTTTTTGCCGCCATCGCCCGCGATGGTGATCCCGGCGCCGTTCTGGCCGGCCCCGAAACCTGGCGCATCCATCAGGTCAGTTTCAAACCCTGGCCAGCCTGTCGCCATGCCCATCCCACGATTGACGCGGCCTTGACACTGCGCGCCGAAGTGCAGGGGCGCGGCATTGCCAAAGTCCGGATCAGAACCTTTGCGGATGCCATTCTGTTCTGTGACCGTCCCGATCCGCAAACTGAAGCGCAGGCGAAGTTTTCGTTGCAGCATTCGGTGGCGGTGACACTTCTGTCCGGCCCCCCAGTGCTGGCCGATTTTGCCTTGGACCGCATTGCCGACCCCGATCTTGCCAGACTGCGCGCCGTGACAGAGGTGTCTGCCCATCCTGATCTTACGGCCCGGTATCCTGCCCATTTTGGCGCGAAGGTTGAGGTAGAGACAGCCGACGGCACCACGCTGCAGGCCGAGGTTGCAGACGCCTTGGGCGACAGCGAGAACCCGCTGGACCGTGGGGCGATCCTTGCCAAGTTCCATGCTCTGACTGCCCATGCGGGGGTGAACAGGGGCGATGCCGACAGGATTGCCGATGCGGCCCTTGCGCTGGCCAATGGGGCTACAGCGTCACCCTTGCGGGCCGCGCTTGCGCGCCTGACCTTTCCTCTTGCCTGACCTGAAAAGGAACGCCATGTCGCCTCCGAATTACTTCGACGCGGTGGACTACCCCGCACTGATCGCCGAATATGGCCGCCCGGAAGAGTTCATGGATCGTGTGGGCCGACTGTCCACCGAAGCCTTGCGTGAAGGCCAGAACCGACGGTTCCTGAAGGTGATGGAGTTTGCGTGGAAGGTGCCCTTCTACCAGCGTCTTTGGGGCGCGGCGGGGGTTCGGCCGGGTGACATCCGCTCGCTGGACGATATCACGCGGTTGCCGACCTATTCAAAAGGTGACCTGATGGCCTCGGTCGAGGCACATCCGCCTTTGGGTGACTTTCACGGGCTTGACACCTATCCCGCCGAAAGCCGCCCGCCGCTGATCTTTCAGACCACCTCTGGCACAACCGGCCGCCCGCAGCCGCTGCTCTTCGGTCCCAAAAGCCGCGAGATTCAGAACCTGTTGCTGGCGCGTTTCTACGCGATGCAGGGCATTCGCCGCGACGACATCATCCACTCTGTCTATGGCCACGGCATGGTGAACGGCGGGCATTATGTCCGGGAGGCGATCTTGCACTGGACCGGGGCGCAACTGTTGTCTGCCGGAACCGGGGTAGAGACGCGCTCTGCCCAACAGGTCAACCTGATGCGCGATTTTGGGGCTACTGTGATCGTGGGCTTTGGCGATTACATCAAGCGCCTGTCCGAGGTGGCGCGGGAAGAAGGACTCGTTCCGGGCGTTGACCTGAAAATCCGCGCCATAGTTGGCCATATCGGGTCCGATAGCCACGCCGCCATGTCAGAGTCTTGGGGCGGGGCGGAGGTGTTCGATTGGTATGGGGTAGGGGATACCGGGGCCATTGCGGGTGAAGGTCCGGACCATGCCGGGATGTATATCCAAGAGGATGCGCAATTCATCGAGCTGCTGGACATCACCACCGGCCAACCCGTGCCCATGGGTGACAGCGGCGACATCGTCTGCACCTGCCTGTTCAAGGATGACGTGTTTCCCATCATCCGCTTTAACACGCATGATGTGTCCGCTTT
>JAIYDR010000210.1 GCA_027487395.1 Rhodobacter sp. | reverse complement strand
GTCAAGGCTTGATCCCCTTGCGCCCTTGATACGCGGCCCAAAGGTCTGGGCGGCGTTCAGCGGTCAGTGCGGCAGCCTCGGCTCGTCGCCATTTGCCCACCTCGGCATGATTGCCGGAGGTCAAGACGGGCGGAATCTCAAGTCCCTCCCACACCGCAGGGCGGGTGTATTGCGGATGTTCCAGCAGACCATCCGAGAAACTTTCTTCCTCGGTTGAGGCTTGGTTGCCCAAGACGCCGGGGATGAGGCGCACCGTGGCGTCGATCACGGTCTGTGCGGGAAGCTCCCCCCCGGTCAGGACAAAATCGCCAAGGCTGATCTCCTCTATCCCCCAATGATCCAGCACGCGTTGATCCACACCTTCGAAGCGGCCACAGAGCAGGGTCACCCCCTCACATCCGGCAAAGCGGCGCGCGGTGGCTTGGTCGAACGGCTTGCCGCGCGGCGAGAGGTAGACAACTGGCCAGCGCGCCCGATCCTGCGGGGTGTTCAGCGCCGCCATCCGCAAGGCGCGATGCACCACATCGGCGCGCAGCACCATCCCAGCCCCGCCCCCGGCAGGCGTGTCATCGACGTTGCGATGCTTGCCGTCGCCAAAGGTGCGCAGGTCCAGCGTCTGCAACTGCCACAGCCCGAAGTCCAGCGCTTTGCCAGTCAAGGACAGGCCAAGGGTGCCGGGAAACGCCTCAGGGAATAGGGTGATGATCTTGACCGTCCACGCGCCTTTCAGTACGCGCGCTTCCTCCATCAGGTCGCGTGGCTGGGCGGCAAGCTGCACTTTCAGGCGGCCATGCGACTTGGGCTTGTCTTTTGGGTCGGCGGGTGTGTCAGGCGTATCGCTCATGAGACCGGTTTATCCGCGCTTTCCCGCATCAGGGCAAGCCGTTCTGCCCAACACCGCAGACCGCCGTGCGGTCAGTCCAGCCCCTCGGGCAGATCGACAATGACCTTGCCCGCTTTGAGATCGACTGTTGGCACAACGGCCAGCGTAAAGGGCAAAAGCAAAGCGGATTTCATACCGGGGCCAAGGATTTCGAGCAAATCCCCCGCACCGTGATTGTGCACCGCGCGGATATCACCGATTACGACGCCTCCACTGTCTTGCACGGTCAAGCCAATCAGATCGGCGTGATAAAACTCATCATCCGGCAGCGAGGGCAAACGGTCGCGGTCGGCATAAAGACCAACGCCCTTCAGCGCATCGGCCTGTTCCTTGGTTGCCACACCGGACAACCGCCCGCCCAACCCGCCCGAAACGGAGCGGGTCAGTTTGACGGTGAACGAGCGTGTGCCGTCCTCGGTCCACAGTGGCCCATAATCGGCCATCGCTTCGGGATCGGCGCAAAAGCTTTTCAGCCGCACCTCACCCATCACGCCGAAAGATCCGGCGATGGCACCGACGCAGATTCGGTCAGGAGGGGCCATGATCTGCTCCGTAAGGAAAGGGGACGGAAGGAGGAAAGCCCCCGCAGGCGACTGCGGGGGCTTTTGATCTTATGCCTCGGCTGGGGCAGCGGCGCGTGCGGCTTTCTTGGCAGCGCGATCGGCCATCTGCTTGCCAGGCACAGCGGCCTTGGGATTGGCGCGGACGGTCTTGGCGATCACGCCAGCCGATTCCAGGAAACGCGCGACGCGGTCGGTCGGCTGTGCGCCTTTGGCCAGCCATTCCTTGATGCGCTCGATGTCCATCTTGATGCGGTCTTCGGCATCTTTGGCGAGCATCGGGTTGTAGGTGCCAACCTTTTCCAGGAAACGGCCATCGCGCGGCATGCGCGAGTCAGCAACAACGATGGAATAGTGCGGGCGCTTTTTGGAACCACCACGGGCGAGACGGATCTTGGTAGCCATGTGAATTACTCCTTTACGATGGCGTAGGACGGGCATGCGCGCCCGGTCATGTGTTGAACTGTCATTTCTGCAGTTTCTCGTGATGCCTGATCACTTCACCGATGATGAAGGTCAGGAATTTCTTGGCGAATTCGGGGTCGAGGTCGGCTTCCTGTGCCAGACGCTCCAGCCGTTCGATCTGCCTTGCTTCGCGCGAGGGGTCGCTGGGCGGCAGGTCATGCGTCGCCTTCAGCCGCCCCACGGCCTGCGTGTGCTTGAAGCGTTCGGCCAGAGTGTAGACAAGGATCGCGTCCAGCCGGTCAATCGACTGGCGGTGTTCTTTCAGGATCTCGGCGGCGCGGGCGGCGGCGTCGGTCATAGCGGCACTCCGGTGTGACGGTAGATGTGCAGGGTCGGATCGCCATAGGCGGCTTCGGCTTTCGGGTCGCGCACAGCACCCAGACGGGCGGCGAGCCGGGCAGAGGCATGGTTGCCTTCGGCGATGTAGCTGACAAAGCCCCCTGCGCCGAACAATGCGACGGCATGGGGCAGCACGGCACGGGCGGCCTCAGAGGCATAGCCTTTGCCTTCGGCGGCTTCGGTCAGGACCCAGCCAATCTCAGGCTCCGGGTCGCCTTTCTCTCGCCAGAGGTACAACCAGCCCAAGGCCGCATCGTCGCCCTTGGCGGTGATGGTCCACATCCCCACGCCAAGCAGCAGCCAACCCGCTGTGCCTTCGCAGAAATCGGCCCAAGCGCCATCCTCGTCATACGGCCCGTCGATATGCGCGGCACGGTCCGAGGTGAACACCTCGCGATACGCAGGCCAATCCGCCAAGACCGGCGCGCGCAAATGCAAGCGGTCGGTGGTGAACACCGGGACCGCAGAGAAAATCGCGTGGCGAAGGGCGTCAGGTCCCGTCATGTCAGCGCCCCCTGCCCCGGATGCCGCCAGATGCCGTAGGGATGCGGGCCATCATCCTTGCCATTGCATTCAAACCGCGCGCCAAGGCGTTCTGCCAAAGCGATAGAGCGCGGGTTTTCAAAGGCGATGAAGGAAATCACCGGCCCCATGCCCCAGACGCGATAAGCATGATCACGGGCGGCCTTAGCTGCTTCGGACGCGTAGCCGTGCCCTTCGAACCCGTCGAACAGGTGCCAACCAAGCTCCGGTTCCGACCAGCCGTCATGCAATGTGACTCCAACACGCCCAACGAATTGCCCCGCATAGGTATCCACCGACCAATAGCCATAGCCCCGCAGCGCCCAATGGCCGATGGTCGCCAAGAGCCCACGCCAGGCTTCATACCGATCCCGCTTGCCGCCGATAAACACAGTACGGTCGGACTGGCCAAAGGTGACCAGCGTGTCCAGATCGCTCTCGCGCGGCGGGCGCAGCGTCAAGCGCTCCGTGGTAAGCGTGGGGATGGAGACAGCGAAGGTCATACCAACCCCCGCAGATCATGCACGATCACCACATCGCCGGGGTCAATCCCCGGACGGGTGGCGTCGATCCGCCCGCCCAGCCGCAAGCCCAGCGCGATGGAGCGTGCATTGCCCGGATCAATGATATTCGTGATCTCATCCCAGCCAAACCGCGCACGAACCCATGACATCACGGCGCGCGCGGCCTCAAACGCGATGCCGCGCCCTTCGGCCTGCGGGAGAACCATCCAACCGAGTTCTGGTTCAGGGTATTCCAAAGCATGGAAAACACCCACTTCGCCCAGATACGCGCCCGAGGCGCGATCCTCGACGCCAAACGGACCGTAACCCTTGAGCGGCCACAGCGCGACATCCGACGCCCAGATGCGCCACGCTGCCGAAGGGTCACGCGGGCCACCTTCCCATACCGATCGATCCGACGCATGAAACGCCGCATGATGGCCGAAATCGGCCAGCGCTGGCATCCGCAGCGTCAAGCGCTCCGTAGTCAGGGTGGGGATGGAGACGGCGAAAGTCATGCCACCCCCCGCCGATGGCGCCAGACGATATCGCCCGCGTCCTGAACTGGCGCATCGGGGTCGATCACCGCGCCAAGGCGCCGGGCGACGGCCTGCGAGGCGAGGTTTTCAGGACCTGTGTAGCTGACAAGGCTTTGCAAAGGCAGAGTTGCGAAAGCCCAGTCGCGCAAGGCACGCGCCGCCTCAGTCGCGAAGCCCTGACCTTCGTGGCCCTCATAAAGCTGCCAACCAAGCTCGGGTTCAGGAAACAGGGGGCCAGCGTTGATTTCCACAACCCCGATCGCGTCGCCCGAGTCATTCCTGACAACAGTCAACCCGCCATGACCGAAAAGCGGCCAACAGGCAATTTCATGGCAGAATATCCCCCATGCGGCCCGTTCATCAAACGGCCCGCCCATCCCTTGCGCCCGTGCCGAGGCCATCATGGTCGCATAGGCCGGAAAGTCGGCCGAAACCATGGGACGGAGCGTCAGGCGACGGGTGTGAAGGGTCGGAACGAGGCTCATTTCTTCCGCATCAGCCCCGAAAGGCCCGAGGGCAGCGTCATCCCGCGCGGCATGCCGCCAAGACCGGGCATCCCGCCAAGCCCCTGTTTCATGCCCCTTGCGGCCTCTTCCAACTGTTCTGGCGTCATCTTGGAAGGATCGGGCAGACCACCCTTCCCCATCATCTGCTTCATGGCCTGCTTCATCATGCCGCCCTTGCCCATCTTCTTCATCATCTCGGCCATCTGCTTGTGCTGTTTCAGCAGACGGTTCAGATCGGACACGTCCATCCCTGCCCCCGCCGCGATCCGCTTTTTGCGGCTGGCTTGCAGCATATCCGGGTTGGCGCGTTCCTTTTTGGTCATCGACTGGATCAGCGCGATCTGGCGGCGCAGCATCTTGTCGTCGATGCCGGCCTCTTCGGCCTTTTTCGCCATGCCGCCCATGCCAGGCAGCATCCCCATAAGCCCCGACATGCCGCCCATTTTGATCATCTGCTCAAGCTGCATCCGCAGGTCGTTCATGTTGAACAGGCCCTTGGCAAAGCGCTTGGCCATGCGTTCGGCTTGCTCGGCCTCAAAGGTCTCTTGCGCCTTTTCGACCAGCGCAACGATATCGCCCATGCCAAGAATGCGGCCCGCCACACGCTCGGCCTCAAAGGTCTCAAGCGCGTCCATCTTTTCGCCAAGACCGACAAAGCGGATCGGCTTGCCGGTGATGGCGCGCATCGAGAGCGCCGCACCGCCGCGCCCGTCGCCATCCATCCGCGTCAGCACGACGCCCGTGATGCCGACCTTGCCGTCAAACTCGGCGGCGACTTTCACCGCATCCTGCCCGGTCAGACCATCGACCACCAACAGCGTCTCGCGCGGTTGGGCGATGTCACGGACGGCCTGCACCTCATCCATCAGCACTTCGTCGATGTGCAGGCGGCCCGCGGTATCAAGGAACAGCACATCATAGCCGCCCATCGCGGCCTGCGTCTTGGCACGACGGGCGATCTGCACCGCCGACTCGCCCTTAACGATGGGCAGACTGTCCACGCCGACCTGACCTGCCAATATCGCCAACTGCTCCATCGCCGCCGGGCGGTTGGTGTCAAGCGAGGCCAAAAGCACCCGCTTGCCGTTGCGATCCTTCAACCGCTTGGCCAGCTTGGCGGTCGTCGTGGTCTTGCCAGAGCCTTGCAGACCCACCATCAGCACGGTCGCAGGCGGGTTGTCGATCTTCAGCGCGTCAGGCTCACCATCGCCCGCGAGCACCCGCACCAATTCGTCATGGACGAACTTGACGACCATCTGCCCCGGCGTGATGGACTTCGTGACGGCAGCACCCGTGGCCTTCTCTTGCACGCGCTTGATGAAATCGCGCGCAACGGGCAAGGAAACGTCTGCCTCCAGCAGCGCCACGCGCACTTCGCGCAGGGCAGCCACCACATCGGCTTCGGTCAGCGCGCCCGCCTTGGTCAGGCGGTCGAATACACTGCCCAAACGTTCTGACAGGCTCTCGAACATAGCGCACTCCGTTCTTTGCGATCAGGCCCCGATATGGGACCGGCGAGGGTGAGACCCAAGCCCAAAGCGGAACAGCACCCGTGGGCGCAACGCGCTGACGGATGGCGATCCCGGCCTTGGCCATGGGACCGGAAGCGAATAAGCCTCCGGGGAATTGCGGGTGGCGTTACGCCTTTGCCCGGCCCGAGTCAAGCGAAGCAGACAGCGCATTGCCCCTTGCGGCGCGGCGCGGGATGCGGCCAGATGCCCACCAGAACCCGCGACCATATCCCGCGACAGGACCAATTCGCATGGGCATCGACACCTGGGACGAAATCCGCACCGCCTATCAGGTTGCCCGCCTGGGCACCGTCTCGGGCGCTGCCGAGGTGTTAGGGGTCCACCACGCTACCGTCATCCGCCACATTGACGCGCTGGAAAAACGGCTGAGCACGCGGCTTTTCCAACGCCACGCCCGCGGATACACCCCGACTGAGGCTGGGCAAGACCTGCTCTCAGTCGCCCAGATGACGGATGAGCATTTCGCCCAACTGGCCAGCCGCATCAAGGGCTTTGGCGAAACCGTGGCGGGCGAGTTGACGGTGACCGCCATCACCGGCATGGCCGATCTACTTTGCCCGGTGCTGTCGCAGTTCCAGATCGACAACCCCGGCGTGATCGTGCGCTTTCTGACCGACATGCGCGTGTTCCGGCTGGACTATGGCGAGGCGCATGTGGCCATCCGCGCTGGCAGTATGCCCGAAGAACCGGACAATGTGGTGCAGCCCTTGGCACGCCTGCGAAGCGCGCTCTACACTGCCCCTGCCTATGCCGCCCGACATGGCCTGCCCCAGTCGGTGACCGATCTGCCCCACCACCACTTCGTCGGTGCCGACAATCCTGAAAGCCGCGCGCCCTTTGCCCGCTGGATGCGCGCCAACCTCCCCGACGAGGCAATAAGCTTTCGCACCAACGACCAACAAGCGATGGAGGCGGCTGTGCTTTCTGGCACGGGAATCGGCTTTCTCCCCCTGCGACAGGCCAGCCGCTACCCTGACCTGATCGAAGTCCTCCCCACTCGCACCGAATGGGACGCACCCTTGTGGATCGTCACCCATGTCGATCTGCATCGGACCCGCAAGGTGCAAGCCTTCCTCGCCGCGCTGAAAGAGGCGGCAAAGGCGTGGGATCTGTGACCCTGACCCCTTCGCTGCGCGGCCATCTGGCGATGCTGACCTTTTCGGCGCTGGTGGCGGGGTCGTTCTCATTGGGATCAATGGCCGCGCCCTTTGTCGATCCGATGGCCCTCACCGCGCTGCGCTTTTTGCTGGCAGGGGCGCTGGTGGGCATTGCCGCCTTCCTGAGCAGCAAGCTTTCCCGCGCCATGCTGGTGGCCCCGTGGCGCTACCTGATCCTTGGTCTCTTGATGGCAGCCTATTTCGTGCTGATGTTTGAAGGCCTGAAAACTGCCGAAGCCGTCTCGACCTCCGCCGTCTTCACGTTGACGCCACCGATGGCGGCGGTGTTTGGCTGGGTCGCCTTGCGCCAGCGCACCACCGCGCGCATGGGGCTGGCGTTGCTGGTGGGGGCGGTGGGCGCACTCTGGGTGATCTTCCGCGCCAACCTGCACGCACTGATCAACCTGCATGTCGGCCGGGGCGAGGTGATCTTCCTTGTCGGCTGCATATGCCATGCGCTTTACGCCCCGTTGGTCCGCAAGTTCAACCGGGGCGAACATCCCTTGGCCTTTACCTTTGGCATGCTGGTGGCGGGTTGGCTGGCGCTCAGCCTTGCAGGCCTGCCCGCCATCCGCGCCACCGACTGGACGGCCCTGCCCGGTATTGTCTGGATCACGCTGGTCTATGTCGCGGTGGCGGCCAGTGCGATGACCTTCGTCCTGCTGCAATACGCCGCCCTGCGCCTGCCCTCGGCCAAGGTGATGGCTTATACCTATCTGGTGCCAAGCTGGGTGATCCTGTGGGAAATCGCCCTTGGTCGCGGCGCCCCCCCTTTGGCGGTCCTGTTTGGCGTGGCACTCTCAGTCCTCGCCTTGATCTTGCTTCTGAAAGACGAAGGACAGGGCTGACCCCCTACCTTTCTCCTTTGCCCAAAAATCCCGCCGGGGGAGTCGCCCGGAACGGGCGGCGGGGGGCCTGCGCGAAAGGCCGTGGCCTTTCGCGTGCCATCAGATCACCGCCCTATCCGTCAGCGCAACCCGTCGGGCAAAAGCGCCTCGGGCATGTTCTGATAGCTGACCGGGCGCAGCCAGCGGCGGATCGACATCGTGCCCACGCTGGTGGCCCCAAAGTTGGTGCTGGCGGGATAGGGGCCACCATGGACCATGGCGTCGCACACCTCGACCCCGGTGGGAAAGCCATTGGCCAGCACGCGGCCTGCCTTGCGCTCCAAAACCGGCATCAGGGCGCGGGCATGGTCGGTATCCTCGGCGTCCATGTGCAAGGTGCAGGTCAACTGCCCCTCAAGGCTGCGGGCGATGGCCTGCATCTGGTCAAAGTCGCGCACCCGCACGATCAAGCCCAAGGGGCCGAACACCTCTTCGCCCAAGGCGTGATTGGCCAGCCAGTCATCACCCGACACCTCGAACAGATAGGGTGTCGCGTTCCTTTGGTCACACATGCTGGTCAAAACCGCCTGCACACCTGCTGTTGACGCGATCCGATCCCGGCCCGCGCGGTAAGCTGCCGCGATGCCATCGGTCAGCATGACCTGTGGCCCTACTTGCGCCACCGCAGCCTTGGCCGCATCAATGAAGCCCTGCGCCTCGGGTCCGTCGATCAGCACAGCAATGCCGGGATTGGTGCAGAACTGCCCCGCCCCCATCGTCAAGGACCCAGACCACCCCGCTGCCATCGCCGCCCCGCGCGCGGCCAAGGCATGGGGCAACAGGAACATCGGATTGACCGAACCGAGTTCGCCAAAGAAGGGAATCGGATTGGCCCGCCGCGCGCACAGATCAAACAGCGCCCGTCCACCGCCCAAGGATCCCGTGAAGCCCACCGCCTGAATCAGCGGATGCTGCACAAGGCTTTCGCCGACGTCCCGCTTGCCGCCCTGGATCAGGCTGAACACGCCGGGATGCAGGCCACAGGCCTTGATCGCTGTATCCACCGCTTGGGCCACGATCTCTCCGGTGCCGGGATGGGCCGAATGGCCCTTCACCACCACCGGACACCCTGCCGCGAGAGCCGACGCTGTGTCGCCCCCCGCCGTTGAAAACGCGAGCGGAAAGTTCGACGCGCCAAACACCGCAACCGGGCCGATGGGGCGCTGGATCAGACGGATATTAGGGCGCGGCAGCGGCTTGCGGTCAGGCAAGGCCCCGTCATGGCGCGGGTCCAGATAGTCGCCCTTGCGGATATGGGCAGCAAACAGCCGCAACTGGCCAGTCGTGCGCCCCCGCTCGCCTTCCAGCCGCGCGGCGGGCAGGCCGGTCTCGGACGTCCCAATCTCGGTGATCTCTGCCCCACGGGCGTCAATTTCGGCAGCGATGGTTTCCAAAAACACGGCTCGGTCCGCGCGCGAGAGCGCCGAGAACGACCAAAACGCCGCCTCTGCCGCCTGCACAGCCGCATCGACATGGGCAGGCGTGCCCACGGAATAATCATGGGCTGCGCCATGTGCCGGACTGGACCGGAAGGTCGCCGCACCCGCCACCCATTCGCCCGCGATCAGATGTTTCCCGGTCAGCATTGCTTGGCCCTCCCTGTCCCGTATCGCGGCAGACAAGACAGCGAAGGCCGGGAAATGTCGAGAGGGTCCGTCAGCGCCACCCCGGAAAGATGGCTGTTTCAGACCACCGAACATCACCCAACAACGGCTATGCGGCATGATTTCATGGAGAAAATGGCGGACCCGGAGCGATTCGAACGCCCGACCCTCAGATTCGTAGTCTGATGCTCTATCCAGCTGAGCTACGGGTCCGTCTTGAGGGCTGCGTTTAGTGCCACCTGCCGGAGGGCGCAAGGGTAAAAATGTCGGGCGTGTAGAAGTTTGTGCTTGGAGGTTGTCACGCGGCCCGGGTGTGACCTCTGCCCGAAACGGGGGGATCACACCCACCCGCCCACCCCGTGAGATACTTGGGCAGAGAAAGCAAAGGTGGAGGAAGGCAGATGTCTGTCTTAGTCCGCATCAGCCATGCCAAGGCGTTTGGGCAGGCGGATCAGGAATTCGGTGCCTTCCTCGTCGCTGCGGGCCAAGTCCAGTCGCCCGCCGTGGCCGCGCACCAGTTCGGCCGCAATGGCCAAGCCAAGCCCGGTGCCACCCTTGCGCGCGCCGCCCTGAAAGGCTGAAAACAG